>CAZUGI010000030.1:0-27688 GCA_964619855.1 uncultured Geobacter sp. | reverse complement strand
CAGGCAGCAGCCTAAAACGGAGCGAGTGTCAGATCAAGTCTTGACAACTACAACTGACAGAAACTCTCTAAGAATGGATATATTTTTCTTTTCAGAGTCGCCTTTTTTGAAGCCCGCCAACAATTCTCCAATAACAATCGTACAGAGCAACACTTCATCAAAACAGTCGAGCATCTCAGAAACAGCCACATTGCCTCTCATCAAATATGAATACGCGGACGTATCAAGCAATACACGTTTCACAACCACAACTCGCTATCGATCCTGCGCTGCTTGTCTGCTGCACCATCAAAAGCAGTCGCTTCTTCGTCACTCCAGATACCACAAAAGCGAGCAAATCTGCCTTTCGTGAGTTCAACAGATGCAGGCACAAGCTGAGTTTGCTGGGCACCACGTGTAAGCACCGTCAAAAAGGCCTTGTTAAGGCTGACACCGCGCAAATCAGCCTCATTACGAATAACGGATTCAACATCATCAGGTATGTCACGAAGCGTCATTTGTCTCATTGCAGACCTCACTAAAAATATCGACTCATGATGACTCTTTATGAGTCGATATTGATATTCTGTCAACTCCTGAATCTACAATATGAAACTCTTTATGTTTTCAAGCTATAACTGTTTATAAACAAATCATTATTCAACTTGGCAGCGTGGTCCAGTTATTCAATTATTTTTTCGGGCTGGGGGCGGAAAGATGCTTCGCTGCGCTGAATACCAGTTGTATTTTTTCACAATGAGGATAATATATGCGCATTAATAACACAGGAGGTTTTCTATGCAACCACAAATTTACGAGCATTCATCCGTAAAAAAATCAGTCAATCTGACAGCAAATGCCAGTCTTGTGGCCTGTGCAAAAGAAAAAAAAATAAATCTGTCCGAGACATTTGAGGAAGCGATTTTGTTAAAGCTTCGAACCATTCAGCAACAGGAATGGCTGGAACAGAATAAGGATGGTATTGAAGCCTACAACGAACGCATTGAGCGCAATGGAATCTTTGCTTCAAAATTCAGGAGTTTTTAATGGCGCAACTCGATGTTTACAAAAACAGAGACGCAGAAACATCAGAAGAAATTCCATATATGGTTGACGTTCAGCATGAGATCCATAAAAATCTCAAGACCCGCATGATGATACCGCTTGTATGCCTGGATGCGCAAAAATACGAAATAGCCAAACTTTGCCCAGTATTCACGATACAGGGTAAAAAAGTTTTTGCATCAATTCCTGAAATGGCAGCATATCCAATATCTGAGAGTGGAGACAAAGTAACCAGCCTTGATTCTGAACGAGCAGCCCTGTTTGCAGCCATTGACTTTCTGATGCATGGATTTTGAATTTTAAGATTGCCCCGCCCCCCCCTGCAACAAAAGCAACGCTAACAATGGAGAAAAACACGGAAGTTGTGGGTGGTGCTTTATACGGTAAAACGAGCAATGCCGGTATAAAACCGGCATTGCAATCAGAATATGCTCAGAAAAAGGTGTCGACTAATTATTGTTTGATAATCATCCCGATGTCATCGGCAAGCGTTTTAGTGGCAGTGCTATCAGTTTGAAGAATGCCATCCGGACCTGCTGATATAACCCAGACCGGAACACCCGGTGTTTCAAAATCCTTGGCATTTACGTAATATTTATTTCCCCATGGATCAGCAGAAAATGCATTTGCATAAGGCCCTTTCCATCCAGGCACAGTCGTACTCGAGGGCACGGGATAGCAGGCAGATGCTTCATTCACCAGAATTGCCAAACGCAGAGACCCTGATGTGTCCCATCCTGCACCGGCTATCGTAGGCTGATTGCCACCGTCGGTAGTCAATACAGTGGCTAAAATACCGTCCACTGTAGTTGTACATGGATAGGTCCCGCCGGCATAGGCCGGCCATTTCCCGGTATCTTTACGAAAAGCCATTATCGCCGTCTGAATGGATTTGCAATCTGCAGCGGCGCGCGTAATTTTGGCCTCATCAATCTGGTTGAAAATCATCGGCACCAGAATTCCGGCCAATATTGCGATAATCGCAGCGACGACAATCACTTCAATGAGCGTAAAACCCCTACGGTTACCGGCCAACATTCTAGACATGAGAAACACCTCCGTATATTCTGTTTATCATAACAAACCAGTACGGCAATTCTATCTTAATGACATTTCATATACATTGCTGACATCGGTATACAGTTTTATTTCAACACTGTCAACTACAGAAATGATCGAGTGAAAATGGAGTATACGCGTAAAAGAGTCGATGTTCATCAACCTGCTTGATTATAGGTGAAATCAATTGCCATTGGCTTTATTGGTGTGATAGTTGATGCACTCAGGGAAAATACCGGAACACAGGATACGAATATATGATGAATTTAAAAATAATAGTGCCTGTTCTGGTGTTAGCTTCCATTCTCCGCCTGTGGGGTGCGTTTGAAGATTCCGGCTACATAGGTGATGAGGAGATTCACGTCCCTGCCGCTGTCAGTATGGCACAATACGGTGTTGGTGGTTCACAGCAATGGTTCAATCCACCATTAAGCGGTATAATTCTCTACGGGACAATTTCTGTATTCGGCGAAAATCCGCTCGGAAGAAGAATAAGCAACATATGTTTCGGGGTCGCCACAATTCTGGTGCTCTACCTGATCGGTGTACGCCTTTATCCCGACAGTGCCGTTGCTTTAATCGCTGCCAGTCTCCTGACGCTGGACCCTTTTCACATTTATTTATCGCGCAACACTCACATGGAGATCCCCGTATCCTTCTTCTTTCTGCTCTATCTCTATTTCATGCTTGAATTCAGCGAGAAACAGCGAACCGTCCTGCCGTTGGCCGGGATTGCCATGGGCCTTACCATAGCTACAAAAGCCTATTATGTGTTTGCCATACCGCTGGTCGCCCTGTTTGTCATTCACAGGGCAAAACAGCGAGGTCTTCTGGACCGTCATCTTATATCCGGGTTTACCTTCAATCTGATGTTACTGCCATTTGCCATCTACCTTCTCTCTTTCATATTCTGGTTTGGCCGGGGCTATACGCTTCTCGAATTCATCCAGATGAAGGTTGACGCCATCTGGACTCTGCAAAACTTGAGGATAGAGCAATTCACCAACTGGGCCTTGCTCGATGCCGGAGGCAAGCCGTGGGAGTGGTTTGTCAAACCCCTGATAACCGGCAAACAGATATACTCCGACGGTGCAAACGGCCGCTTCATGTTTCTCATAAACAACCCCCCCTTTCGCCTCCTCGTCATTCCGGCTTTTCTGCTGCTGGGTGTCCATGCCTTGCGGAAGAAATCAATTCATGAGCTCGTGGCCCCTCTCCTTTTTTGCAGCTGCTACATTCTGTTTCTTGTGATAAAACGACCGATATTCAGCTATTCCTCGCTTGTCGTGCTTCCGTTCGCCTATCTCGCCGTAGCCCGTGCTGTCGTACTTTTGGCACGACAGAGTCTCCACGAAAAACGTATCTACACTGTTTTTCTCTGTTGCGTTATGGCCTGGGGATTTTATATATTTCCGCTTGCCTCCGCCCGGATGGTTCCTCTTTCCTTCTACCAGCCAATCATCTCAATAGCCAAAATATCGGGGAAACTCTGATGCGGCGATTGAACGCGGTTACCTGGTGCATCCTGACATTCACGCTGGGCGTCTTGCTGCTCACGCTATTCTATGGTCCCTATCGCAGAGTCTTTGTATCTCCGGGCGCGGTACATCAGGTTGACTCTGTTTCCGACATCAATAACCTGTGGCAGTCAAATGGGGTGCGAGGGCGCGTTCTTGTCATTTTTGCCCGCCATATCAACCCGGAACATCATGGTACCTATTTTGCGGAATACGCATTTACCACTCTATCGCTCCGGCAGGGAGCCGTTCGCACGGTCTATCACATTGTGCCGGACAGATACTGGCCTGAAATCAGCTTTGAGAAGAGCACCCTTCGCCCGGATATTCGTACAACCACATCCGGCTTTGTACACGCATTCGAAGCGGGACGGGTCTACTTCCTGCCACTGTCTCGATTCGAATCAATCGATGAAAGAGCATTGGTAATTCTGGATGCCCAGTCGTGGGGAGGAGATGAACTTGCTGATATTTACCATTTGATAGAAAGGAAAAAACTGAGAACTGATCTTATGGCCATTAACCGCTGTTCTCCGATGGACGCGGAGCTGTTCAGGTCAGTTATGAAGCAGGCGAACTGAAGTCCCGGTCAGCGCTCACTAACAGGAAGTGTTATTTTCGCAAAGCCGCCAGCAAGAGCTTTTGCCATGGGACGAAAGAGCAGCGAAAGAATCAGTTCTGCACCGGCCTTGAGCTTGTGATACCCCTCGGAGATTGAACCTATCTTGCACAATGTCCGCACCATGTATGAAGGCCTGAGATAGAAGCGGCAATAAGCCCGTACTAAAAGATTGTTCAATGCCGCGCGATCGAATGTTTCCTCCCAGTATGGCGGCTGAAAACCTTCATGTGGAGTCTGGCTGAAGACCAGCCAGTAATCATCGGATGGATTTTTCAGCAGAAACTGTTCGTAAAGCTTCGTCTTGGGGTACGGCACCGCTATCGAAATCTGGACAAAATCAAGCGGCAAATTCAAGGCCAGCTCAACGGAGTCAGCAATCTCTCGTTCAGACTCTCCAGGCAAACCGATCATGAAATCACCCAGTATTTCAAAACCGTATGCTTTGGTCAGCGTAACCGCTGATTTCACCTGTTCAACTGATATCCCTTTTTCAATCCCGGCAAGGATTGCATCATTACCGGATTCAATGCCATACTGAATCCGGACGCAACCGGCGTCTTTCAGCGCCGCAAGCATTTCCTCATCGACAAGATCGACCCTGCTCCTGATGTCAAAGGTGATGTCGGCGCCATTTTCCACCAGAAGATTGCAGATATCGATGACCCGCTGACGATCAACGGTGAATGTGGAATCAAAAATAAAGAAGTGGCCGATGCCAAGTCGCTGATGGCAGTCAAGAATTTCATCCACAACCCGCCGGGCCGAGCGGATACGGAAACTGCTGTAGCATTCGTCGCAAAAAGTACATCCGTACGGGCACCCCCTGCTGGTAATCAATGTGGTGAAAACGGGTTTTTTTGACAGAAAGAACCGATAGTCGAGATATGCGGTCAAATCCCTGGCCGGGAATGGCAGAGCATCAATATCTTCAATAAGTTGTGGCGGGTTTGAAATCAACGCTCCTTCGCGCAGAAAAGTCAGGCCGGGCAGTGTTGACTGTTTCTCCGGTTGGCGCAGCACATCCAAAAGACATGCGAACGCAACCTCGCCATCCCCCGAGATTACAAAATCAACCCCCGCAAGAGCGGCTGTCTCAACCGGGTAGATATCGCAATGCCTCCCCCCCAACACTGTTACAATGTTATTATCAATTGCCTTGACAATGGTAACAACAGCAAGCACATCAGGGAGCGTGAATGTTAACGTGGTAATTCCTACTACATCCGGATTTTCAACTCTCACACGGGCTTCGATTTGTTGATCGCTCATGTCTTCGAGAATGGCGTCCAGCACCATGATTTGCGTAGCAGGAGAAGCATGTTGCTTAATATAGGCTGCTATTGACAATAATCCGAGCGGCGGGTATGTGCCCCGTTCCTTTTCGATGAAATCGGGTACATTTGCTGAAATCATTCGGCGGATGGGAGGATTTATCAATAAAATTTTCATTTTTTAATGTGTATAAATCGCCTTAGGGAAATATGATTCCCACGATCAATGAGTCTGACAACCACCTTACCTATGGTTGTAATCTTTTAGCGCCCGCATGAAACTGTCTGTTTCGCTCTCACTACCGGCTGGATATTCACAGATCGCAACTTTTCAGAAATACGCGCCGGGAATCTGTGTGACTGACAGATTAACAACTACCTGCCAATGGCCTTGTTCTCATAAATCGCATCCAGAATCGCCTTCTTATCCTCAATTGGCGAGACGTACATTTTACCATCCGAGAGAATCTGCACTTTGGAAACCATTACCACGGCAAACGTACCATCGGGGTAGATCACAAATTTTACATTTACACCTTCTGAATATGTCTGTTTACTGGCGGAAAGAACCCCGGTTTTCTGCATGCCATAAAAGTCGAGGTATATCTTCATCCCTTTCAATCGGGTTTCCCGCCACTCCTTGCTGGTAAAGTGGGTATACCCGTCAAAAGCGTCGCCGATTGTCTTAGCCGGATATTCGGTCAGCTTCATCCCTTTCAGGGCCTCAATGGTCCCGTTCTTATTGGCTGCTGATGCATCCACCTGCACCGGTGTGCCACCATGACCGGTCACAACCTTTGTCTGCGCATTCGGGACTTCAACAGTTGGCTTCCCTTGGCAGCCTGCCAGCCAAAGGCAGAATAATATACTCATTATAAAAGCGCTTGATTGTTTCACACGTTCCCTCGATGTATTGAAAGTATCCAATGTCAATGTTCGATCCTGAACCCGCTGTGGAACGTTTCCACCGTAAACGGAATGCCCCAGTAACTGACGATCATGGCAATCAGGGCGATCAGGGTGTACCAGGCCAGTTTCCTGCCGCGCCAGCCGAACGTACTCCGCAGGTGCAGGTAAATACCGTAGGTGAGCCAGGAAATCAGGGACCAGACTTCGACCGGATCCCAGCCCCAGTAATTACCCTTGACCTGATTCGACCAGAAACAGCCTGAAACCATCATCAGACTGTACATGATAAATCCGCCCGCCACGTATCGGTAAGAAAGGTTGTCCATAATCTGCAGATCGGGCAGCTTTTCATAGATACCGCCGGAATTTCTCTCCTTGAGAAGATAGAGCAATCCCAGACCGGCGGCGATCAGCACAGAGGCAAAACCGCCCGAAGCGCCGACGATATGCACCCAGATCCAACCGCTCTGCAGGGCCGGCGCCAGGGTTGCAGCCACCTCTTTCATCAGCGTGCCGGCCCACCCCAGTAGCACGAAGGCCACCGGCATTACCAAAACTCCTAACAGCTGGATTTTCCTGGTCATGAACTGGAATACCAGAAACAGCGACACCGTCATGAACACGCCCAGGGTCAGCGATTCGGAAGTTGAGATGAACGGGCTGATACCGGTCGCAGACCAGCGCATGGCAATCACGGTAACGTGAGGAAAGAAACCTGCCAGAGCGCTATAAAGACCAATTGTAAAGAGTTTTTCCTTCTCTGCTATCAGACCGAAAATGTAACTGAAGGTGCTTATGCCGTAAAGCCCGACAGTGGTCCAAAATATCATCAGCTCAGGTTTCATCTGGCCTCCTGATCAAGTAAAGTTGTGATGCAAATCTTAAAGCCATGCAGCTGTAAATCAGTGGCGACCAAACTCCATCACGTTCAATCCGCTAATTACCTGCACAATATAAAAACACGCATACACCATAAAGTCAATTCAGCACCTTAATTACAGGAATCTCACCATGTCAGGCGAGTCTTCTGCGGCCCTTCATCATCCGCCCGCCGGTCGTGAGGATTATGCCCGCCAACCCCACCCACATGCTAAACAGGATAACCGGCTGGCCTGGTTCGTAAGCCACCTGCATGCCGACCCAGTAGCGCACCTCCCGAGCCGTCAGCAGATAATCGCCGACGGCAAATGGTGTACCCACATTCACGGTCCCCTTCGCCATGACGATGTCATCTCTACGCTCGTTTTCAGGCAGATTGGGGCGGACAAGGAATTCGACGTTCCCGCCCCGTTCTACGATTTTCGAAGGATGATAGGCCAGTTGCAGAAAAAAATAGGGATTCGGCGAATCCTGCGGCATAAGGATGGCTGTCTCTCCCTCTTTTGTGCCGGTCGCATAACGGAAAGAATCATCTTTCTGCTTGTAACTCTGCAGCGGAATATAGGCGCCGAACAGTTCTTTCCCGCTTCTGTCCGCCACCGTCACCAGAATCGCATACCCCTCCTTGTCGCGGAAATATTTGACGCCGCGATATTCCAGATATCTGGTGATGTAAACGATGTCGCGCTTCCGCTTCGAACCCTCTCCGACCTCGACTTCATAGGCCACGCGCTTGTCCTTGCCGTCATCCTTGTAACCGACGTGCATGGCGATCAGCGATGTATCACCTTTCAGACGCGAGTAGCTGAAAAACCGCCCCTTATCGACCGCATCATAATTCTGCGGATCGCCGTTAAAGACCGTTTCCCCCTCGGTCAGCCTGACAACCCCCCTGAAACAGAACAGGCTGTTGTAGACAACCCCCAGGAAAACCGTCACAAAACTGAGATGGAACAGGATCATGCCAAACGAGATGACCGTTACCCGCCGTCCCCAGATCCGCCCGAAGAAACAGCAGGCGACGTTCAGCACCAACAGCACCAGCAGAGCATTAAACCAGAGCGTGTTGAAGATGAGCTGGTAGGCCGCCTGTCCGCGATAGACCGTCACGCCAACACCACAGCAGGCCAGTATGATGACCAGCAGAGTCATGGCCAGCTTCGCCGATGCCAGCGCATCGTAAACCTTCCTCGCGACTCTGTTGACCGGGTGATAACGCGGCTCGATCGGGTAAATCTCTCCGGCTTCACTCTGTTCTGCAGGCTGAAAATCTCCGGTCATGTTACAGTTTTTCTACCATCCACATCAGTTTGACGCCATCTTTGGCGCCATAGGCCACCGCAGTGCCATCAGGGCTGAACATGACCGGAAAGACCTGTTCGTAGGCCGGGTGCTGACGGATGGTTTTTCCCGAACTGTCAGCAATGACGACAAACCGCTTGCCATCCTTGCGGGCGCGATACACCATCCTGCTGCCGTCCGGTGAGAACATCGGTGAAACGATTCTGTCAAAGGCAGGCCCTTCAGAGCCATTGGCCACGACAAACCACTCTTTGCCCTTTCTGGCAGCATAGGCATGCTGCGCACCGTCCCTGCTGTAGACCGGTGCCTCTATTTCATGATAACCCTTTTCTGGAGCAGCGCTGATCAACGCCTGACGATACACCATCCCCACCGGTTCCAGCAACACCATGCCGACCGCCTTTCGATCAGGCCGTATGACAGGCAGCCTCCCCATATCAGCGCTAATCCGCACCTCTTTGCCGTCCAGCACGAGATAATGTTCTTTGCCGCGTATCGCCTCATACGCAAGCGAAACGCCATCGGGAGAAAACGCAACATTGCTGACCGTATCGTATACTGTACCTTTCGTCACGGCATCCGGCCGGTCGAACGCAATCTGCACAAGCTGTTGCCGACCGTTCATTTCGGCAACGACGGCAACCTGTTTCCCGTCGGGACTTCGTACAATCTTGGAATTGACCGCGTCAACAATCTGGAGATTGTTGAAGTCACGATCCGTGATGTGCAGCCTTCCCTTATTAGCGTCAATATTCTCGATGAAGGCCAACTTCGTCGAATCGGCGCTGAACACCGGCTGCTGGTAAGAGTACTTTCCGCCCTCGCTCTGCTTGTTGTCCAGCACGATATACCACTCTTCGTTGGCACTGGCCTGAAACGCTATATGTCTGCTGTCCGGACTGAACACCGGTTCGCCGATGTGGTGAAACATGATTTCCTCCCTGGCGCTGGACACCAGGTGCCAGATATCACTATTCTTGGCAACATAGGCATAGTTCCGGCCATCGGGGCTGAATACGATCGACTCTATGGCTTCGAACGGCTTACCCGCAGCGCCATTGATAACCGCAATCTGTTTGCCGTCTCGTATCGCTTTGTAAGCCACAGCGTTACCCCGTTCACTGACCACGATCTGGAAATCCGGAGCTGCGGATGGCGGCTTGCTTGGCTCATGACCGGTAAATGCACCGGTCGGCTTGTCGCGCTCACCCACCGTTGCCAGCAGACGGGTCTGCGACATGAACGGCAGGTCACCGTTCTGCTGATTTTTCAATGTCTCGCTGAGCGAACCTTTTCCATCGGCAGCCGGCGTCGCCTCTTTTTTGCGCTCGCAACCGGCCAGTGCCAGAAAGACCATTACGAAAAAAACAGCTGCTGCGGATGGTTTCATCAGACAATTGACTTTCAAGTACATTGTTCCCTCTATCAAATTCAGGATTCGTAGGCATCGTTTATACCATGTTTAAAACATATTCTAAAGACATGAGCATCCCGGCAGAGCAGATTCCGCGGATTCCTTAGCCCTTGACAGAGCGGCGCTCATCCGTCATAGAGTGAGTACGGAGAAAACCTGGATGCTTCTTTCGATCATACTGCCGGTTTATAATGAGATATACACTCTGGAACCTCTGCTTGCCCTGATTGCAAAAGTGGAGCTGCCAGCGGCCATAGAGCGGGAAATTATCATCATCGACGACTGTTCCGATGATGGAACCCGTGAGTTTCTGGCCACCGTCGGTCAAGGTGCGAAAATTCTTCATAACGACACCAACCGTGGCAAAGGGTATTCGGTCAGGCGTGGACTGGCAGCAGCGCAGGGAGATATTGCCATCATCCAGGATGGCGATCTGGAATACAATCCCGCAGATTATATCAGGCTGCTTGAACCGATCCTGCGGGGAGATGCCGACGCCGTCTATGGCTCACGCTTCCTGCCCCCCCATGATCAGAAATGGCTGAACTGGCTGCACAAGTCCGGAAACCGTCTGCTGACGGTATTGTCCAATGTATGCAGCGGCCTGCGGCTGACCGACCTGGAAACCTGCTATAAAATGCTGACCCGCCCGGTGATAGATGCCATCCTCCCCCATCTGACCTCGAACCGCTATGCCATCGAACCGGAAATAACCGCCCTGATAGCCCGCATAGGCTTCAGGATAATTGAAACAGGGGTTTCGTACAACAGCCGTTCCTACCAGCGCGGCAAAAAGATAAAGATCCGCGACGGCCTTGCCGCCGTAGCGGCCATCGTCTATTTCAACCTGATCGCACCACACCGGCACTGACAGAACGATATCCTCACTAGTAACTCCCTTCACAACATTTTACAGTTAGTAAACCGCAAAACAGCAAGACCCCGCCGGATGACGGGGTCTTGGTTGAAATACCTGCTGATGCGGTGCCCGGATGGTTAGAACACACCACCCGGAGTATAGCCAGCTGTGCCGCCCATATTGTTGTCACAGGTCCGGCCGGTAATGCCGGTGCAGATACCACCGGTGTTGTTGGCAGTTTCCGGTGAGCGAGCCGGCCGCCAGTTGGTAAGAACGTTGCGGAAGAACGCATACGGCCGCGTTCCGGAATTCCAACGTGAGCCGGGACTATTCGCATAGCGGTCATTAAAGCCGTGGGCGTCCTGTGCACGCAGCGGCCGAGTCAAGGCATCATTTAACGTGCCGGAACCGTTTACTCCGATGCTGCTGACACCAAACCCGACGCCGTGACAGTAGTAGCATCTACCACCGAATGACGACATAGCTGGGTCGGAACCACCAGCCATTGCGCTGGTCTGCATGCCCGCCACAGCACCATGATGTCCGGATGCAGTCATAGAAGTCTCATATTGCTGCACATGACAGACGAGGCAAAGGTTGCCGGCGGGGGTAGTGCTGTTAGCCCGAATCGGACTTCGCAGAGTGGCTGCCGCGCCATGGGCGGTAACCGAGAAGGTCAGGATGCCGCTGGCGCCTGGCTGGGCATGGCAATCCCAACAGGACATCAGGTAGCCGTACTGTGTATTTGTGCCAAAAATCTTGCCAATACTGTTCCACGGCGCAACCATGCGACCAGTTGCGGTCGAGGCGTTGTTGGATTTACCCATAACCGGGTGATATGAGGCATTGGTCGTAATAAAGCTGTATTTGACGTTAACAACGTTGCCGGACCCGTTGGTATGATTACCCATTGAGGACATAGCAGCTGTAGAATTCCAATGCGTGATGAGAACGTTAAACGGCTGTAGAGCAGATGTCGAATTTCCGCCCACGCGGGCCAAAGTGCTCATGGCGCCATTGTAATCGTGGCACTTCAGGCACATATTGATCTGAACGGCCTGTACCCACGGTTCAAGTGAGCTCGTCGTGATGTTGCGGATAAACCTGGCAAAGGTGCTAAAACCATCGACAGTTCCATCGTCGCTGGTGTACCACCCTCCACCTTGTGAGATAGTAGATTGTATCCACCTGACCTGCCGTATCTGTGCGCCAGTATCCGGATCACGCAAATCAACAAGTCCATTACCATGATACGTTCCATCCTGTGAACCTGAAGCAGGATTACCTTCCATATGGCAGACTACGCACATGGCCTTGGTGACAACACGGTTATTGGAGCGGGCGTGTGACCAGGTACTTAAAAACTCGCCAGAGACATTACGGCGTGATTGACCGGCCAGCGGACCTTTGGAGATCGGCTGAGTCTGGTTGTGACAGCTGACGCAATCAAATGCAGAAGCGCCCCAGGTGGCATTGCCGTGGCAGCTTATATTCGAGCATTTGCTGCCATTGGCGGCGTAGGTGTAGGCAAACGTTGCAATAGCTCCATCGGCCTGCAGATCGTAATTACCGTCGTTATGGTTGGTATAATTGGATATTGTCGTACTTGATGACACCGTCGCGTGGTGACAGGTATCACACGACGGTGACGTATGAGACAGGTGACTGTTCATTTTGGGTGAATGGTCGGTGTAGATAACAACCTTGACCGTATCTATTATGATAGGTGCAACCACGTTGCTGCTCTTTTGAATCATAACTGCAAATGTATTCCAGACATCTGCAGGCACCCACGTGCCACCAAATTTGCTGGTAGGCCCGCCGGCAACGTTCATGTTATCTAATGTCGACATTTGCAGTGACATGGTGCCGATTATTGTCGTGCCTCCATTTTTACTCAAACCAACGTTCACCGTACGGTCAGCAGCTGTACCGGAAGAGCCCCATCCATCTACTACGACACCAAATCCATTGATTGTATCTCCTGGAGCAACATCTGCCGTGTTCCAGCCGAAGTTTCTGGCAATCAGCCACGCCTGTGAGTTAGTGTTATAGGTGGCATAAAGGTTATCTGAATTTCCGCTGGCATTTTCCGGATTTGCCCAACCAGCGGACGCAGTTGATAAACCAGCATTATGCCGTATGTTTGGCTGATTCGGCCCGGTGGCATTGTGGCAGGTGCCGCAACCGGAGGCTACCGTACCCCACAGCGGGGAAACATTCGTGGTAACCACGCCGGTAGCAACTCCGGTACCGTCGGAATGGCAGTAGACATTCGAACAGGTTCTGAATGTCGGAGAATTGGTACGGGCCCAGGAACCTATGCCACCGTAGCTGGCGCCGGTGTTGCTGTTGATCGGGTTGGCAATGTTGATGAAACCGGTCTGGTGGGCATTGTTGATCGTTGATGTGGAATTCGGCGCAATATGGCACTTGTCGCAGGTGTAGAAATACGGGCCGGCGGTCGTCGAAACTCCGTTCACGTGAGTATTGTGAGTCCCCGGAAACTGTCCATTGGGGGTGTTACGCGCACTACCGTCGGCATAGGTGCCGATAGGCGACGGATAACCATGACAACCGTTACAATTGGTTATGGCTGCAGCCTGCACATCAGGCACACCTAAACCATGCAGTGACACCAAACCTACTGCAGCCGCTACCACACCAACCATAAATTTCATCGCTCTACTCCTCATGTATCCACCACCATTACGTGAAATAATAACTTTGTAGGACATAGTATTTCCCCCCCCTCGCATCATGTTTATGGCCAGGCCGGCGAGGTTTTGTAATGGCAGTCAATGTTGGAACAGGATTTCTGCTTGGTAGCATTGTTTGTGATAGAGCTGCCGTTATAGGTCGGAATTGAACCACCAAACTGGTATTGGGTGCTTTCGCCAAAAGTAATCTGACGGACGTTGGTTGTCAAGGCCATTGAGTGGTGAGCACCGTTTACTGTATGGCAGGCACCGCACACCTTCTGAACCGCATTGGAAACAGTCGTTGCACTGAACTGGTCAAGCGTCGAAATCAGAGAAACGCCGTAACGTGCCTTCAGATATGGAATATGCTTGGCGTGAGCGCCGCTTCCTTCTCCGAAACTACCATAGTTGGTGCTGCCCCATGTACCACCGGCATTAAGGTCGTAGTTATGACAGCTGTCGCACTGACCAGCAGCTTCCAGAATACCGTTGTTGTGGCGGATATCATTGCCTCCGTTGTGGTTATGGCAGCCGTTGCAGCTGGTGGCTGTGAAGTTGGTTGTAGTCAAACCGCCATGTGCATATCTGGTAGAAGCGGTTGGCGGTGTCTGATGACACTTGTTGCAATCGTTAATATTGGCAGACGAAGCCGGGTTGGCCAAATAAGTACCGTCAACCCATGAAATGGTATTCCATCCGGACCCGCGGATAGCAGCCGGGAAGGCGCCACCGTGGCAGTACACATTGGAGCAGTTAGGTGCGCCGTAAGTGGAAACAAGTGTACCGGCAGTGGTTGTGTACGTACCCAGGTTACGGGCCAGACTGCTGAAGGTCAGGGTTGAGGAACCGTTCATGTGACCGGTATCACCAAGAGCAGTGACGGCATGACAATCATTACAGGCCGCACTTACCGAAGTACCGGCAGGACCGGAGTAGCCGCCCAGACCGCGCAGATGGACATCGTGAGCACCAACTTTAGAATCGTTCGATACATTACCGGTGATTACGCCCAAGGAACCGGCAGTGTTGACGCCGGAGGCCATATAACCGGGTGCTGCAAGGTTATTATTGGCTGAGTACATCGCCTGGGTTGCTCCTGCCACGCCGTGGCAGGTCACGCAGGTGGCCTGGGTTGAAACAGTGCCCCAGTTGCCGGAGTTGCTGCCGTGGCAGGTGCCGGTACAGGTTCCTGTTGTGGAGCCAGGAGCTTTAGATACCATAGCGGTACCACTGGCAGTGGTACCCATGTAGGTGGCGGTTGTCAATGCAGCAGCTGCATTGAACTGGACGTTCACCTGGAAGTTGACATGGTTGCCAATACTGCTGAAGGTTGTGTTGGTGGCGGCCGTGGCGTTATGGCATTCATCACAGGTATAACCGGCAGCGATATGCTTCGGATGCGCCCTACTGGCTATTGAAGTTAAGCCAGCACCGAAAGTGCCGTGGCAACCATCGCAGCCGATAGTCGTTGTCCAGGTCACAGCGGCGACTGGTGCAGCAAACGGTGCAACGTTCGCTGTTCCCGGACTGTGGCAGTAGATATTGCTGCAGGCGGCGGTACCATTATTGTAAGTACCTGTTGTCAGGCTGTTATAGTTGAAGGCAACATCCTTGACGGCGTTGACGTGGATCGATGCGTTAGAAATCGTCGTGTTGCTCGATACCGCCGTGTCGTGGCAGCTCTTGCAGGTAAAGCCGTAGGTCGTGGCATGAATCGTGTGACGTGCCGAACCGCTGGTACCGATGTTATGACAACTGTTACAGGTCATCGGAGTGGTGGACCAGGCTGTATTCACATAGGTATTTATACCGCCGACCGGTGCTGCGTTGGAGTGGCAGTAGATGTTGCCGCAGGTACCGGCGCTGTACTTGACCGACGGGTTGATGCTGTCGGTTGTCCAGACTGTGGTGCTGCCGGTGTACCACGGGGTAGCACTGGCTGCACCGTTGTAGGGGTTGGTCGTCATGGACGGCAATGTACGGTAGTTGACCGGTGAGTTGCCGTACAGGCCACTGACAACAGCGGTACCGGTTGTGTTGTATTTGACTTCCGCACTCTGGAAGGTGGTCACTGGGCCTGTAGCATGACCGGTCGTTGCAGCGCTGTGGCAGTTCTGGCAGGAGAAGTCATAACCGGTGGCCAGTACGTGTTTCTGGTGAGCAGGGTTATAGGTGTCTGTGCTTGTGCCCCAGGCGCCCATCGACTCATGGCAGCTGGCGCAGGTGGTTGCTCCACCCCAGGCCGGGCTGGAGTTGCCGTGACAGGTCGTGGCTGAGCAGGTCTTGGTGTTGAAGGCGTAAGAACCAACTGAACCGGCCGTCGCGTTGAAGGCAACTTGGACCGATTTATCTATGTGCTGGCCGCCGCCGGAGACAATCGTCGTGCCGTCAGAGGTCGTGGCTACGTGGCAGTTCTGGCAGCCGATACCGGAAGCAAGCATATGTTTCTGGTGGCTGTTGGCATTCGTTGTTGCGGCGCCGGTATTAGTGTATGTCGGCCAGGCGTTTGATACACCGTCACCGTGGCAGGCAGCACAACGCTGGGCTGTTGTCCATGGTGTACCCCAGGTGATTGCCAGAGCAGCTACGCCGGGGGTGTTGGTCTGGGCACCAGGGTTGGAGCCGTTTTCAATGTGACCGTCGCTGTGGCAGTATACGCTGTTACAGGAGCCGTTGGCAGCGCCGGGTACAACGGAGCCGGTGTAGGTGCCGAGGCCGCTCAGGTTCAGTGTGGTGATGAAGTTTACGTTGACCTGCTGGTTGACGTGATTAGCAGCGTTGCTGATGGTAGTGTTGCTGGATACGGTAGCGGCATGACACTTGTCGCAGGTAAAGGCTGCGCCGAATACCGGTGACTGGTCAGTTATGTGACGGGTATGAGAGCCGCTGGCAAGCGTTGTCATACCGGTGCCGAGTGCAGGATGGCAGCCGTCGCAGCCAAGTGTGGTTGTCCAGGTGGCTACACGGTTAGCTGCCGCAAATGGTGCCGCATTGGCGGTACCCGGGCTGTGGCAGTAGATGTTCGAACAGGTATCAGTTGTATTGTTATAAGTACCTGTCGTCATCGAGTTCCAGTTGAAGGCGACATCTTTGACGGCGTTGACGTGGATCGATGGGTTGGAAATCGTCGTGTTGCTCGATACCGCCGTGTCGTGGCAGCTCTTGCAGGTTATGCTGTATGTAGTAGCATGTTTTACGTGCTTGGTGGAACTTCCGGATGCACCATGGCAGCTGCCGCAGGTCATCGGAGTGGTGGACCAGGTTGCGTTGACATAGCTGTTGGCTGCATCAACCGGTGCTGCGTTGGAGTGGCAGTAGACGTTGCCGCAGGTACCGGCGCTGTACTTGACCGACGGGTTGATGCTGTCGGTTGTCCAGACTGTGGTGCTGCCGGTGTACCACGGGGTAGCACTGGCTGCACCGTTGTAGGGGTTGGTCGTCATGGACGGCAATGTACGGTAGTTGACCGGTGAGTTGCCGTACAGGCCACTGACAACAGCGGTACCGGTTGTGTTGTATTTGACTTCCGCACTCTGGAAGGTGGTCACTGGGCCTGTAGCATGACCGGTCGTTGCAGCGCTGTGGCAGTTCTGGCAGGAGAAGTCATAACCGGTGGCCAGTACGTGTTTCTGGTGAGCAGGGTTATAGGTGTCTGTGCTTGTGCCCCAGGCGCCCATCGACTCATGGCAGCTGGCGCAGGTGGTTGCTCCACCCCAGGCCGGGCTGGAGTTGCCGTGACAGGTCGTGGCTGAGCAGGTCTTGGTGTTGAAGGCGTAAGAACCAACTGAACCGGCCGTCGCGTTGAAGGCAACTTGGACCGATTTATCTATGTGCTGGCCGCCGCCGGAGACAATCGTCGTGCCGTCAGAGGTCGTGGCTACGTGGCAGTTCTGGCAGCCGATACCGGAAGCAAGCATATGTTTCTGGTGGCTGTTGGCATTCGTTGTTGCGGCGCCGGTATTAGTGTATGTCGGCCAGGCGTTTGATACACCGTCACCGTGGCAATTGGCACAATGGGAGTTGGACCAGGTCGATCCCCACGATGCTACCATCGCAGGCGCACCTGGAGTATTCGTCTGTAAGCCGGGACCGGAGCCGTTTTCAATGTGACCGTCACTGTGGCAATGGGTTGCAGAACAGGTGCCGCTTCTGAGCGGGGACTGACTTGGCAGATAGCTGGGATATGCCGTTGAATCACCCGCGCCGCTGTAGGTACCAATACCGCTATTGGGTGCTGCCGCAAATGTAATATTAATTCTGCGTTGTCCGGCACTGGTTGCGTGCCAGAAAGCGTTGGCGCCAAGTGCATTGTAATTGGGATGACAGCTTGCACAGGCATTTAGTGTTGTACCGATGTAATTCAAGTGAGTTGTATGAGCTTTAGTGGGCGTACCGGAAAGCTGGCTGGAATGACAAACATTACAAGTTGTCGTAGTTGGACCGGTTGATGAAAGAGTCGTCGTGCCCCACAGTGGCGTAGTTGTTTCAAAGTGACAATTTGCGTTACTGCAGGTTCCCGGCGCAACTACAGCGGTCTGGGCAAATGATGGCCCCTTGCTGTAAGTTGAAGCGGCGGCGGAACCGTTTATGTTGGTGGACATTCCGATAAGTCCGTCACGATGTCCCGAAGTGCTCACAGCCGGATTATGACACGTGACACAGACTGCAACCGCTTTAGATTGGGTTGTTATAGGTCCCATATGAGTCTGATGGTTACCGGTGAAAGCCCCGGTGGCATCATTTCGGCCGGCAGTTCCAAAAGTGCCGCTATCCAGCGGGCGGTAATCCGATGCGCCGCCATGACACTCGTAGCACTGAATCGCCGCTTGAGCTAGGCTCACAAGAACCAGCGGTGCAAGCAGTGAGATCACGACCCCTTTGAGGAGAACTCCCAGGTATCTCGCGCTCATTCGGTTCCTCATATCAGACTCCTTATAGCTAACCATTATCGGAAATAAGTTTTTCATATAGTCACCCCTCGTTCAAAAGTGCCCTAGGGGCGATTCCACACAGGTGTCTGCTTGAAGTGGCAGCTGACGTTGTTACACGAACCGACTGTTGTTGAGTGGTCGCCGGTGTAAGACGGAGCCTTGGATGTATTGAACCGGAAACTATCTTGGGTCGTTACGTTAACAAACTGAATCTTGGCCGGTATTCCACCGGTATTGTGAGCACCTGTATTGGGGTGGCATGTATTGCAGTTGGCCCAGCCCTGTGCTTCAACTGCAGTTGCCGGAACGTGCCCAGGTATTGTATGAGCACCACCGCCGCCGGTGTAGTCTTCAGTTTTGTAGCTGGCATAGTTATTAGTGCTGCCGATAAATCCGGGTTTTGCAGGTGGATAACCATGGCATCCGCCGCATCCACCGGTCGGCTGGAAGGCGTAGCTCTTGCCGGAATGGCCGTGGCATCCGAGACAGTCGGATGTACCGTTATGTGTAACAGTGGCTGATCCACGCTTGAAGGTCGTTGTCTTGGTATGGCAGATCTGGCAGAGACCTCTGTATGGAGCAACCGTCTGAACATAATCAGCCCGACCGGTTTTGGTATTGAATGTAACTGTGCCGGTCAGGTTACCAAACCCTGCAGCTGTTCCGAATGAGATAAACCTGCGGACCATGGCAGCATTACTGGAACCATGTGGATCGTGGCAGATATCGCAGGCGCTACGTGTGGAGTAATTGTTAGCACCGCCGCCAGTATAGGATGAACCAATCCCCAGGTGCGAGCTCATATTACGGAATGATGCATTTGTTACTTTACCCGCATCAAAATGGCAGTAGGTACATTCAAGGTTGTTGCTGCCGGTTCCGAGCTGTGAGATCAGGCGGTTGTTATCTCCAAGAACACCGCTGATATGGGCGCTGTCGGCATTATGGCAGTCTTCGCATGTATTGTAGGTTGCGCCTTTTCCGTGTCCGCGATTCATAAATGTTGAGTAACCTTTATACGGTGCCCGCACACCGGTGCCGTTGAAACTGGACCAGGCTACGTTGGCAGGCGTGTCGGTTGTACCGTTACCACGTCCGCTGTGACAGGACTGACAGTCGATGCGGGCGGATCCGGTCCAGGCGAATGTGCCGGCCGGCTCGGCACCGGCATGACAGCTCTGGCACCAGGTAGCACCGGCACCGCCGCCGTTCTTACTTATAACTCCATCAACGTGGGTTGCGGCAAGTTCGGTGGTATAGATATGGCAGCTGCTGCATTTTGCGTTTGTATTAAGTTTCGGTCCGTAGCTGCTGGAAAGATGTGCAAAGTGTTTGCCGCTGTTCAGGATTCCGCCGACATTGTTAGCGGTCTTGTGACAGGTGTCGCACTGACCGGTCGCTCTGGTCGTCCAGGTAGCGGTTGCATACACCCCGGCACCGTTACTGTGACAGTAGGATGTGCTGCAGGTGGCAGGGCCGGCAGCCCAGGTACCGTTAACTGCAAGTGATCCAAATGTGCCGGTAAGTGCTACATCAATTGCACCGTTAACATGATTGGCATAATTGGATATGGTTGTATTGCTGCTGACTACGCCAGCGTGGCAATAGTTGCAGGTGTATGCCTTGCCGGTTGATGTAATCGCACTTACGTGCTTGAAGTGCGAACCGGTTGACAGGTTATTGAACCCGGTTATCACACCGGTATGGCAGGCTACGCAGCGGTTGGCAGTCGGGGTAATGGCGTTCAGGCCGCTGCCCCAGGAGACGACTTTGTATTTAGGGGCTACACGTGATGTTCCGTTTGAGTGGCAGTACACAGACGAGCAGGTTCCCAGTCCAGCCGCAGCATAAGTTGAAAGAGTACCAGGTATCGGGCCTTTAGCAGTTACAAACACATTCTGGAAGTTACCATTTTTATGAGTAAGAGTATAATCATTGTGGCAGTCATTGCAGCCATATGAGTAGACCGTACCGCCGGCATGGGTTGCGTGCGGAGCGGTCGCTTCATTTTTAGCGTTTGGAGAAGTATTGTAAGGTCTGTGTGTCGGAGCTACATTTGTGGAGTATACGGCAAAACCGTTACCGGCACCACCACCGGATACGTTGGCTTTGGGGGGGAAACCGTGACAGGTATTACATCCACCGGCAAAGGAGTTGCCGCCAGTTGCGGATCCGTCGGTATGTGCGTGACAGGAGTTACATACGGCATGGTCAGCCTTTATGCCGCCGGATGATACGCCGCCGACATAGTGCTCGTTTGCATACTTCGAGGTTTCAAAGTGGCAGGCCTGGCAGACACCGTACCCCTTGTTTGGCTGGGTTTTCGGATCGCCGGCGGCGCCCAGTGTATATTTGTCATGAACCGACGCACTGCTGGCCCGGAAGAATACACGGACATTTCGCACTGCGCCATAGGCGGTACTGATGTTCATATACCGACGGATAAGGTATTGGTTAGGCAGTCTTTCATCGGCAGTAGCGGCATTTGCATCGTACTCAACATGACCGGAGTGACAGTCGTTACACTGAACGTTCTGGTTGGATCCATTATGGGCCGACTTGGCAATATGACAGTTGGTACATATATTGACATCATTGGCAGCTTTGCCACGGGCATCAACTCTCAGCAGAAAACCTCTGGAAGTCGACAACCTGCCGAGAATGGCACTTGAGCGATTATCAAATGACCGGCTGTTTGAATCCGAGTAGTGCACACCGTGGCAGCTTGAACAGAGCAGTACTCCATTGATGAGTTTGGTTTGTGCTGTAGTATTTAGAGGGTTGGTAAGCGGTAGCGTGTTGTAGACTTTTACTGCACCGGCATTTGCTGCTTTTACTTTGGCGGATGTGTACGTAACACCAACTGCATGAGTACCATATGTATGTGATGTCTTGTCACGATCGCGATGGCAGTCGCGGCACATCTGATCTTTGTCATTTATTGAGCGCAGATAAGGCGGATTGGCCGAAGTAAGGGCCGAGTCACCATGAACGTTATGGCAACGGACGCAGGTAACACTACCGACCAACGAAGTCTTATTCATACCTTTTGTTGTATCCAGGCTGCCGGTGGAAGTGTTGTACGGGTCGGTTGGCGCCAAGGCACCCGCCTGCGGAACGACGTCTGAGCCTGTCCATTTGTGGGATGTCTGGTAGGATCTGCCGGGAACAGCGCCGGTATAGGTACCGTATGGATTGGCAAAATCTCCGGGGCTGAACTGATTCTGTACCGTAACTGAAGTGCTACCAAATGGTGAAGTACCACCTGGTCGGTGACAGGAAGTACAGGTGTTATTGTAAGATGAAGCTCCAATTGAGGAACTGGCATTATGGCAAGTTGAGCACTTAAAACCACCCGGGGTGGTGTTATGTACGCCCGGCAACGCGAAGGCTGCGCATGGCATACATACCAATAAGGCGATAATTAAAAATCTGGTGGCTAATTTGCTCATAGCACGCTCCTGAAATAGCATGAAGAAGTCTATTTGTTGTGGCAGGTAAGACACAAGGCGCTACCCGCATTGTTCATTACAAGGAATGGCTTCAACGTAGTATCTCCGCCCCCCTGTACATTGTAGTTCACATGTGGATCATGGCAGGTTGAACATTCCATTCTCCCACTGAAGAATTTTACAGGGGAAGCGCCAGCAACAACGTTAAGCTTGGTCGGATTGGCGGCCTGCACTGCACCATAATTAAACCCGATCGGGTGATCATCCGTAAGGTTGGTTCCAGCTAACGCATCACCGGCAGTCCGCCCGATATTGGCAGGGTTCGGACCAAAGGAGTCATATACACCGAGACTCATACCGCCCGTTCCAAGGTCAGTAATAGAAAATTCCGAGTTGTTAAAATTACCACCAATATCAACCAACTTATCAATACCATTGGTGGCAAGAGTGGATGTGTTGGATGCATTGTGGAGTACGTTGATGGCTGTTTTTCCGTCATGGCAGCTAAGACAGAGCAGGGAGACAGATCCGGCCGGGAGAGTTGCTGCTTTTGCAATATTGGACAATGTACCGGATGAATAGAATTTGAAGGTTTGGGTCGGCATAACTTTATTCCACAACGGAGCAGCCGGCTGGGCGTTGTGAGGGGTGTGACAGAAGATGCAGACTTGGTCCTGCCCGGTGCTATAAATACGGCGTTGAGCCTGCGTAAGACCGGATGACGCATCCTGGTTGTTAGACATGTTGTGTTTGGTAAATCTTACATTGCCGGCTGCATGTACAGCAGAGCCGATACCAAGCGCCACGCCTACAATTAATGCTAGTGATACAATTATTCTCATGGCTAATCCCTTTTTACTGCAGCTATAGGAATATAAATTAATAGTTACCAGCTTTGTGCACCAACAGCCTTGCGCAGAATCAGAATAGCATCAACGATATCAATCTTGCCATTCGGATTTGGTTTTCCGCTCAGAAGCGGTCCAATGTCTCCGTGAGCCAACTCCTGGGCAGTAGGAGTCGTTTTATTTACGAACAGCCGTATGGCACGAAGTGCGTCAGCAATAGTTACCTTGCCGTCACCATCAATATCCCCGTCAGGATAGGCGTAGGTTAGGGTTTTTATCGAAATGTTACCGGCAGCATCAGTTGCTACTACACTCAAGAGATCGGGATTGTAATTAATACCGGACAGGTCGGCGCTCCAGGTGCCGCCGGCCGCTGTTACCTTTCCTATGACATTAGCGCCCTCTTTAACAACAACGCTAGCATCCGCTTCTACTGTACCATTAAGAGTTGCAGGAGCAACGCCGGACGCGGCATCTACGGTTAACGTGGGCGGCGTTGTGTCGTATATCACGTTACGGGTGGCAGTGGTTATATTACCCGCAGCATCAGTTGCTGTTATCGTAATAGGATAAGTCCCCTCGGCGGCAAAGTCTACATTAAATGAGAAACTTCCGTTTGATGCCGTAAGCGGAGTAACCTTACCGTTAATCGCGTAAGAAAGTGAAGTGTTTGTGCCGTCACTAACACTACCGGAAACCGAAACATTGGCCGAATTTACAGCCACATCCTGTGCCGGTGAAGCAACTGATAAAACCGGTTTGACTGCATCAAGGGTTACGGAGCGCTTAACTGTTGAAGTGTTGCCATACAGGTCGGTAGCAATGACTTCAACGGTGTTAAGTCCGCTTTTCAGTTCAACACCGGCGGACCAGTTATTGGAAGCATCAACGACCGCAGGCAAGCCTGCAACTGTAACGGTGGCAACCTTGTCGATAGTTCCACTGATCTGCAAACCGGCCTTGTTGGTGAATGAATTGTCCATCGGTGAACTGATAGAAATAACTGGTTTGGAGGCGTCGAAATTGATACTGATCTTGGCTGGCAAAGAACTATTACCGGCCGCATCAGTGGCCGCAACAGCAATCACATTAAGCCCGCTGACCAGAGTCACAGGCACGCTGAAGGCACCGTTCACAAGATCGGCCGCAATATTGTTGACCATAACACTGACAGCACTTGTATCTGAAACTGTACCGGATATATTCTGCACCTGATTGCTTGTGTAGCTGCCATCAGAAAGCGCCGACAATGTTAACACCGGTGCTACCGAATCCAACGTAACATTCAGCGCAACCGAAGTTGCAGCACCCATCGTTTTCTGCGCGGAAACAGTCAGGCCATTCAGGCCTTCAGTTAGCATCACAGAGTATGACCAGGTATTACCGATAACTGTTGCAGGACCGCTTACTGATGTCTTGTTGTTGGTTACTTTTACCGCTGCATCGGCATCAACTGTTCCGGTCACAACCAGACTTGCTACATTTGTGAATGCCGGCACCGTGGAGGCGACGGTCAGTGAAGGTGCGGGCTGCAGATACATCACACTCACAGACTGCGCTGGAGTCGTGTTTCCGAATGCATCCGAAGCAGTAACTGAAATCACGTTGGCGCCGGCAATGAGCCCACTGATATCACATTTCCAGGTGGTTGCCGATGTGTAGACCACCGGGCCTGCTATTGTAGTAGAGCCGGTCGTGACAGCAACAGTGGCACCAGCGCCCACCGAACCGCTGATGGTAATATTTGGAATAAACACTGTGGCCAACACCGGGTCAATACTCAGGGTCGGAGGAGTGGAATCCACCGGACTGCTACCACCGTCAATACCATATACAGTAATATTGCCAAAGCCGTTCACAACAAGAAGACGACCGTTCTTCTGATCGAAGAGCACACCGGAAGGAACCATAAGCTGGCCATTGGCTTTGCCGTAGCTCCCTATATAATTGTCCAGAGGATTTGTTCCCGCGAAATACAGGGCTGTTCCGGCACCGGCAGGATCGATAACTTGGACGTTCGATTGAAAGGTATCTACAACATACATTCTCGTAAGAGCTGCAGATGAGTCTTTGCTGTATTCAAAAGCAACACCCTGCGGAGAAACAAACTTGAGCGGTCCACTTCCAATCGATCCGATACTCTTTTGCCATACTCCATCCACACTGTAAAACTGAATCCTGTTGTTATTGGTATCAGCAACAGCCAACTGCCTTGATTTCTTCTCAAAGGCTATGCCGGTAGGCATGGACAACTGACCAGCGGCCGACCCACGGACGCCAAACCTGCTGCTGAACATGCCAGACGCCGTAAAAACAACTACTTCTGAAGATCCACTGTCAACAACATTGATAAAACCGGTAACGTCGTCCACTGCAATCCCGTTGGCGATATTGAACTTGAAGGGCCCGGATGAATTGGAAAGCTTTCCGGCTTCGCTCCCATCTTGGTTCAATACGGCTACCGATTCTCCCAGACTTACCAGCAATTTCCCATCCTGTGCCACTGCAACCGACTGAGGCACTCCGGCTGTCTTAATGATTTTGAGCAGCGCTCCGTAGGGACTAAATTTCACAACCCCGCCGTTTCTCGGATCGGCAACATAGTAATTACCAGCGGAATCCAGTGCGGCACTAACCGGTGCACGCAACCCCTGTGAAACGGGATTCAAAATTTTGACCACAGGTGTTGTGGCGGCAAAAACCGATACTGGGCGTGAAATGACCGCTGCCAACACCATGGCAATGGATAAACATGCAAATTTCTGAATACGGCGTACCATTTGTAAGCCTCCGTTATCGTTGGAGATTATCTATAATCTTCTAATTACGGGACATGATCCCTAAATTCACTCAGGAAAACTTTTGCAATAGGGGTGCCAATCAATTTTCTATTAAAAAACTAGGGGAAGCTTCCTGAAAAACTGATTGCTCAATTTAATTAGTAAATTTTACATTTTCTCATTTTAAATATCCAAATTTCTTCATCCTGTATCTGAAGGCGTCAATTCCAAGACTAAGTTTTTTGGCCGCTTTTGACTGATTCCACTCCGTTATCTCTAAAGCCTGGCGAATTAACTCTTTCTCAACCTCTTCGATATCAATCCCTTCGGGCGGCAGACGGAAAGCTGACATGGGAGCCCCGGCCTGCGGAGATGCCTTGGCAACAATTTCAAGCGGCAGATGTTCCAACAGCAAGGTTTCGTCATTACCAAGAATTATGGCTCTTTCAATCACATTTTTCAGCTCCCGCACATTGCCGGGCCAGCTGTAGTCCAGCATCATCCGTTCAGCCATCCCTGCGATTCCCTGGACTTTTTTATTGAAATCCTTGTTGTACAGATTGATGAAGTGTGTCGCCAGCGGTATAATGTCCTCCTTACGTTCGCGAAGCGACGGGAGGAAGATCGGAATAACCTGTAAGCGGTAGTAGAGATCGTTTCTGAATGATTTTTCTTCGATTGACTTCTGCAGGTCTTTGTTTGTAGCAGATATGATCCTGACATCAACGGTATAGACACGCCCGCCACCGATCCTGCGGAAGGAACGGTCTTCAAGAAAACGGAGCAGCTTGGCCTGCATGCCCATTTCCATATCACCGATTTCATCCAGAAAGACCGTACCGCCGTCAGCCAGCTCAAACAGACCTTTTTTGGTGACCTTGGCATCTGTAAAGGCCCCTTTTTCATGGCCGAACAGCTCGCTTTCCAGCAGGGTGGCAGGAACCGCAGCGCAGTTGATTGCAATAAAAGGCTTCTCAGCCCTGTTGGAACTGTAGTGAACCCATTTAGCCACCAGCTCCTTGCCAGTACCGGATTCTCCCTGAACCAGCACAGTCGATGCTTCGCTTCTGGCAACCTTTTCAAGCACTTCCATCAGGTACTTCATCTGCCGGCTTTCGCCGATAATGTTCGGAGCTGATTTCTTGGCCTCCGTCCGCAGTCGAACGACCTCCTGCTTCAGGTCGGATGATTCGAGGGCTTTTCTGACAACGATCGACAACTCATCCAGATTGAAGGGCTTGCTGATGTAATCGTAGGCGCCCAGACGCATGGCGTTGACCGCTGTTTCAAGCCCGCCGTGTGCCGTGACCATGACAACAATGATATCCTCATCATAATCTTTAATCTTTTCAAGCACATCGATGCCGCTGATTCCTGGAAGCTGGATATCAAGCAATACAAGATCGGGCTGTTCCTCCCGCACCAGACGCAGGGCATCTTCGCCTGTACCAGCCGTAACCACCTCATATCCCTGCTTTTTTAGATTCTGCTCCAGTGACCAGCGGATAAGATGCTCGTCATCAACTACCAGAAGCTTGTTACGTTTCATGTTATATCCTCGCTTTTAGCTTGTTTTCCAATATGATAGGCTGGCAGCTCCACGGTAAAGACTGTACCTTTATCGTGTTGACTGCTCACACGTATATCTCCGCTGTGCAAATATACCAGCTTACTGCAGATCGGCAACCCCAGGCCGGTGCCCTGTGCTTTAGTGGTGTAAAACGGCGTGAATATCTTTTCAAGTATCTGTGGAGGAATACCGGGACCTGTATCCGAAATCTCTATTTTGAAGAGTTCGTCATCGTTCCGGAACGATCTGGCCGTAGTAACGGTAAGTAGGCCGCCATCCGGCATGGCCTGAAATGCATTCAGGATGATATTCAGAAGAACCTGCTGCATCTGTTTTTCGTCCGCGTACACCGGCGGCAGATCTGGAGTCAGCTCTAGTTTTTTCTCGACATTTCCTCCACCGCGGTGCTGCGAGGCAAACTTGAGTGTAGTCGTCAGAGTAGCATTAATATCCACACAATTGAAGTCGGGCAGAGACGGCTTCCCGAAAAAGAGCAGATCGTTGACTGTTTTGTCAAGCCTCTGCACCT
>CAZUGI010000029.1:0-27694 GCA_964619855.1 uncultured Geobacter sp. | reverse complement strand
GGTTGTCTGGGGGCTGTTTTTCATCGCCCTGATCTACTGGTCGGCACCGGCCTATGGCGTGCTGGCCCGCCTTTTTGAAGCCCGGAACAATATTCCATTTAATGCCGGCGACGCCCAGGCGGCCGACATGGTTGTACTGTCTGCGGCAAGCCTGGCTGGATTGCCGGTATGGGTGATCGGTCTTCTGGCGGCCGGCGGCATGAGTGCCGCATTTTCAGCCTCGGCTGGCCTGTTGTTCAGCGGGGCGGCATCTTTTTCCTATGATATATATCCGCGACTGATCCGTCCTGATGCAACTGAAAGCGACAAGCTTTTTGCCGCGAAAGGCTTTTTTCTGATTCTGGCTGCCATAGTCACGGTGCTGACCTTGAAACCCTGGGGGATGATAGCGGACATTGCGGCGTTCGCCTTTGCATTGGCCGGCAATACTATTTTTCCGGTTTTTCTGCTTGGAATATGGTGGTGTAGAGCCAATTCAACCGGTGCTATCAGCGGCATGCTGACGGGGGTGGTGATAACGTTTGCGCCGCTGGTCCTGGGTGATGCGCTGCCGATGGTCACCAAGTTGCTGCCGGTTACTTCATCCGCTTTTATCGGAGCGCCTCTGGTGCTGATCGTGATGATAGTCGTTTCTCGGATGACTGCTCCACCTTCGGAAGAAATGATGCGCTTTCTGGCCCGTGATGTTCACGACTGCCCGGAGAGTTGACGATGCCAGATGCCTGCGCGTCAGGGAGTAGCTTTCCATGTTGATTTCGCTTTCAACCGGATGCCTGTTCAAGCTGCCGCTCCAGAAGATATGCGAGTTGGCTGCCGAATCCGGCTTTGACGGAATAGAGCTGATCATAAATCAGGATTTTGTTGGTGTGGATTCAATCAGTCTGGTCAAATCGCTACAGAGGCTGACGACTATTCACTCTATTCATGCCCCGTTCATGTTCCTGGACGGATGGGGCGATCATATGGACTCTTTGAAACGCAGCGTTGAACTGGCGGCCGAATGCGATATTCCGCTGGTGAATTTTCATCCGCCCTCCTGGATGGGGCTGGAGGTCGCCTTCTGGCGCTGGCTGTACAAGATCCGTGACTTTCAGAAAGAGATCGGAATGGACGGGAAGGTGATTGTAACCCTCGAAAACATGCCCTGGGTCGGCGATTACAAGATCAATCCCAATATCCTCTCCAAGCCGAAGGAGATGATTCAATTCATCCACGAGCATAATCTTTTCATGACGTTCGATTGCACTCATATGGGTTCCGGCCATACCAGCTTTATCAATGATTTTTTTCTGTTTTATGACTCCGGGCGCATTCGCAACATCCATTTCTCAGACTACGGCAATGGTCGGGAACACCTGCTGCCGGGCCATGGCATTCTGCCACTGCCCCGCTTTCTTAACCATCTGCGCAGCACTGACTATAAAAGCACCGTAACTCTGGAGCTCGATCCTAAAGAGTTTCCCAAAGGGGAACACAACATTCTGGAGAGCTTGAAGGAGCTTGTAGTCTTTCTGCGAAAAGAGACAGCTCATCAGGCTGAACTTCAAAGAGGGGCTGTTATCCAGGTTGTTCCCTCTGCCTGATACACGGAAAATGATGTTAACCCTACTGAATGATTGTATTCAATGTCTGATCATTACATAGAAAAAAGCCTGCTTTTTCTGGTCGTCGTCTCCCTGCTGCTGCATGTTGGCGTGTTTGCGGCACTCTATTATCTTCCGCAGTTCCAGAAAGAACCGCCCAAAGAGCCGGTATTTATAGACCTGCAGCAGATGCCGCAACTCAAACAGCCAGTCAAGCCCCGTCAACAGGAGACAAAAAGGAGATCGGACCAGCGCCAGAGAGTTCCCCGTGAAACGGCCCCGCGTGGTGATGCAGCGCGTGAAAGCCGTCCAACAGTTGCACCTTCCAGACCGCAAAAGGAACAGCCGGCGGCTTCGGCAGCCAAGCCTTCCATGCAGCTGCCGACCGACCGCAGGCAAAATCAGGTCGCCCCGGGTTCATCCGTTTCAAGCCTCCTTAAGCCCAAATCCCAGGCTTCACAGCAACAGTCCAGCTCGACTCCGCAGCTTTTCCCGGGAGCCAACCGGCTTGCAAAGCTTGAGGAGAGCTATCGTCGTAAGTTCGAGAAGGATATTGCCGAGGGTGATACCCGCTTTCTGAACAGCGATGATATGCTGTTCGGATCATTTCTTCGGCGTTTTGAAGGGGCGGTCTACGGTGTATGGCGCTATCCTCAGGAAGCCGCCATGCGCGGTATTGAGGGGATAACACCGGTCAGAATAACATTCAACCGGCGCGGCGAGATTACCAATGTGCTGCAGCTGGAGAGCTCCGGTGCCCGCATACTCGACGACGAAGTTATCAGGACACTTCGTGCCATCGGACCGGTGGGCGGTTTCCCGAAAGGGTACGACCAGGATGAATTTCACCTGATTGCATTTTTCCAGTATGGCGGCACCAGAAGATCGCTGAGGTAAGAATGAGTAAAGGATTCCTGATAGCCGCCCCTCAGAGCGGCAGCGGCAAAAGTACGGTCAGTCTGGCCATTATGGCGGCCCTGAGTCGCCGCGGTCTCAGGGTTGCACCTTTCAAATGTGGCCCGGACTTCATTGATCCCGGTTATCATCGTTTGGTAACCGGTAAGCCTTCAATTAATCTGGATGGCTGGATGTGTCCAGAGGAATTCGTACAGGAGACGTTCCTACTGCACTCGGCCGATTCTGATCTGGCGGTCATAGAAGGGGTCATGGGTCTCTTTGACGGCATCGGGTCATCCACCAGCGAAGGAAGCAGTGCCCAGATAGCCGTTATTACCGGGGCTCCGGTTGTACTGGTTGTGAATGCCCGCGGCATGGCGGCCAGTGCCGCAGCGTTGGTGAAAGGTTTTGCAGGATTTGATCCGCAGGTGCGCCTGGCCGGGGTTATCTTCAATAATGTGGGCAGCGAGTCGCATGCTGAATTGCTGAGGACAGCGTTTGCCGAGGCCTTGCCGGAGATTGCGGTGCTGGGGTGTGTTCCGCGAGATGAGTCACTGGTCATCCCCTCACGCCATCTGGGCCTAGTAACGGCAGAGGATAACCCGTTATCAGGCGGATTCATCCGGGGACTGGCGGATATGGCTGAAGGCTTTCTGGACCTGGATCAGCTGGCGGGATTGAGCTTTGCCACAGCCAGTCCGATAAAATGCCGTCAGACGCCGAATGAAGGTACGTTGATCAACACAGGCGAAGCTGGAGTCAGGATAGCTGTTGCCAGCGATGCAGCCTTCTGTTTTGTCTATCAGGACAACCTGAGGCTGCTTGCTGAAGCGGGGGCGGAGATTGTCTTTTTCTCGCCGCTATATGACAATAAACTGCCGGCTGACATCCATGGTATCTACCTGCCGGGCGGCTATCCGGAACTGTATGCCTCCCGCTTGAGCGCCAACTCTTCAATGACGGAGTCGATTCGTGCGGCGGTCGCTTTAAATATGCCGGTCTATGCCGAATGCGGCGGTTTTATTTACCTGACTGAGGGGCTGGATGCTTCAGATAGCCAGCCTGCAGCAGATCTGATCGGTGTCTTCCCGGTGCGAGCAAGGATGCTGCCGCGTCGCAAAGCGCTTGGTTATCGCCAGGTGGAACTTGTGACTCATTCTGTCGTTGGTGCTCCTGGTGCACTCTTCCGCGGGCATGAATTCCACTATTCAGAGATAAATGCTATGCCGGAAAATATTGAAAAATGCTACAGGGTTTCCCGAAAAGGAATTGATTTGGAGTTTGAGGGTTACCGCATCGGAAACTGTTTCGGTTCTTACATACATCTGCATTTCGGAAGTAACCGGGAGATTGCGGCCGCCTTTGTAGAATCCTGCCGGCAATCCTAATTCAGGACACCCCGGACTTCGTTCCAAAGCAGAGTACCCGCATGTACCCCGCCGGAATCCTCGTGTGCCACACCACATGTGCCGGCCCGAAGTCTGTTTATTCGCAATTCCTGATCATCATAACGGCGCGGAAAAGACTGAAGATGATACCGTACCCTGCCTTCCAGGATTTTTGAAGCGGCGCAACTGGCATAACCGGCGCCTGAGACAATGTCACTGTACCCTGACAGATTCTGCTCGATCGGGAAAACACCCTGGCCCGGTGTGACAACCTTCGGATTTCCGGCAATACCCCTGGCAGACATCAAAGATCCGGCTAATATCAGCAGCTTGTTGAGCTCTTCTTCTGTCCCGCTATGTACTACGCACCATGATGAGCCGCCTTCAGAGACGGATACGTTTTCCTGCCTGGCCAAAGAGATCGGCGCATTACAGTGTGCAATCAGGCTGTGGCGGCTGATTTCAGCCATATACTCTTCATCTTGCTCCTCGATGATAATTGAAAAGCGCGGCCAGACCGCTGCAGACAACTCTCCACCCCGCTTTCTATAGACGTTCCATCGGAGATAACGCCCGACCATGAAACGGGGCAGCTCCGGTGCCTTATCGGCCAATTCCCCCAGCAGGCCGAACGGAAATGTATCCAGAATCATGCAGGAAAAACGATGCGATCCGAGATAGCGCGCAAGAAATTTGCTATAGAGCTGGTGGGTTGCCATTGCTTCATCCGGAACAATATCCATCGGGCAGGGGCAGACTGGCCGAGCCGCTTCGGCGCTCCGGCTTGACACCAGCAGCCGGATCCGGCCGCGCAGCGCTTCAGGTGCCTGGGCAATCAGTGCCAGCGAGCGGGCAATATGTCCGAGGCCGCCCCCCAGTGCATAATAAAGAATCATGTCGGATCAACTGAACGGAGCTGCTCTATGGCAAAATTTTCCTGCTGAAAGTCATCGCAGCGGGAGCAGCAGTCCAGATACTTACCGGCAGAGAAAGATTCCCGCAACGATTGAATTGCCCGGCCGGATAAAATTGTTGTCAGTGATTGTTCCGGAAAATGTCCGAGGGGCGGCACTGAGCCGCGTGACATGCAGCAGGGATAGCAGCAGCCATCCGGTGAAAAAAAGAGGTGAAACCAGAGGACAAAACAGCGGCGATTAACAAAACCGTTTTTTCCTTTTGAGACGTTCATAAAATCCGCATCAGTAGTGCCGAAAGGGAAACGGTCCTCCAACTCCGGCCACTGGGCAGCCTGGGATGCAGAGTGCCGCAGTGCCGCCAGATCCGGAAGCATGGAAGGATCGGATGAATCAACCGGTATCAGCTTCCAGGCAGTTTTAGGGCCAAGCATCTGGATGAACTCACGCATTTCGGCAAGCCCGTTGCAGTTCAGGGCAGTAACAACCGTGTTTATCCGCAGCCTGATCTTGCCGCGGCCGGCAATTCTCTCGGCAGCACGGGTGACCGCCCTGTGGGAGCCACTTGCTCCCCTCAACAGGTCATGCAGCCTGCGGTCAGCGGAGTCGATAGAGAGCGAAACCGAGTGAACCCTGGCGTTTTCAAGCCTGCGAACCACATCCTTTTCCATCAGTAACCCGTTGCTGGTAATATTAACCTGGATCCCGAGTGCGGACCAGTCGGCAAAGATATCGAAACAGTCCGGGTGCATCAGCACTTCGCCGCCCGAAAAATGAACTTTGCGCAGGCCTTTTCCGTGCAGCTGCTGCGCCAGAGCAAGAGCAGTATCCCTTGACATGATCGACTTTTGCGACGGCAGTTTGCAGAAGCGGCAGGAGAGGTTGCAGTCCCAGAGCAGTTTTACCTTGGCGGTCAAGATCGGGAAAGCAGCGGTGCACGGTGTGTCAGTGTTTCCTGAAAGTTGCCTGTACGCGGGCAGTTCATCTACAGCAGCCTTAAAATCCATCAGCCCCGCCGATCAGGCTGAATAACCCGGCCTCAAGGATATCCGCCTCTGTAACGGCATTAAAGTTCGAAGTCACCCGTTGGCGGGCAGCGGCCGCCATGGCGTGCCTCTGGTCATCTGTCAATGCCAGGGCCCGGGCCATGGCACCGGCGGCGGCCACATCATCACCGGCTTCGAACATAAAACCGGTTTCACCGTCAATTATTACGTCAGGCATTCCGCCGGCATCACTGACCACTACAATCGAACCGCAGATCATGGCCTCCAGCAGAACATTGGGCATACCGTCGAACAGGGAGGGGATCATCACAATATTGCAGGCAAGATAGAGCGGGATCAGTTCCTCTCTGGAGCGGAACTGTTCACTACTCCAGAAGGCGGAACAACTGTACTCAAGTTCCTGCAGGTCGGCTTCGGGCAGGTCACCAATCGTCAGCAGACGGGCATGGCGGCTGCAGCCATGATCACGGAATACCCGTATGGCAGTTTGCAGCCCCTTTTTATACTTGAGCTGCCCAAAAATCCCTACCAGCGGCTTTCCCTCCGGACTGAGGCGAGATCGCAGGGCCTCTGTTTCTTCCAGGTCGTTGGGGAATATCTGCCACTCTTCAGGAATGATTCCAAGCGGTGTAAAGATGACCGGACCGTTGCGAAGCTTTGAAATACGGGCTGCCATCTCTCTGGAGACGGTGCAGACAAGATCTGCCAGGCGCAGTGTCTGGTGTACCAGCCAGCCCCGCTCTGGGTCATGGATGAGCCGGTCCAGATCATTGCCTCTGAATAACACGGCAGAAGGGGTTCCGAGCCAGCCGCCCCACAGGGATGCCAGGTAACCGGGAAAGCCACCGCCAAAACCGACCAGCAGCGCACCTTCAAGGATCCGGCGCTTCAGGAAGAAAATCCGCTCGGTATCTCCCTGCCATCCTTCAGCCAGCCACTCACCTTCCAGTTCTATAAGACGGAAAGGTGTGCTGTTCCCGGCCGATCTTCCCTTAAGGTGCAGCACGGTCAGTGAGTGTCCACGGTCACGCAGCGAATTAACCAGCCGAGTTGATGAAACCCCCATACCGCCCGGATCGGTGGAGTGCCGCTCCGTTATCCAGATGATGCGCGCCAAAACTATCAGCTGTCCTGAAAATCGGCAGCACCGGATGAGTCTGATCCTGATTCAGATGTGCCGGATTTGCCGTCATCCCATTCACCGGAAGCCCCGCCGCCGTCAACTTCGCCGCCGCCCCCCTGCACCGTGTCAAAGGCGGCATAGTCCCTTTCATTCAAGCCGGAATGTCCGGAATGAGACGATTCCATGCTTCTCGTAATGGTGTCAGAATCGCTGAACCCCAGGGCCGCACAGTCCGGGCAGTTTGAAGCCGCCTGCAGGTGAACGGCGCAAACCGGTTTTCCACATTTTACGCACATACCGACTACCGGATCACCACAACTGAAAAGTGTCAGAAATCCGCTTTTTTGAGCACATCCGCTCATATTCCACCTCCTGCTGAAATGTTCTTCAAGACTCAACTAAAAACTGCTGGACTTGCTCGCAGCAAGTTCTGAATATACATGACTAAGATCGTCAGTGAAACGCTCCGGAGCGAAATGCAGTTTAGCTCTGTTCAATGCTGCATTGGCAAGCCTGTCTCGAAGCGATTGATCATCGAGCAGAGCTGTCAGCGCTCCCGCCAGTGCGCGAGGCGAATCTGGAGGCATAAGCCAGCCGTCTTGGCCGTGGCTGATTAATTCTCTGATCGCCGGCAGGTCCGATGCAATCACCGGTGTCGAATTTGCCATCGACTCCACAATTTTTAGAGGGCAGCATCCCTGAACCTCATTGCGTGCACAGCGGGTCAGCGGTGCCAGAGACAGATACGCTCCGGCATAAAGTGCCGGCATGGCATCATGATGAATAACGCTGAGAAACGTTACCCGATGTGCGGCTGTCATTATGTCCAGCTGTTTTCTGACCCTCCCGGTCCATTTATTGTTTGAGGATGCCAGGACGAGATGAAAATCCTTTCGATGGCTTAGGTGGGCTAACGCTTTCAATATGGTGTCCAGGCCCTGCCAAGGCGCCAGCGTACCGGCATACAGTAGTATTTTTGTATTTTGATCTCTGGCACTGTCAAGCAGCCTGGCAAAGGGCAGATCTGCTGGAATGCTGCTGTAGTTTCTGGCTGTGTTCCTGATGATTCGGATCTTGGCGGGGTTCACCCTCAACTCCTGCAGAAAAGCAGCGGTTCGGTGGCTTATGGTTATGATGCGGTTCGCGCGCGCCATGCATGCCAGCTCCATACGACGCAGGCGGGTCAGCAATTCAATATTACCGGCCAGACCAGGAACATGATGGACCATTTCCACAGACGGCAGCCCGTTGACTTCAAATATAGTGCGGGCTGAGCGGCTGATAGGGTGTGACAGAAGCGGCATACCACTCCAGATGTCGCGGAAGTGAATGATCGCAGGAGGCGTGGATAACATACTGTTTGCTGTCCGCCACAGGTGGGCGGCAAACAGTTCGCTGCGCCTCAATATGTTTTTCTCCTTAGTAGCGAAAGGGACTATCTCAGCACCGCCGTCCGGATCAGTAAAATTATCACCGGTACCGAGACAGGCCAGTTTGACATCGGCACCCATGCAGCTCAAGGCGGCAAGATTTGCGCGGATATGAGCCTGAGCACCCTTGCAGCCGGGATAAGCGTCAAAGGCGGCAAAAAGTACACGCTGCCCGGGTGTGAATCCCGGCACATATAGCGCTTTGGAATGATCTCTCATATTCGGTTTCAGGTGGATGTTATTAAAATTTCAGCTCCTGTTTCTGAAGCCGCTTGTAATAAAAATTCTGTCCGTACAGCACGGCAATCGGATTGTGACCGGTAACGCGATCCTTTACGATCAGGGTGGTGACCGGTGCCTTGGAGTGTTTGTTAAAAAGTATGTCGTGGCCGACACAGAGGCCGACGATAATGTTCATGTCGGTTCCCATACGGTTGCAGATTTCAGCCTGGGCGATCGGATTACAGGCCGGTTCAAAAGTGCCCGGCCTGACCTTGTCAGATTCGGCCAGCCCCAATTCGAGTTTGTCAATGCTGCCGGCCTTGCAGCAGACACTGAGCGGTTCAAAACCCTGCGCAGTAAGAATTTTCGACAGCCGTTCGGATTCATCCAACAGTCCGATACAGGTGGCCATTCCGATTTTTTTGAATCCCATCAGCTTGGCAAAGGCGATGGTGTCCTCAACTCTTGTCCATCTTGCATTTACAGCATCGCTGCCCGGTACCGGCAGGTAGCAGAGACCCTCGACCCGGGCGGCCGCAAAGGCAATTCTGGCATCTTCGCTGTCGCCGCGATATTCATCAAAAGAGCTCTGCACGACCTCTTCATAGGTATCAGAGGGGCAGTTGCCCGGTTTGGGCGGGGCCTTGGCCGGATCTCCGCTCCAGCAATGGGTGGTGCCGTGATTCTGCCAGACGGTGCTGCACTTGGAACAGGTTACGTCAGTTTGCTCGGACATGGGATATCCTCCTCAATAAGATAGCTGTAATAAATGGTCAACTCGTGTAAACGGCCAGCAAAAGCGGCGGAACTGCAACCAGCAGTATTGCAAACAGTGCATCCAGCCAGAAGCGGCTGCCGAACTGGGTCAGACGAATCAGCCCCACTGACGGCACCAGCAGCAATTTTGACAGGAAACCGAAATTGCTGCCGGTGACGTCGGCCCAGAGTGCATCGGCATCACCGCTGCTGGGGAAGGAATGCAGGGCAAACGAGAATCCCAGCCAGACCAGAGCGGGCACCAGAAGATCGGTTGCAGCGAAGTTCGCCTGGAAGAAGACCAGCAGCGCTCCGACTGTACTTACAACTGCAGCGGCACAGGAGGAGACAAAAAAAGGTGCAACCGCCACCATGATATGCTGGATAGCAGATTGAGGCTGTTCGTGAAGAACGTAACCCAACGGGTTGCCGAAGCGGAGATAGCAGACTTTTACAATCCGGATACCGAGTTGCCGGCAGGCCCAGGCATGGCCGTATTCGTGCAGTATGACGCCGGGAAAGGTGAGCCAGGAAAGCAGAAGCCTCACCTGCGTCGTCACTCGGTAGTCATGGTATTGAAGAGTTGATCAACCTCGCGACTGACATCTTCATACGCTTCTGCAAGATCGGAAAGGAATTGTTCGAGCCCGGAGGCAATCGGATTTTTGGAAAGCTGCTTGAGAACATTCCAGGCGTTTTCCTCTGAGAGGCCGGGCAGGCTGGCCTGTGCCAGGCTGCTGGCCGTGAGGTGTGACAGGCAGAAAAAATCTGCCAGCGAAACGATTGCTGTCAGTAACGGATCCTCGGTGGCCATCTCGGAGGTATGGTGGTAGGAAATCACATCGCAGTACAGGGGCGGAAAATTCCAGCGCTGGGCCAGACAAAGCCCTACTTCACTGTGGGTGGTGCCGAAAAACTCATATTCGGCCTGGTGGGTGGTATAGCTGGTATTGCTGATGCCGGCCAGCATCTGGCCGTATTCTTCCTTGCAGTAATGTCCCAGAAACACTTTCCCGATGTCATGTATGATGCCGACCAGATAAGCTTTTTCAATATCGTTATAGCCGATCTGCGTGGCGATACGGCGCGAGATAGCTCCGACACTGAAGGAGTGCATCCAGAAGACCTTCATATCGAAAGGCTGCTCTTTCTGGCTGAATCCGTCGATAAAGTAGCTGGTGAGGATCATTTCGCGAATGCTTTTGAATCCGAGATACACCAAGGCTCTTTTCACGGTGGTGATCTGGTTGGTTGAACGGTAGAGAGGCGAGTTGACGACTCGTATGACCCGGGCTGCCAAAACCTGATCGGCCAGAATCAGATCGGCAATTTCGTCCGGATTGGATTCCTGATTGTCAAGCTGGCTGACGACCTTGGATACGATGGCTGGAATCGTCGGCAGATCGCTGATGTCCTTAAACAGTCGGCGGGCCTTGATCATCATTGAAACTTTATCCATTATTTATTCCTCTCACCCTGAAAACCGTAATAGTCGCAGATCAGGGGGTGGCGATCAGGGCCAGAAATTCATTCTCGCCCAGTACGGTCACGCCGAGTTCCTGAGCTTTTTTCAGTTTACTGCCGGCCTCTTCACCGGCCACAACATAGTCCGTTTTTCTGGAAACAGATCCTACCACATTTCCCCCCTCATCCTCTACCAGTTTTCTGGCTTCATCGCGATTGAAACGGGTAAGAGTGCCGGTAAAGACGAATGATTTGCCGCTTAATCTGCCGCCGACCTTCTTGGTCCCCGAGAGCGGTGCAACCCCAAGTTCGAGCAGCTGTCCGATTATTGCCAGATTATTCCGGTTGTCAAAGAAGGTGCGGATGCTTTCGGCAACGGTTGCTCCGATGTCGCGGATACTTGTCAGCTCTTCCAGGGTCGCCGCCTTCAGATTATCAATATTTCCGAAAGCCTGACTCAAGGCCTTGGCAGTGCGTTCGCCGACATGGCGAATACCCAGTGCAAAAATAAAGCGTGACAGTTCCCTTTGTTTACTGGCTTCAATCGCGGCGAGCAGGTTGGAGGCAAGTTTGTCACCCATCCGTTCGAACTGCATGAAATCGGCCTTCGTGAGTCGGTAGATATCGGCTACGTTGCGTATGAGCCCCAGAGAAAGGAGCTGTCCGGAAAATTTATCTCCCAGTCCCTCAATATCCATAGCAGCCCGGGAAGCAAAATGCTTGACCGACTCGCGGATCTGGGGAGGACAGGAAAGTCCCATGCAGCGCAGAGCCACCTCATCGGCAATACGGACAACCCCGGATCCGCATTCCGGACAGTTTTCGGGCGGAGTCATTACAGACTCCTGCCCGGTGCGCCGTTCCGTCAGGACTCTGACCACGGCGGGGATTACATCACCGGCCCGCTCAACTAGAACGGTGTCGCCGATACGGATATCTTTGGCGGCAATTTCATCCCAGTTGTGCAGGGTTGCCCTTGATACAGTAACACCGGAGATGTCAACCGGTCGTAGTTGAGCCACCGGTGTCACAACCCCCGTGCGTCCGACTGAGAGCAGAATGTTTTCCAATACCGTTTCAGACTGGCGCGGAGGAAATTTGCAAGCTATGGCCCATACCGGTGAGCGGCTTTTTTCGCCAAGTTCGCGCTGGAGGGCAAAGGAGTTAACCTTTACGACGGTGCCGTCAATTTCATAGGGGAGTGATTCCCGGGCTGCCAGCATTTCGTTATAATATGCCACTGCACCCTCTACACTTCGACTTTTCCTCACTAACGGATTCACCGGGAGTCCCCACTCACTGGCCGACTTAAGGAAATCACTCTGAGAAGCAAAAACGACACCTTCGACATGACCGGGTGCATAGCAGTAGATAGATAGCGGCCGGCGAGCCGTTATGCGAGGGTCCAGCTGCCGGAGCGATCCAGCGGCTGCATTGCGGGGGTTGGCAAAGGGGGGCTCCCCGTTTTCCTCCTTGTCGCGGTTTATTTTCTGGAACGCTTCCAACGAGAGAAACACTTCACCTCTCACCTCCAGAAGAGGAGGTATGTCATCACCGCTCAGTCGCAACGGCAGGCTTCGCAGCGTCCGGATGTTTTCAGTCACATCTTCGCCGGTGACACCGTCTCCACGTGTCAGAGCGACCGTCAGCAGACCTTTTTCGTATACCAGCTCCACCGCCAGACCGTCCATTTTAGGCTCGCACATATATTCTACTGATGTGCAATCCGAAAGACCCAGCTCTTTTTTGACTCTGGCGTCAAGCTTGCTCCTGATTTCATCTTCGTTAACGGCATTGTCAAGTGACAGCATAGGCAGGCGGTGACTCACAGTCCGAAACCGGTCAAGCGGCGCACCGCCGACACGCTGAGTGGGGGATTCCGGTGTTATCAGTTCCGGATGCTGTTCCTCCAATGCGGCAAGTTCTCTGAAAAGGGCATCGTACTCGGCATCGCTGATTGTGGGCGCGTCCAGTTGGTAATAGTTCCGGTTGTGCTGTTCGATCAAAGAGCGCAGTTCCTCGGCTCTGGCCGCTCTGTTCCGGGCGGAATCTCCAATGTCAAAAAAAGACAGCTGCATCTGGTTCCTCACGGGATTATTTGACTTCACGGCAGGGTACAGTATTATTCAGTAAGTTTGAAGATGTTTTATCCGGTTTTGGTGCATAAACTATCTTCATCAAGTGCTGGTACAGTTGATCTGTATAAGGAAATATAAGCGACTACGGAGGCCGGTTTTTTAATGAAACAGTCACAGCTGGATTATCTGCTCTCATGGTTTGACAGCTATGTCGAGCCTTTCCTCGATACTGATAAAGAGGGAGCCGCAAATATAAGGCTCAAGATAGAGCATACCCGCAAGGTGTGTGATGCGATGAAACTCCTGGCGGAGGGTGAGAAACTCTCAGAAAATGAAGCGCGCATTGCCTGCTCTGTAGCGCTGCTACACGACGCGGGGCGTTTTCCGCAGTACCGTCGCTGGCGCACATTTCGTGACGATGAGTCAGACAACCATGCCCGACTGGCAGTCGAAGTCATCAGGGATGAGAATCTGCTGGCCGGGTTAGATTCGGGGGAACAGCTGCTGATTGAGGAGGCGGTACGTTTTCACAATCTGCTTGAGATACCGCAGCAGTTCAAGTCTCCCACCCCGATTTTTATCAAGCTGATCCGGGATGCCGACAAAATAGACATATGGCGGATTTTCACAGAACTGCTGGCGCAGCCACCTCACAAAAGGGCTTCGGCGGCAACACTCGGCTTTGCCGACCTTCCTGAGCAGGTCTCGGATGCGTGTGTTGAAACTCTTGCGGGTGGTTCGGTAGTGCAATTGAATACGGTCAGGACTTTGAACGATTTCAAGCTGCTGCAGATATCCTGGGTGTATGACCTGAATTTCGCATCATCACGCCGGCTGCTGCATGACCGTGGTCACATACCGGTTCTTGCGTCAACCCTTCCGGAGCGTGATGATATCAAAACGGCTGTGGGCAGAGCCCTTGCGGTTCTCACGTAAACCGGCTGTTGAAATAATCTTGACATATTTGCACCTGCTTAACACAATGCCACCCTATTCCCTGATGAAGGAGTCCGTGATGCACTCTGAACGCTGTCTCTTGCCTGTTGAAAAATTACGTTGGAACTGCGATCCGGAGCTGCTTGGTTTTGAAACCACCGAGGAACTGCCGGATTTTGACAGTGCCATCGGTCAGAAGCGGGCTTTGCGTTCGATTGATTTCGGCCTGGGAGTAGAGGCGGCCGGCTTTAACCTCTATATATCAGGTGAGACCGGCACAGGCCGTACGTCCACCATTGCTAGCATTCTTCACAAAAGAGCCAAAGACGAACCGAAACCGCATGACTGGGTCTACGTCAACAACTTTAAAAATTCAGATTCGGCTATATCCCTCGATCTGCCGGCCGGCATGGGTGGTGAACTTGCCACCGACATGAAGGAATTGATTGAGGCTTTTCGTAAGGACATACCCAAGGCGCTGGAAAGCAGTGAGTACGAAAGTCGACGGGCCGAGCTGCTTGAAAATTACCAATCCGCAACCAATGAACTTTTTCAGAATTTAGAGAAAGCTGCCGAAAAACTGGGTTTTGGCTTGCAAAGGACGGTTTCAGGGCTTGTCATTGTTCCTCAGAAAGGCGGCCGCAATTACACCCAGGAAGAGTATGAAGCCCTGACCGAGAAGAAACGTCAGAGGCTGGACAAGCAGGGTAAAGAATTGACCGACCGCCTGAATGAAGTTCTGCGCCAGGTACGTGAGCAGGAAAAACTGACCAAGGATGCGCTCTCCAAATCTGACCGGGAGCTGGGTATGTCCTGTCTTGGGCACCGTCTTGACCCTCTGCGGGAAAAATATGCCGGCCTGGAGAAAGTCCTGACCTATCTGGATTCGGTGCAGGAGGATATTCTCAACACCCTTGATGATTTCAAGCCGCAGTCGCCCCAGCCGCAGATTCCAGGCATCAAGATGCCGCGCCAGGAGCCAAGCTTTGACCGCTATCAGGTCAATCTCCTGGTGGACAACAAGGATACCGAGGGGGCTCCGGTAGTGTTCGAGACGAACCCGACCTACAACAATCTCTTCGGCCGGATAGAACATGTTATGCAGTACGGCGGTGTTGCGGCGACCGATTTCACGATGATCCGTTCCGGAGCACTGCATCGCGCCAACGGCGGATATCTGGTGATCGATGCCCGGGAGGTGCTTATGAATCCGTTTGTCTGGGATTCGCTGAAGCGCTGTATCCGTAACAGTGAAATCCGGATCGAGGATGTGCTGGAGCAGTACCGCTTCATGACCATGGTGTCGCTCAAGCCGGAACCGGTGCAGATGCGGGCCAAGATTGTGCTGATAGGCACCCCCTGGATCTACTATCTGCTGTTCCACCTGGACCCCGACTACCGCAAGTTTTTCAAGGTCAAGGCCGAATTTGACAGCCGTGTGGCGCGCACTCCCGAAATCATCCATGATTATTCGCTTTTTGTTGCCAGCCATTGTCGCTCCGAAGGTCTGCTCCCGTTCCATAAAAGCGGTGTGGCAGCGCTGCTGGAGCATACCGCCCGCATGGCGGATGATCAGTCCAAGCTGTCGTCACAGTTTATGGAAATTGCCGATTTTATTCGCGAGGTCAGCTTCTGGGCCAGCAGGGCCGGCCGTACGGAGATCAATGGTGATGATGTGCGGGCGGCCGCCGAGGAGAATCTCTACCGGGTCAACCGCATCGAAGAACGTTTGCAGGAGCTGTACGAAGATGGAACTATCATGGTGGACACAGAAGGTGCGGTTGTCGGTCAGATCAACGGCCTGTCCGTGATCGGGCTCGGCGACCACACCTTCGGCCGTCCAACCCGCATCACCGCCAGCGTGTACACCGGTCAGGACGGAATGGTCAATATTGATCGCGAAGTCAAACTTTCCGGCCCGATTCATGATAAAGGCGTACTGATCCTGACCGGCTATCTGGGGAGCACTTTTGCCAGAGAACGGCCGCTTTCACTATCGGCCTCAATCTGTTTTGAGCAATCCTACGACGGCATTGAGGGAGACAGTGCTTCATCAACCGAATTGTACGCCCTGTTGTCAGCCCTGTCCGGCATTGCGGTAAAACAGGGCATAGCTGTGACGGGCAGTGTCAACCAGCGCGGATTTGTACAACCGATCGGCGGGGTCAATTACAAGATAGAAGGCTTTTTCGCAGTCTGTCGGGCCAAAGGCCTGACCGGGCAACAGGGGGTAATAATCCCCAAAACAAACGAGCGGCATCTCATGCTGCATGAGGATGTCGTGCAGGCGGTAAAGGCAGGCCGGTTTCATATCTGGAGCATCGAAACTATCGAGCAGGGGATTGAGATCCTTACCGGTGTTAAAGCGGGTGTTCGCGGTAAAAACGGTACATTCAGCAAAGGTTCCATCTATCAACTGGTAGATGGCCGGTTGCAAAAAATGGCAGGAAAACTCAGGGAGCAAAAAAAATATTCAAAGCCTAAAAAGCGGACCGGCTCAACTAAGTCCGAAAAATAAGCTGGTGGCAACGGAGGCGCGGTGTGGGCATTCAATGGAGAGATTCATTGGCGATCGGAGTCACAGAAATCGACGATCAGCACAAGGAACTGCTGCTACGTTTCGACCGGCTCCTAAAGGCGTGTCAGGCAGGAAGGGGAGCGGCTGAACTTGCCGTTCTGCAGACTTCTCTGGAGGAGTATATTTTAACACATTTCAGTGATGAGGAGGCACTGCAGCGGCAGCATTCCTTCCCGGGGTACGAAACCCATAAAAACCAGCATCAGTATTTTATAAATCAGATTAAAAAACTGAGGGCCGAAACAGAGGCCCAGGGAATATCCTTACATCATGTAGTTGAAACCAACGATCTTTTATTGAAGTGGTTGATCACCCATATTTCCAAGGTAGACAGGGAGCTGGGGAGGTTCCTGAATTCAGAAGGCACCTGATACTGTGCCGCTCGGACAAAAAAGCCAATCGCTGTTCACAAACCCGGACAGGCCTGGTTCAGACGCAGTCCGGTCTCCATAAACAGTCACCCTGGCTGCATTCGTCGACCTGGCCGGTATCAAAGCAGGGGATATTACCTTCGGCCAGTTGAATTGCTCTTACCAACTCTGCCTTTTTGAGCTTTCCCACCTTGATGTTGTGCTGTTTGGCTATTTCCTTGATTTCTTCCAGTTTCATAAATTGTTTCTCCTGCGTATTTTGGATGTAAATTCCATTTACCGGTAGTTTACCGTACAAGGTACAGATGTCAAGTCTGCAGGACAAAAAAACGGGAAGACGGGCAAAAGCCGACTTCCCGCTTACGCATATGACGCTGAAAACTAAACGGAAATTCCGGCCAGTCGGAACAGGGCCTCACGATATTTTTCGCCGGTTTTGTTAAGGATTTCCTGTGGCAGCGGTGGTGCCGGAGCCGTTTTCCCCCAATCCAGAGTCTCCAGATAATCTCTCAGGAATTGCTTGTCAAAGCTGGGCTGCGGTCCGCCCGGTTTATACTGATCCTTGGGCCAGAAGCGGCTGGAGTCAGGAGTCATGCATTCATCAATGATGATCAGTTCACCTTCATACACACCAAACTCGAACTTGGTGTCAGCTATGATAATCCCCTTACGGTCGGCCAGATCCCGAGCCCGGTTGTAAATCTTCAGGGTGTAGTCACGAGCCTGTTCGGCCAGATCCTTACCGCATATTTCGGCCATCGTTTCGAAGGAGACATTCTCATCATGGGTTCCGAGCTCGGCCTTGGTAGAGGGGGTGAAGATCGGCTCCGGCAGACGGTCGGATTCTTTGAGGCCAACCGGAAGCTGTATTCCGCAGATTGAGCCGTTGGCTTTATAGTCTTTCCAGCCGGAACCGGAAACATAGCCACGTACAATGCATTCTGCCGCCAGAGGCCTGGCCTTTTTAACCCACATTGAACGGCCTCTGAGAATCTCTGCGTATGGTTGGCAGACGGCAGGATAATCGGCGACGTCGACAGAGATTATATGGTTTTTGACAATATCCTCCATCTGTCGGAACCAGAAAACCGAAATCTGGGTCAGAACAAAACCCTTATCCGGAATCGGTTCGTTCATGACAACGTCGAAGGCTGAAATGCGGTCGGAAGTAACCATCAGCAGGGTTTCTCCCAAATCGTAAATATCACGCACCTTACCGCGGGCCAACAGTTTCAAACCGGGAAAATCAGTCTGCATAACGAGCTGTGACATACCTAATCTCCTATTTCTCGGCGACCAGCGCCTGGTTTATCTCGATCTTGGCTTTTGTGCGCAGTTCCTTAACCCAGCTTTCAAGGGCCTCTTCCTGTTTCTTGGGCAGCATTTTTTTCTTTAGTTCCTCTTTTGATTTCTCGAACTCGGCTTTTGGTGATTCCGTACGGCTTTTAACCCGGACGGCGTACCAACGGTTACCGACCTTGAAAGGTGATGCGGGCGCCTGAGAAGCAGACAGCTTAAAGACAGCCTCAGCCATTTCTGGGGACGCACCGATGGTCGGGATATCGCCGGTGGCACTGAATCCGAAGCTGCCGGTTGACTGGGTTTTAAGAGCAGTTTTTGAAGTCAGCTGCTTTGCCGCATCTTCCGCCTTCTTTTTTGCAAGTTCAACAGCCTTGACGGCTCTGGTCTTCTCTTCTACAGCAGGTTTGATTTCCGAGAGAGGCGGTACTGATGCTTCCTTGCGTTCCTTGACTTTGAAGATATAAATTCCCCTGGCGGTTTCGACCGGCCCGCCAAGTTCACCCTGTTTCAATTCCAGTGCCTTCTTGATCAGTGCCGTCTCTCCTGCCAGAGCAGCAACCGGCGCATTTGCCAGAAACATAGGTGTTTCCTGTATTTTAAGGTTCAGCTGACCGGCAATCAGACCTAGATCTCCGGATTTGATATTTTTGTAGAGAGTGTCGGCAGCCAATTCAAATGCCTGTTTGGCAGCCTTCTGCCGGAGCGCTTCGGCCCTGACTTTATCTTTCACATCCTTGAGCGGCTGGATACCATCCTTACCTTGATAGCGGTCGATGTTCTTCTGATAAAAAGTCTGTATCTCATCTTCTGAGACGGTCAGCTTCGCCGCCTGTGAAGAAGGGTCCAGCAGAATGTAGGAAAGGGCCACTTTTTCAGGAGTCTTGAATTCATTCTGGTTCTTCTGCAGGTACTCGTTCAGGTCGGCTTCACTCGGTTTTGCTTCGGCAATTACATCAGAGGGGGCATATGCTACATACTCAAGTTCCAGTTTGTCATTTTCTTTTTTATACTGAGCCAGGGCATCCTCATCGGTAACCGCTGCTTTGTCCTTTACGGCCTGGCGGGCCTTCTTCAGCATCAGCTCACTTTTCTGGCCGCTTTCATAGTCCTTGGCGGTCAGGCGATTGCTTTTTAACAACTGGTCATAAAGCGAAAAGTTGAAAACACCGTCTTTCTGAAACATCGGCATAGCTGCAATAGCAGCTGTAATCTCGTCCTTCGAGACTTTAATGCCCATGGACTTGGCTTCTTTCATGACCAGCAGGTTATCGATCAGATTATCCAGAGCCACTTTTTTCAGCCCCAGCATCTTCTCCATCTCGGCCGGAATGGACTGACCATAGATCTGCTGATACATGCTTCTGATACGCTGATAGGCATTCTGATACTCTTCGAGGGTTATCTTAGTGCCGTTCACTTTGGCGGCATAGCCTTTACTGCCACCGACTCCGTCACTGCCCTTGCCCCAGACCAGAAAGATGGTGCCGATAAAGGAAAGCACGATTATAATGAAAACGATCTTGATGATGATCGATTCTTTCTGTTTGCGCATGATATCCAGCATAAAATTGGAACTCCTTGGGGGGTAATTGTACGCAAAACGCCGCTACAGGCGGCGGAAGCGGCATACTACTATACGTCCTCTTTGAATGCAAGTGCTTGTTTGTCGCCGGTCGATGCATGTGCCGTTTGCTGTTATCGAAAGGAATATATCCTTGAGTTTAGGCGGCTGTTCGGGTACCATTTTGTGCAGCCTCCGGTTTCAAGCGATTATCGAGTCACAAAAATAGGAGCCACATGAGCACTGAATTTATTCCGAAATGGATCGCCTGGGAAACAACACAAAAATGCAATTTGCGTTGTGTACACTGCCGCTGTTCATCCGACATGACATCTTCTGAGGGTGACTTTACCACTGAAGAAGGAAAAAAGCTTCTCAAGGAAATCGCGGACTTCTCTAAACCGGTTGTCGTTCTTTCCGGTGGCGAACCTCTCATGCGGCCTGATATTTTCGAGCTGGCTGAATACGGCACATCTCTGGGGCTGAGGGTGTGCATGGCTTCAAACGGCGCTCTGGTGACGGATGACATATGTCAAAAAATGAAGGCGGCCGATATCAAGATGGTTTCGCTCTCGCTGGATGGGTCAACGGCAGAGGTTCACGACAATTTCCGCCAGGCTCCCGGATCATTCGCCGGAGTAGTGCGGGCAGCAGAAATTTTCCGCAGGAACGGCCAGAAATTCCTGATCAATTCATCTTTTACCAAGCGCAATCAAGCCGATATCGCCAACACCTTTAAGGTGGCAAAATCTCTGGGCGCAACCGCCTGGTACATGTTCATGATCGTGCCGACCGGGCGGGGCGAAGAGATTATGAGTGAGCTGATTTCGAAAGAGGATTACGAAGAGATTCTGGATTGGCATTACCAGCAGGAAAAGATGGAAGATGACATCCTGATGCGCCCTACCTGCGCCCCGCACTACTACCGGATCGTCCCGCAAAAGGCCAAGGCTGAGGGAACCAAATTTGAGCGCCGCTCGCTGACATTTTCAACCGGTGGCGGTAAGGGGTGTATCGCAGCCCAATCGATATGTCTGATTGACTGCTTTGGCAATGTTAAGCCCTGCTCGTATTTTCACCGCACTGCCGGCAACGTAAAACAGATTCCATTTCGGGAAATCTGGGAGAATTCGGAGATATTCAGAAATCTGCGGGATTTCAAATCCTACAAGGGCAAATGCGGCCAGTGTGAATACCTGAATGTCTGCGGCGGCTGCCGGGCCCGTGCCGATGCGATCCACGGCGACTACATGGAAGAGGAGCCGTTCTGCAATTACATCCCGATCCGCACCAGGCGCCAGGCCGCCGACGAGGAGTCAAATAAGTAGTTGACAGCTGCGGAAATGTTGGGTTATAAGTTCCGTTCATTTTGCCCAGGTAGCTCAGTCGGTAGAGCAGAGGATTGAAAATCCTCGTGTCGGCGGTTCGATTCCGTCCCTGGGCACCATAAGACACTCCACCACAAACCGATGTGGTACGAAAGGCCCCGATAAAACGGGGCTTTTTCTTTTTCTATTGTCCGATAACCTCCACATTGATATACTTAAAACCGATGCTTATTGGTATACGATAGTCGGTTGCGTATACTAATACGGTTTTTCGTATACCGAAAAGGGGGTAAAATCATGCCTAAAAAGATCATTCCTTTAAGTGAATTTGAAGTCAAAAACGCTAAATATGGGACTAAAAATACTCTTTTTGATGGTGATGGCTTATATCTTCTGTTGACTCCAAGCGGTGGAAAACTGTGGAGGTTCAAGTATCGGCACGCAGGGAAAGACAAATTACTGTCGTTTGGAAGCTATCCAGAAGTATCCCTCAAAGAAGCAAGAGAATCCCGTAGCGAAGCCCGTAAATTGGTTGCTAAAGGCATTGATCCTCATGCTTTCAAACAATCACTCAAAGAATCCTATTCTGAAATTGCATCAAACACGTTTGAGATAGTCGCAAGGGAATGGCACCACAAATTTTCATCAGCAGGCAAATGGTCTGCAACACATTCAGCTGATATTCTCCACCGACTAGAGAAAGATATATTTCCTCCACTTGGTTCCCGCCCTATTTCTGAGATAAAACCAAAAGAACTGATAAAGGTTTTAGAACAAGTTGCGAGTAGAGGTGCACTTGATACGGCACACCGCCTGAGACACCATTGCGGTATGATCTACAGGTATGCCATTGTAACTGAACGTGCTGAACGTGATATAGCTGCCGATCTAAGAGGAGCATTACCACCCGTCAAGAGCGGACACCACGCAGCACCTACTACACCAAAAAGTCTTGCACCTCTTCTTAGAGCCATAGATGAATATGAGGGCAGTTTTGTTGTGAAGTGCGCTCTTCAACTCTTACCAATGCTCTTCTGCCGACCTGGAGAACTTAGAGCAGCAGAATGGAGTGAAATTGATTTCAATAATAAATTATGGGAAATACCAGCAACACGTATGAAAATGAAACAACCTCATATTGTACCGCTATCAGAACAAGCGATAACAATCTTAAAATCATTACACTCATTAACAGGGGCAGGTAAGTATATTTTTCCAGGAGAACGTTCGCCTTTACGCTGCATGAGTGATAATGCTTTGAATGCTGCAATACGACGGATGGGTTTTACAAAAGAAGAAGCAACGGCTCATGGTTTCAGAGCCTCTGCACGAACAATTTTGGATGAGGTTAAACATGTACCTGTTGTTCTGATTGAACACCAGCTAAGTCACTCTGTACGTGATGCTCTGGGAACTGCTTACAACAGGACATCACACTTACCAGAACGGATTGAAATGATGCAGGAGTGGTCTAACTACTTGGGAAAGATAAAGGCGGTTGACAAAGTTGTTCAAATAACAAAAGCTGACATCAAAAAAGCAGCCTGATTATTTTAATTATTATTGTCCAACAAAAGTGTTGACAGTCTTATAAAATAGTATATACTCCAACTACAATTTAATTTTCTAGGCACAAACAAGCCTTTCATTGCACGGATGCACGAGAGTTCAGCTTCAAGACTCTCAGTTGTAACTGCAATGAAGGGCTTTTTTCGTTTCAACAGCTTGTGCTGACCAGGAGAGATTATGAAATTACTGAGAATGAAGCAGGTACGTGAAGTTGTTCCAGTGGCTCAAAGCACTATCTGGCTGTGGGTAAAACTGGGTAAATTTCCAGCACCAAAAAAATTATCTGGACGTTGCACAGTATGGGATGAAGAGGAAGTACAGAACTTCTTGCAGAACGCTTAAAACTGATTGTGCAGTTAATTGCACTAAAATGAAGTAGTAACTTTCCTTTTCCTGTCGGCGGCTCAATACATTGGGGCAGGAAGATTCATCGCACCTACCAAGGGACTCGACAAAGGTGCAACGTGGGCAAAATTTAGAGCGTGTCGAGGGCGGTCTTGCAGGCCGTAACAGTCTGAAAGAACCAGTACCACTGCAAGGGGTGTACTGGCCTCACGTGATAGCGATAATGAGGAAAAAGCAGCCCCATAAGGCGTTTATGGGTAGGGGGCTTTATTTCCTACGTGACTTACAGTGAATGTAAAGGTGGGAAGGGGATATTTAAAGATAGGGGTAAACATGGGGGAGGGAATAGAAGCAGATAAAGGAAGATAGGAGTAGTTGAAGATATAACCACCATCTTGAATATCTTTAATACATTTCTTTTGCCACCATTGCGCCTTTTTCCTGTTTGACATTAATTGCACGATTTAGCCAAGCAGGTTTGACATTGATTTCAGAAATTGCGGAAAGGAGAAAATCATGCGTTATCCTGGTGGAGAAAGACCAGCAATACATTTATACGTTAGAGCCACTATTGCAGCTAACGACTATAGGGTGATTGCAGCGTTAAAACATTTGGGAGCATATAACGAATACTTACCTATCAAACAAATCGAAATTGCAGCTATGACAGGAATGCAGCAGTCAAAGGTGTCAAAGTCTATTGATAGACTCTGTTTTAAAGGGATAGTCAGCAGATTCAGATTCAGCTACAAACAAGATGCTCTCATGCTCATGAAATACAGTCCTGTTTGGGAATACGCTATTAATCGACTGCCACCGTTGAAGATAGCTTAGGGCTGATTCAGAATCGGTATTTAAGCCTGAACAATCCAGATCATGGCCGTTCCCTACCTGGAAACGCTCGTTTCTCCCCGTATCAGCATGATTTTTTCCATATCACCTTTTGGGACAGCGGGCGGGAGCATCACCAGCAGCCTTGAAATGAAACGTCCTGACATGATAAGTTGAATATTATTAATGCTAGTCGTTTCCAGTGGGGTACATCATGACAACACCATCAATAGAGCAGGAACAGCTTAAATTCATTTCTGATCTACAAGCAGCAAGGAGTGACGGCTTGAACAGGCTGATTGAACTATCCAAGACTGCTACACCAGATTCAGCCAGGGTGAAGGCTCTTGAAACGCTTATGAGGTATGCAGCTAATTTTGATCCCTGGAAAAACGTCTGATTCAACTTTGACATTAATGTCACTTTCACGCCACGACACCATACCTACCCTTTTTCCAGAAATCACGTTTATTGCCATTTTCACCGAAACAGTTTTTTTTGAGAATTCTTGAAAATATTTTCAATTATTGTTGACAATCCATTGTGTGTGTAATATGCTTAAACCATCAAAGGCATTTTACATGGAGGTGGATTGCAATGAAATATGTCGCTTACTACAGGGTTTCAACTCAAAAACAGGGCAAGTCTGGTTTGGGTCTGGAAGCTCAGCAGAAAATGGTAAACGACTTCGTTGCAATTAATGGCGGGGAAATTGTAGCGGAATATACAGAAGTGGAAAGCGGAAAGAATTCTGATCGTCCAGAACTGATCCAAGCAATGAAACATGCTTCCCTGGTAGGTGGACGTTTACTTGTTGGTAAGCTGGATCGACTCAGCAGGGACTTGAACTTTATCACTTCCCTACAAAAGAATCGTGTTGACTTCGTTGTCTCTGATCTCCCAGGCTGTGACTCTTTCACGATCAATATTTATGGCGCACTGGCTCAGCGTGAACGTGAAATGATCTCTTCCCGTACCAAGGCAGGGCTTGCAGCAGCAAAGGCCAGAGGGGTTAAGCTGGGAACCAATAACCTGAAAATGGAACTGGTGAAAGAGGCGGGAGCCAAAGGCGTTGAATCCATCAAGCAGAATGCAGATGATTTTGCAATTAAGGTCAATCCCATTATCAATGCAATGAAAGGCCAGGGGAAAAGTTATACAGCTATAGCAGCAGAACTGGATAAATTAGGGGTCAAGACAGCCAGGGGCGGGAAATGGACAGCCAGAGCGGTTATTAATGTTCTTGAAAGAAAAATCTAATACATATTAAGTTGAAAGAGTTCTGATAAATTTTGCAACTAATTTCAATCTGTCTTTACTGGCACCGTCCAGCATAGTGCAAATACCTTCAATAGTTGCAACATCCCTTTCCAGGTGGCGAAACTCAAATAAATCCTTGATTTCAACATCCAGAGATTTTGCTATACTTTCCAGAGTTTCCATATAAGGATAGCTCTTCCCGACCTCAATTCTACTCAAATGTTTCGGGTCAATGCCGATGGATTCAGAAAGTTGATCCTGAGAAAGCTTCTTTGCTTTCCTAAGCTCCTTTATCCTTGCTCCCAGTAAAACCTTGGCTGATTCCATCACTCCCCCTGTACGCCGTATCATGGCGTTTTAGGAGTAATTTTGAACCATAGTTTCAATGGGTATTTCTTGACTTAATCCATACTTTCGATAGAATGACCAACCGTTTCGATAGAATATGAAAGTTGTTCCCTACTTTTGATATTGATTGCACTGGAGAATGCTAAATGACGGTTACATGCCCTAGCTGTGAATGGAGTGCAGACGTACCAGATGAAAAAATTCCTGCCGATGGAGCAACAGGAACATGTCCAAAGTGCAGGACGAAATTTGTAATAACAAAAGATTCAACATCAATCAAATCGCAATCTTTTATGAAGAAAGATGAGGAACCTAAGTTAGACGATGACACTAACAGTCAACCATTAGCTGAAGTAAATAAGGAAAAGGTGTCATCACAAAAACCTACAAAAGAGATTAATTCAGTGAAATTAAACTATGCAGAGAAAGCAGTTGTGTTCTTGATTGCAATTATGTGTATTGAGATGCTGATAGAGGATGGTATCTGGTCATCACTCCCTCTTTTAATTGTAATCATCATTGCATTAATTATGGGTTATCGCTGGAGGAGAAACCGAAACAAAACGATAGAGTACAAGTACACAGTTACAATAGCTGTTTTACTGGGAGTCATTACCGCAGCGTTATCTACTTCTCTAATATTTAATGTAGTAGTTGACCCTGTGGGTCATGCAAAGCGTGTTGCAGAGGCTGAAAAAAAATATGCTGCTGAACGTGAAGCTAAGGAAAAAGAATCGAGACAATACTCACCTAAATCGCCATCTTCATCTTCTACACCATCACACAAATTTGAATTCATGGCAGAGTATGACGTTAAAAAACACCTAAAGAAACGCTTGCTTGATCCCGATTCACTTCAAGACTTAAAATGTCAATATCAGCTTACCAGAGACAATGGCATTCAGGTTTTTGAATGTACCTATAGAGCAAAGAACCGAATGGGAGGGTATGAACGAGCTGTTGAACAGCATTGGTTTGATTCTAGCGGAACTTTATTAGAAACAGGTGGATTCAAATAAATTTGAAATCAGTTGCAATTCTCCATTTGTCATTGTCTGGTGATACAACCCGTTGTAGGATAGCCGAAAATCATGCACGGGGGGAGCTATGCCAGTTACCTATGTTAAAGCTAAGACGAAGGAAGAGAAGCAGCAAGAAAAGCTAGACGCCATTGATCTTGCGTGGTCAAAAATGTTACGGACTATTGCAATACCAAGGAAGGGCAAGCATAAAAGTGAATTGACAAAATTGAGTTCCGATGCCTGTAAACTTTACATTCTGACGTGGGCATTAACTTCTACAAAACCAACAAAGGCATATAATGGCTATAGACTTAAAGAAAAGATAGCATACGATAAATTATTCAAACACAGCGATATGAACATGAAGGAATTTACTGAGGCAGCTCAAGAGTTGCAGAAGAAAAAACTGATTAACTATTTCGCAAGTAACGAATTTCAAATTAATTACGAAGACATGGCTGAATATATGGTTGCTCAGTAAATGAACATTTCACAGGCCGTAGGTATATGTTTTGGTATACCCGTAAATCCTACACTCAATATACACAGTAATACTAGATAGTTATTGAAAGTATGCGATTCCGTCCCTGGCACCACTAAAATCAAGCACTTACGAGAAATCGTAGGTGCTTTTTTTGTTGGATTAATGTACACTCTTTTCCTCTTTTTTATCGCTATACGACTATATCCGGGAATGAACATGCTTGTCCGCCCGTTTTCCGATATTCATGCTGAATTCTGGCAGCACAACAAAATTCTCCGCATTCTGGAAATGGTGGTGCCACCGCTGCCGACAGACCAGGACACCGTCGCCCTGGTTGCCGGCGACATCGGCCTCGCTCACCGTCAGGAGACCTGGCTCAAGGTTGTCAGTCTCCTGGCCAAGCGTTTCCTTGCCGTCATCTATGTCGAAGGAAACCACTTTTTCTACCACAACGATTTCTTCGGGCGTATCCACGAGCTGAAGGCCAAGCTCTCCTTGCCCAAGAATGTTCATTTCCTGGAAAACGAATCTGTAGACATCAATGGGGTCCTGTTCATCGGCGCTACCCTCTGGACCGATTTTCTTGGTAAGGATTTTTTCAAGATGCAGCACGCCCGGAAGAACATGAACGACTTTGTAGTGATCAAAAAGGAAGATGGAGCGAGGCTCATGCCGGAGGAGACAGTCGATCTGTTTCAGGAATCGAAACGCTATATCTTCGAGACGCTGGCGGCTGTGGGAGACAGGAAGACGGTTGTCGTGACGCATCATGGGGTATCACCGCGATCCATCCATGAAAAGTTCCGGGGAGACAGTCTCAACTGCGCCTTCATGACCGATCTCTCCAACGAGATCATCGACCATGGTCCCGATCTCTGGGTTCACGGCCATACGCAC
>CAZUGI010000028.1:0-28155 GCA_964619855.1 uncultured Geobacter sp. | reverse complement strand
CCTGGAATTTTCCTTGTTGCGATTCCAGATGTCGAGCTTCGGCTTGCGCAGCTCTTCGATGGTCTTGGTGGTGCAATCGGGGAAGGTGTAGAGCAGCTTGGTGCACAGGCCCTCGACATGCTCATCGAGCAGGCTGAGATCGACGGTGCCGCACTTCATCAGTTCCTGACCGGCCTTGAGCGCATCGCCGGTCTTTTGTTTGCCGAAGACAATGCGGCCGAACTCATCGGTCATCCGGCCGGTCTCGACCAGCGGGTTGGCGATGAACTTGCCGTCGACCTTCAGCGCCGGAACGATGCCGGCGAGTACGCCCATCTGATAGGCTTCATGCGCGGAGAACGGCTCGCACAGCACGCAGGCGACCATCGCCCGTTCGGCGCCGACCATGACCGGGAGGAAGTCGGTGGCGCCGCCGATCGGGGCGGAGCCGTGCTTGGGACCGGCCTGGCCGAAGCGCGCGAGATCCTGCGCGACCGAGAAATCGCAGGCCATGCCGATTTCCTGGCCGCCGCCGATTCGCATGCCGTTGACGCGGCAGATCACCGGCTTGTCGCAGACCAGGATGGCCGACACCATGTCGTTGAACAGCCGCATATAGCCGCGATATTCCTGCGGATTGCCGGCGTAATATTCGGCGTATTCCTTGGTGTTGCCGCCGGTGCAGAATGCTTTATCGCCAACAGCGGTGAAGACCACGGCGTTGACTTCACGGTCGACAGAGGCGCGGCGGAAGGCCAGGATAGTGGCCTTGACCATGTCGGTGGTATATGAGTTGTACTGCTTGGGGTTGTTGAGGATGATCCATACGTTATAGAGCCCTTCGACGATGCTGCCGTCGCGGCGTTTGGCAGGCCGTTTTTCGTACAGAACCATGCCGTCGCAGAGGCTTTCAATTTCACGGTCAATCAGGTTGTGGTCGATCAGGTGTGACGGAGCGGTGCGGGCAATAATTTCATCTGCTGCGGACATAAAAACTCCTCCTCTTACGTTTGTATGATTTATTGTTTGGCTTGGTAAAACAATCGAATCGAGTTAGTGATGGTGAGCGTGTACAGCATAATTTTGTAAACAAGTACCTCAATACCAATTTAAATGTCAAGGGGAAAATAAGACGCTGTTCGGATATTTTTTCATTGGTACTGGAAAGCCTCCGACAAGGCTTGGGAATTAGGTTTGATCGGACTGCGGTGAGTCACATATTTTCTAACAGATAGCTGGAACTCTTCGTTAATTGCCTGTACTATGATCCCTTGCATTGGACTGTATTCATATCAAAAAGATTCAAAAATGATGATAGTACGGGGTGGTTAATGGAAAGCCTGGGAGAGCAGAATTTGAAGGAGGATCCTGTAAGCTGGGGTGAAGGTCTTGCCCTGCTGCGCCGCAGAAGAAAATACTTCCTGGGCGTGCTGATCATTTACCTGCCGGCCATGTGGACGGTACAGTACCTGGTACCGGGATGGTCATACAAGGCGATCGGCATCTGGATTGTGCTGCTCTTCGCAGTTATGATGGTTTCGGCGGTTGCCCGCTGCCCCCGTTGCGGGAACTACTTCCATTTAAACGGCATGACGTTGCTGTACCTGCGAAAATGCCTGCATTGTCAGTTGCATATTAACGCCGATAAAACCCGGTAAAACCTTTATTACATACACTCACTGATTTAACAAATAGCAGGCATGGTCAACAACTACACCGGAAGCGCCGCGCTCAAGGGCGGCCCGGAATTCGGGAGGGATCGATGATTTCTTCATGGAGGTGTGATCGATGAATACGTTGACCGTTTCAATGCTGGCAACAGCCTGATCCTGGCCTGCGATACGGATTTCCGTTGATAGTGTAAATGAGGTATTACCGAGACTTTTAACTGAAACTGACAGTTCAAGAACCTGGTCAAAGCGGGCCGGAGATTTCCATTCTATCGTCTGTTTGACGAGATGATACTCTATTGATTTGAAATCGGGACAGATCGCGCGCAGAAATTCAGTGGTTGAAACATCAACGTAGTCAGCATAGCGGGCGTTGAAAACTATCTTCTGGGCATCACATTCAGAGTAACGAACACGCAGGTAATACCGAAAGCTGTCAGTCATAGTGATTCCATCCTGGAAAAGTCTTATTCTTGTAACCAGTTAAACACAGAGGACAGAGTTCACAGAGGTTTTTAAAAATAACAAGTAGTTAGTTCCGCTTTACACTCTATTGCCTCTGGCATGAAGGCAGAACAAGCATATTTTTTGAATGATTTCTCGGTGTCCTCTGTGACTCTGTGTTCCAATTGTCTATCAGCCGCCTATTCCCCTAAATCGGGAAATGAGAGCGCTTTGATCAAAACAAACGCAGCCTGCAGCGCCGATGTCGGGCAGAGCGGGAAACACTCCTTGCACTCCCAGCACTCTTTAGAAGCTATCTCCGGAATAAAGCAGATTTCCTTCCTGGCTCCCCGATCGATGAATCCTAGTGCATTCTTCTTTTTAACCTCAGCGCAGTAACGTACACACAGACCGCAATGAATGCAGAATGAGGGATCTTTTTCAAAGCGGTCCCGGTCAGCTCCGTACTCCTGAGCCAAAGCCAGCAACTGTTCTGAATCCGGAGCATGCGCCATCATCATCTCAATCAGTGACTTCCGGATACGATCCAACTTCTTGGTTCTGGTTCTGACAACCAGATCCTGCTCAACCGGAAAAAGACAGGCGGCCACCACGCTGGTCCTGCCGCGGGAATCCACTTCGACCGAGCAGATTCGGCAGCCACCGTACGGCTCCAGCTTGGCATGATCGCAGAGCGTCGGAATGGCGATTCCGACACTGCCGGCTGCTTCAAGAATAGTCGCTCCGGCCTGGGCAGTGACTTCCTTACCATCAATTTGTAATTGCAGTTCACTCATGGCTGTTTGCTCTTTCTGACTATAGTCCTGGCATCTTCAGAAACTTGGGGCGGAACAGGCTCGCCGGAAATTTTCCTTACGGCTCCAAAGCGGGCCGGACAGGCCTCAAGACAGGAGCCGCATTTGGTGCATTTTTCCTGGATAACGATATGAACCAGATTTTTGCCGCCGTCGATCGCGTCTGCCGGGCATTTTTTGCCGCAGCTCAGACAGGCCTGACACTTTTCCGGGTCAATGTAGTAGGCGATCAGATCCTTGCAGGATAAAGACGGGCATCGGCACTCGTTGATATGCGCCTCATACTCGTCCCTGAAGTGGCGCATGGTGCTGAGCACAGGGTTGGGCGCACCCTTGCCCAGGGCACAGAGTGCGGCGCTTCCGGCTACTTCTGACAGCTCCTCAAGCAGTTCGATATCTCCTTTTCTCCCTTTGCCCTGAGTTATATTGGTCAGGATCTTCTGCATCTGCTTGACACCTTCGCGGCAGGGGACACACTTTCCGCACGACTCGTCGGCCAGGAAACCGAGGAAGTATCTGGCAAAATCGACCATGCAGGTCTCATCGTCAAGAACGATCATACCGCCGGAGCCCATCATTGAACCGGCCCTGGTGAGCTGATCGAAATCAACTTCCATATCCAGCAAGCTCTCCGGCATACAGCCGCCGGCCGGACCACCGGTCTGAACCGCCTTGAAGCTCTTGCCACCCGGAATGCCGCCGCCAATCTTGTAGACGATATCCCTCAGGGTTACCCCCATCGGCACTTCCACCAGACCGGTGTTGTTAACCTTGCCGACCAGCGAGAATATTTTAGTGCCCTTGCTCCCCTCGGTACCGATCGAGGTAAAAGCAGCTGCTCCTTTGTTTATCACCAGCGGGATATTGGCCCAAGTTTCAACATTGTTGATGTTGGTCGGCTTATCCCAGAGCCCTCTGACGGCGGGATAGGGAGGTCGCGCCTTCGGCTCACCGACTTTCCCCTCCAGTGACTTGATCAGGGCGGTCTCCTCGCCGCAGACAAAGGCACCGGCCCCCATATGTACCTTGATGATAAAATCAAAACCGGAGCCGAGGATATTTTTACCCAGGAAACCGTATTCCTCGGCCGTTCTAATGGCGACCATAACGTTCTCAACCGCCAGAGGATACTCCTGCCGGACATATATATACCCTTCGTGGGCACCAATGGCGTAGGCTCCAATCAGCAGCCCCTCAAGCACACAGAAGGGATTCCCCTCCATCAGCGATCTGTCCATGTACGCCCCGGGGTCCCCCTCATCGCAGTTGACGATCACATACTTCGTATCCCCCTTGGCATTACGGGCTGCCTCCCATTTGACGCCGGCCGGAAAACCTCCACCGCCGCGTCCTCTCAGGCTGGCCGCCTTGACTTCTGAAATAACCTGTTCCGGTGTCATGCTGGAAAAAACCTTGGCCAACGCCTGATAGCCGCCCACGGCCAGGTAATCTTCAATGCTCTTCGGATCAATCTTTGTGTTCTGGCCCAGCACCAGCCGCTGTTGGTTTTTGTAGAAGGGTATCTCCTCTTCGTGAGTCACCTTTTCGCTTGTAGTCGGATCAACATAGATCAGCCGCTCTACAATTTTCTTCTCAACCAGGGTCTGGGAGACTATCTCCGGAATGTCTTCCGGCTTTACCTTGAGATAACAGATCCCCTCTGGATAGATAACAATAATGGGGCCCTGCTCACAAAAACCGTGGCAGCCGGTTTTACGGAAGTGCACCTTGTCCACCAGCCCGAGCTTCTCCAGTTCCAGTTCAAGCGATGCCGCAACCTTTTTACAGTGTGTCGCCTGACATGCTGAGCCTGAACAAAGGGTGATGCAGGGCTTGTCGGGATCCCTTTTTGACAGGATATCCTGCCTTAACTTTTCAAGTTCGGCAGAGGAGTTGATCAGCGGCATAATGTGTCCTTACTCGTAGTTTTTCAGCGTTCCTTCAACCTGGGCCGGAGCGATATTGCCATGATACTCGCCATCTACAACCATTACCGGCCCCAGAGCACAACAACCAAGACAGTTGACGGTTTCCAGACTGAACTTCAAATCTGCATCCGATTCGCCCGGCTTGATCCCTGTCTGATCCTGGACCGCATCCAGGACTCGCTGTGCCCCGCGAACATGGCAGGCGGTACCCATGCAGACGTGAACTTCATGGCGCCCTCTGGGGACCAGGCTGAAGTACTTGTAGAAGGTAGTAATGTGCTGAATCTGACTCATGGGCACATCCAACTTCTCGCTGACCCGCTCTAATGCCTCTTTGGGGAGCCAGTGGTTTTCGCTCTGGATCTCGAGCAGTATCTGAATCAGCGAGCTGGCTTCGCACTGGTGTTTATCAATAATCTGATCGATATTCTCTCTGTCCATGGCACCCTTATCCCACCCGTTTATTTCTGTTGTTCCTTTTGTGTTATGCTACGGAATAGCGCTTCTGACTTTCGTCGTATCTCACCAACCCCTGCCGCGCCGAGCTGTTAAGGTAGCGCGAAACCACAGCCGGCTCTAATTGCAAAGTGTCCGATATCTCCCGAGTGGAAAGAGGATTCCTTGCCAGCAGGGTAGTGATCTGGCTGATTGCCAGTTTATCGGCTATTACGTCCCGAACAATACTGTTTACCTCATCACTGCTGAAAAATTCGTCATATTCCTCTTCTGTTTTAAAGCGCACCCTGAGCCGCTCCCTTTCAACCAGCTTGAGATACGGAAGAATCTTTGTCACAGCTTCAAACTTGAGTTTCAAAGCGCTTTGATCAAGCCCTTCGCCAACTCCTATCGGCCCCATCTCCTTAAGCTGCCTGCCGAAATCATTCATAACCTCGGCATAGCGCATCCCTTCCGAGCCGGCAATCCATTCAAGCCGCAGCCTTTTGGGATTGATCCCGACCTGTTCAAGAATTTTTCTGGAAAGATGCATCATACTCAAGGCATCGTAGTTGCCTTCAGTTACGTAATGGCATTCGCCCAGCCAGCAGCCGCCGATGAACACACCGTCAGCACCTTTTGCAAAAGCACGCAGCACAAAAGCCATATCGACTCTGCCTGAGCACATTACACGGATAATCTTTGTTTCAGTTGTATATTGTAGTCTGGAAACTCCAGCCAGGTCCGCCGCGGCGTATGCTCACCACGTGCAGAGAAAGCCGACGACTCTGGGTTTATGCTCTAGTTCAGCGCTCATTCCTAACTCCTTCCTATGCCGGGACAGTTCCGGCAAGATTCGTTAACCATATCCGGATCTGAAGCATCGATCTGGGAGAATATCTCGTCATCGGTATAGTGTTTCAGTTTGATGGCCTGAGTCGGACATTTGGCGTTGCAGAGGCCGTCACCCTTGCAGAGAACCGGATTGACTTTTGCCTTTTTACCCTTCGGAGTGTTCTTGAACTCAATGGCGCCGTAGGTACAGGCGGTGATGCAGGCTCCGCATGAAACGCAGTCATCTTCCTCCACATCACAAACTGCGCCGGAGGCTGTGACAGTATCCTTCGTGAGTAGATTGATGGCCCGACCGGCCGCCCCATAAGCCTGACTGATGGATTCATTCAGGTGTTTCGGATAGTGCGCCAGACCGCAGAGGAACACGCCGTCCGCTGCAAAGTCAACCGGCCTCAGTTTTACGTGCGCCTCCTGAAAAAAACCATCAGGGTTCATGGCAACTTTGAACAGCTTGGCCATCTCGGCGCTTGCAGACGAAGGCACAACGGCTGCCGCCAGAACAAGCAGGTCGGCATCAATAGCGATCTTCTGACCCAATATCGGATCAGGAACCGTTACCCTGATCATCGGCTGGCCACCTTCAACAACAGCTTCAACGACAGGCATGTCAACCGGTTCATAACGGATAAACTTCACATCCTTGTCTGAAGCCTCACGATAGTAATCTTCCTTGAATCCGTATGTTCTCATATCCCTGAAAATCACATAAATATCCATTCCAGGGTTGGTTTCCTTCAGCTTCAGGGCGTTCTTGATGGACTGACTGCAGCAGACCCGGCTGCAGTAATTGCGATCCTTCTGCCGACAACCGACGCACTGGATCATAACCAGGCTCTGAGCACCGAGCACCTTCTCATCCTTTTTGACGATCCGGTCCTCAAGTTCCAGCGAAGTCATTACCTTGTCATCCTGGCCATACAGGTATTCGGTCGGTTTGTATTCGTCAGCACCGGTTGCAATTATGGCAGCCCCATGGAGAATTTCTTTGAATCCGCTTTCGGATTTAACCTTGGTCACGAAGTTGCCGACATAGCCGGATACTTCAGTAATTGTGGCCTCAAGAGATACGTGAATGGATGGGTGTTTGTAGACTTTGCGAATGAGATCGTCCAGGAACGGTTGAACATCAAAGCCATCCAGCGTGTAGTGAATGCGCCGCGCCATACCACCTAGATCACTGGCCTTCTCCAGCAGGTACACTTCAAAACCGATATTAGCCATGCTCAGGGCGCTGGTCATACCGGCCACGCCGCCGCCAACCACCAGGGCAACATGGGTAACCGGCAGCTGGAACTCCTGCAGCGGTTCCAGGTGCTCGGCCCGAGCAACCGACATCCGTATGATGTCCTTGGCCTTCTGGGTGGCAGCCTCTTTATCTTTGGAGTGAACCCAGGAGCAGTGTTCGCGGATATTTGCAAATTCAAAAAAATACTGATTTAGTCCGGCCTCACGGCAGGTATCACGGAAGAGCGGTTCATGAGTTCGTGGTGTACAAGCCGCCAGCACCACGCGGTTCAAGTTGTGCTCCACGATTGCATCCGCTATCAGCTGGGCATTCTCGGTGGAGCAGGCAAAAATGTTCTCCTGAGAATAGACGACGTTCGGCAGGGTACCGGCATAGTCGGCCACGGAAGGGGTATCAACAACCCGGCCTATGTTGGCGCCGCACAGACAGGTGACAACACCGATCCTGATTTCTTCTTCCGACACATCCTTCTCGGGCGGATAGACGCGTTCCTGAGAGAGGTCGCCGCGCCGATAGGAAAGCAGCTGGCTGCAGAGGGCATCGGTAGCACTGGCACCGGCCACCGATTCCGGGATATCGACCGGCCCCTGGAAAGCGCCGCTGATATAAACCCCCGGCCTGCTGGTCTCAATCGGGTTGAGCGGATTGACTTTGCAGAATCCGTGGGAGTTCAGCTCAATTCCGAAGGTTTCAGACAACTGCTGGAAATCTTTTGGTGGCTCCAGACCGACCGAGAGAACGACCATGTCAAACTGTTCTTCTTTGACCCCCTGATCAGGTGTGGAGTAGCGGATGGAAACATTTTTGGTTTCAGGGTCTTCCGAGCCGATAGAGACATAACTCCGGATGAATCTGACGTCCGGCAGGTTTTCCGCCCTCTGGTAGAAGCGCTCGAAATCCTTGCCGAAGGCTCTGATATCGTTATGAAAGATCGTCGCCTGCATTCCGGCGTCGTGATCCTTGGTCAGAATGACCTGTTTCTGGGTGTAGGCGCAGCAGACCGCCGAGCAGTAGCTGTTCCCGCCAGGAATAACCTGCCGTGAGCCTACGCACTGGATCCAGGCGATGCTGTGCGGATGTACCTTGTCAGAAGGGCGGCGGATTGTTCCCTCATAGGGACCAGTCGAACAGAGTATGCGCTCGTAGTCCAGGCTGGTGACAACGTTCTCAAAGATGCCGTAGCCGAAGTCGTTCCTCAGCTTGGGATTAAAGGTGTCAAAACCGGGTGAGAGGACGATGGCCCCCACTTCTACTTCAACAATCTCCTCTTCCTGGTGCAGGTCGATGGCTCTTGGCTTGCAAACCCCCTCGCAGATTGCACATGACCCATCCTTAAGGTAGAGGCAGGTATCAGGATCAATGTACGGAATCAGCGGTAGCGCCTGTGAAAAATAGATGTGGATGGCTTTGTTGTTGGAGAGGTTCTGGTTATACTGATCCGGTACCTTGACCGGGCAGTATTCTGCGCAGATGTTACAACCGGTACATTTGCTCTCGACAACGTAGCGCGGCTTTCTGACCAGAGAAACCTTGAAGTTGCCCGGCTTCCCCTTGACTGTATCGACTTCAGTGTAGGTCAGAATGGTTATGTTCGGATGCCTGCTGCATTCGTTGAACTTGGGAGATTCAATGCACATGGAACAGTCATTTGAAGGAAAGGTCTTGTCCAGCTGTGACATCTTGCCGCCGATGGCCGGGGATTTGTCTATCAGATAGACCTTGAAGCCTGCATCGGCGAGATCAAGGGAGGCCTGAATACCACTGATTCCTCCGCCAACCACCAGAACATCTATAAGAGTTTTCTCTGTCATAGTAATTCCTGAATAATTTCAGTAATATCCTTGATTTCAAGCGCTTCACTATCCTCCAGCGACAACCTGCTGTCCTCGAAGTTGGTAATACAGTACGGACAGGATGTAGCCAAAACTTCCGCCCCAACCCCGATCGCCTGCTGCAGCCTCAGGTCGGAGAATCTTTCCGCCTTGGGGGTTTCCACCCAGATTCTGCCACCGCCACCTCCGCAGCAGAGGCTGTCCTCACGGTTATCAGGCATTTCAAGCAGCTCTACACCGGAAACGCCCTTCAGAATTTCTCGCGGTTCATCAAATATTCCATTATGGCGCCCGGCATAACAGGGGTCATGGTAGGTGATTTTTTTCGCATATTCCTTGGTGAGCTTCAACCTACCGCTGCTGATAAGCTCCTGCAGGTACTGGGAGATGTGAACCACCTCGAAATTAACCATGAATTCAGGATATTCATTCTTAAAGGTGTGGTAGCTGTGGGGAGAGGAAACAAGGATTTTTTTCACGCCGTTGTCGATAAAGGTCTTGATATTATCCTTGGCCAGTTTTTTGAACAGATCTTCATTGCCGGTCTTACGGATACTTTCTCCGCAGCAGCTCTCCTGAGTACCGAGTATGCCGAAGTTCACTCCCGCTTTTTTGAGGATATCGACCGTGGCAGCAGCAACTTTTTTCAGTCTGGGAGCGTAGCTTAGGTAGCAGCAGGAGAAATACAGCACTTCCATCCCCTCTTTGAAGGGGTTTACGGAAAGTCCTTCCGCCCAGTCAGCACGGTTCTTGCGCTCTTCATTGAAAGGGTTGCCCTCCCCCATCAGGCCGACACTTACAGTGCGGATAGGAGCGATCGGACCGGGAAAAATATCGTTCTCGGCTGCAATCTTGCGCAGAGCCACGCCGGATTCAATCTGTTTTACGCCTCTTGGGCAGTATTGAGGGCACTTTCCACAAGTAGTACAGCGCCACAGATTTTCGCTCTCTATATCAGTCAGTCCGAAGGTGGCCTCACGGATCAGCTTGCGCATACTGAAGTCTCTGACCCTGTTCCAGGGGCAGACCGTATCGCAGCGTCCGCACTGATAGCAGTATTTGAAGGCGTCTCCGCCCTGCTCTTTGATGAGATCAATAATTTCTTTGAAAGGGGCTACGGTATCCACTTGTTATCGTTCCTCTTCTTTCAGGTGTCAGCCTTTTTTAGAGACCCGTGCAAAGGTATCCATAACCTTCTGCAGGCCATGCTTCTTGACCAGCGCTTCCAGTCCGATTTCAACATCGCCTGGCTGGGGTTCTTCAACACCATCCTCTTCGCGCTCATCATAGGTCAGCGCCTGAGACAGGCACCACTTGACGCACAGCGGCTCTTCCTCATCCTCGCACATGTCGCATTTCAGAGGCAGCCCGGAATCAGGCTCCTTGAAAAGATCCCTGGATGGACAGGAGGCACGGCAAAAACTGCACTCGTCGTACTCTTTGCCATCGATAACGTACTTGTCCCGTCCCTTGCACTCCGCCGGGGTGTACTCACCGGCGTACACCGGCAGATAAACATCATTGAGGGGATCGCGGACTACCCTGATCCGAGATCGCTCGGGATTGTTGCTGCTGTATTTCGGGCTGGCGTGAAAGGCGGAGCAGATCAGTTCGCATGCCCGGCAGCCGTTACATTTGTCGACATCGATTTTTATTAACTTGATCTTCTTTTTCGCCTTAGTCATGGCCCAATATACCTCTCTGTTCCAAGTCTTCACTGACGTAATTCAAGCCGAGATTCTGCAGCGTCTCTTTGGTCGGAATACCGTCCTTGTTCCATCCCTTAAACTTGTAGTATGCATCCAGAAGCTGCTCTTCAAGTTCTGGAAATCTTTTCCGCCAGTGGTCTTCGGGCGGTTTCTCATCGGCCCGCCGCAGACCTCTTCTGACATTGAAGGCTCTGACCAGATTCCTGATCCTGCGGTAGATCTCCTTCAACCCCTCTTCGTCCAGCTCCATGCCGGTGGCAGCCGAGATGAGAAGCGGGTAGTTGTGAATATGATAGGGAGGCTTCAGAGGGAACGATGACATACCGGCACACATGCCGACAGCATCGTCGATGTAGTGCATCATCTCCTGCCAGTCGACAATATCGACAGACATATCAACGGTCGGATAGTAGGGGTTGGAGCGCTCGCCGCGCATTTCCCAGTCCAACAGGTACTGTTTGAACTTCTCATCAGGCACATGCACCCAGTCGCTGACAAACTCCTCCCGCTCCTCCATGGTCGCGAACGGCGCCTGTGGGAACTGCCCCTCGATCTGGGTTATGTTTGATTTTTCTCCGGTACAGTACATCAGATAGTAAATGGGGTTCAGCATACCGAGCTTAAGCGGCAGCTGCTCATGCTTTTTGATGTTGTTGTGGGCGTATTCTTCTGCTCCATTTCCAATTTTAAGGGCGGCCCAGTACGTGCCGTCGGCCAGGATATCGCCGATCCCCTCGCGCCGTACGATCCGGTCCAGAATCCAGTAGAATTTCCCTTCGTTATCTTCCGGGCAGCCTTCGAAGTGTTCTTCACCGAGGATACCGGCCTCGCGCAGCTCAAAGGCGAACGCCATGATCTGCGGAGTTGAGAATCCGTCCACGCCGTATTCCGTGGCGCGCTGCGCAATCCTGAAACCAAACTCAAGATCATCAACAAAGGCAGCCATGTTGTAGGTGAGCTTTGAGAAGCACTTCATCATGTAGGTCGACATGCCGGGGAGCGAAATAATCGCGCCGCACTTCATCGGGCAGTTGTAGCAGCTGATCAGTCGTGTTCTTGCGCCTTCCTGGGTTTCCTTCCACTTATCCTCGATCTCTTTGGTCCAGAAATCCTTTCTGCGAACCCGGGAGTTGCCCCAGGAGAAATTTTCAGTGTGCCACTTCTCGTCGGTATGCAGCATTTCCTGGGGCGAGCCGAGGCCGGCCAGGATCGGCATCACGTTAGGCACCGGCTTGTCCTCGCGTTCCTTGACGTACTGCAGCACCTCGTTGCAGATTTTCAGATATTCCAGGGGGCGGGCGATGTTGACATCCTTCTTGCCTCTGACCGCTATAGCTTTGATCCTCTTGTCACCCATCACAGCGCCGATACCAAGCCGGCTGGCACTGGATCTTCCCTGCTCGATGGAAGCGGTAAAGACCCTGTTCTCACCGGCCAGGCCGATAGCGGCCACCTGCACATTCGGATCTTTGAGCTCTTTCTTGATCAGCTCCTGGGTTTCTACCGCCCCCTTCCCCTTAAGATGCGAGGCGTCGCGCAGCTCAACCTTGTCGCCGTTGATCCAGACATAAACCAGTTCGGGCGACTTGCCGCGGAAGATTACCTTATCGTAGCCGGCGTACTTCAACTCAGGCGCCCAGAAGCCACCCATCATGGAATAGGCCATCAGATTGGTCTGGGGCGATATAGTCGATACTATGGTACGGTTGCAGCTCGGAGCAGGGGTTCCGGTCAGAAGACCGGTCCCGAATATAAGCAGGTTTTCGGGAGCAAACGGCTCAACCTCCGGCGGAACCCGTTCGTACAATATCTTTGAGTTAGTGCCCAGCCCCCCCAGATACAGCTTGCTCAATCCGGGATCAGTTGCCACTCTCTCTATGTTTCCCCTCGTGAGGTCGATTTCAAGATTAAATCCAGCCTCTGCGTTTGCCATCGTAATACCCCTTTACCTGAATAGGTGCCGCCTTAATGCGGGTTGAATCAGTGTAAATGCTTTACCAGCAGCAGTCTCTGCGACGGACAGAAACCCCGTCTGGACAGAAAGTTTCTCAGACCGGAATTTTCATATTCGACTTTTGTCCGGACCGATTCGACCTGAAGAGCTGAAAGATCCTTCAGAAGCTGCGACAGCAGCGCATGACCAACACCGGTACCGGCATAGTCAGGACTTACACCGATTGTGTCAATAACGGCCGTTTTTTCTACCTTGCCAAACTCGCCGAAGTCAACACGCGCCATAATGAAACCGCACACTGCTCCGTTGACTTCGGCCACCATCGAAACCCGTGTACCGGATTCATCAAGCATTTCCATGAACTTGGAGGAAAAATATGCGGAACGGTCAAGTCCGGTGAGTTTGGTGTCTATCCGGTCGATCACCCTGATATCCTCCCCTTTGAGAGTGCGCACCGTGATCTGTGCGCTGGAAACGGATTCTTTGGAATCAACCGGCAGTGGTGATGTATCGCGCTCAATGATCTGACCGGTAGCCAGAGTGAAGGCGGCGGAAGCAAAAAATTTAATTATCGAGTGATCTGACCATAGGATCTGCGTGTACAGAGTGCTGATCTCTTTGCGCTTCATCCGCCGTTCAATCCCGGACATGATCATTTTGCCGATGCCGCGGCCCTGATACTCACGATCAACCCCAACGGTGTCGAGCACTACAATTACACTGCTGGCTCCGAATTCACCCTCGAGAATTCGGGCGATACCGTAACCGGCCAGCTTCTTGCCATCCAGGACGGCGGACGTAATAAAGTTATCCGGCATGGCGGTAGCGGCAGCAAGGCGTTTTTCCAGAAACACTCTCCTGGAAGCACCTGTCAGACTGTTTTCAATCTCTATGACCCGGTCAATGTCTTCCGGATAAAGTGAGCGAAGCAAGAAATCTGACATGGCTGTTTCTCCTTTGGACTGCACTGCCGTCTCACGCAACTCTGTTTGTTTTGCAACGGTAACAAACATCCCATGAAGTTCAAACCGAAATTATTTATGCAAATTAGTACCACTATACCACTTTATATGTCAAGGAGAAATTATCTGGCACCTTTCCCCAGATAATTCCAATTATTTTTGAGGTGTTATCAAATAAAACTTGCAATCAAATTATGCATAGTGGTATTTAGGTACCGAATTATGTATCATTTTGTTTACAGGCCGTACGAGTGACATAAAATCAGTACATTGGATACCGAATGAAAGAAAAAATTTCCATCCGCAATGCCATTGCATCCGATCTGGATGCTGTAATCGCCCTCGATCAATGGGCACCTGAGGAAGTGAAGCCCGATTACTGGAGCAGTGTGTTTGATCATTACGTCCGCCGGGATAAAAATGACCGGCTCTTTCTGGTGGCCGAATTCAAAAACAGTGTCGTAGGCTTTATAATCGGCGAAGTCAGGGCCTGGGAGTTTGGCTCCCCCCCCTGTGGCTGGGTATTTGCCCTGGCCGTATCTCCGGATTCCCGTCAGGCCGGCATCGGCCAGCTGATGTTTGAAGAAATATCAAAACGCCTCAAACAGGCCGGGGTATCGACCGTCCGCACCATGGTTAATCGTGATGATAAACTGACACTATCCTTTTTCCGCGGCCTTGGTTTATGCACCGGCAAGTATATTGAACTGGAAAAACAGATAGACTAAGCGAATGAAGGGCCCACTATGAAACTGAATAAGGCGAGCCTGTTTGCACTGATTGCCGTTTTGGAACTGGCCAGCGACACCGAGCAGCAGTTATCGACCACCGACATCGCCGAGCGGCACGGCATCTCCACTCACCATCTCGCAAAAGTAATGCGCAACCTTGTTCACGAAGGACTGGTACAGGCGGTGCGCGGAGCTGGAGGCGGCTACCGGTTCTCCGGAAACGTGAAACGTACGACACTACTGGATGTTATTCAGCTTTTTGAGACACTGGAATCCGAACTGGACGTGCCCAACCAGTGGGATCAAAGCGGCAGCCTTATCATTGCGGAGCTCCAAAGTATAACCAACGAGATCGATGAATTGACGAAGGCGGTTCTTGATACGATTACCCTGGCGACCGTGCTCAAAAACACTCAACGACGGCTGGACATGATGGCGGCTCTTTCATCCTCCAGCTCCTGAGACTAATGGTCATACGGCAGTTTACCAGGTGTCCATCCGGTAATCCGGGTGGACACTGTTATTATCAGACAGGATAACATTATGAAATTTACCGGAACTGATTCATACATCGCTACTGACGACCTGATGCTGGCGGTCAACTCCGCAATAGTTCTTGAGCGCCCTCTGCTGATCAAAGGAGAGCCGGGGACAGGGAAAACCATGCTGGCCGAAGAAGTTGCGAGGGCTCTTGGAAAACCACTCTTCCAGTGGCACATAAAATCCTCCACCAAGGCTCAGCAGGGGCTGTATGAGTATGATGCTGTTTCCAGGCTGCGTGATTCACAACTGGGTGATCCCAGAGTACATTCCATCTCTAACTACATCGTCAAGGGCAAGCTGTGGGAGGCTTTTGAATCGGAGCAGCAGGCTGTTGTACTTATTGACGAAGTGGATAAGGCCGACATCGAGTTTCCGAACGATCTTCTGCGTGAACTGGACCGGATGGAATTTTATGTCTACGAGACCCAACAGGTGATTCAGGCCAGACACCGTCCCATCATCATCATTACCAGCAACAATGAAAAAGAGCTGCCGGACGCCTTCCTGCGGCGCTGTTTCTTCCACTTCATCCGCTTTCCGGATCGGGAAACACTGGAGCAGATCGTAGCTGTCCACTATCCGGACATTCAGGCGTCGCTCGTAAAAGAGGCTCTGGAAGTTTTCTTTGGAGTCAGAGAAATTCCCGGCTTAAAGAAAAAACCCTCCACATCCGAACTGCTCGATTGGCTGAAGATTCTGCTGGCCGAAAAACTTGGTCCGGATCAATTAAAACAGAGCCGGAAAGAAAAACATCTCCCTCCACTGCACGGTGCCCTGCTCAAAAACGAGCTGGACCTGCTGCTCTTCGGATCAAGGCGCTCTGCGTCCGGTTACTGATAACCGCTGATGTTGATCGATTTTTTTCAGCAACTGCGCAAAGCCGGGATTCCGGTCAGCATTCTGGAATTTCTAACATTGCTCGAGGCCATGCAGAAGCATCTGACCTTCGGCGATGCCGAGAGTTTCTATTATCTGGCACGACTCTGCATGGTCAAGGATGAAACCCATTTCGACAAGTTTGATCGTGTATTCATGGAGTATTTCAAGGGGATCAGTGTCTCAATTGAGGATTTGACTCAGGAGATACCGGAGGAGTGGCTGCGCAAACTGGCCGAGCGCTTTCTATCTGAAGAAGAAAAGAAGCAGATCCAGGCTCTGGGCGGTCTGGACAAATTGATGGAAGAGCTGAAAAAACGTCTGGCGGAGCAGAAGGAACGGCATCAAGGGGGCAGCAAATGGATCGGCACCGGCGGCACATCGCCATTTGGCGCTTACGGCTATCATCCCGAAGGAATCCGCATCGGTGGCGAATCCCGACACCGGCGGGCCGTCAAGGTCTGGGAAAAGCGCGAATTCAGAGATCTTGACTCATCGGTAGAGCTGGGAACCCGCAACATGAAGGTGGCGCTGCGCAAGCTACGCACCTTTGCCAGAGAGGGAGAGGCGCTCGAACTTGACCTGCCCGGAACCATACGGGCAACTGCCGGCAATGCAGGATACCTTGACATAAAGATGGTTCCGGAGCGGCACAATAAGGTCAAGGTGCTGCTGTTTCTGGATGTGGGCGGCTCAATGGATCCGCATGTGGAGATCTGCCAGCAGCTTTTTTCCGCCGCCAGCAGCGAATTCAAACACTTTGAATATTTTTATTTTCACAACTTCCTGTACGAGCGCGTCTGGCGCGATAACCAGCGCCGCTGGGACGAACATATTGAAACCACAACCCTGATCAACCAGTTCGCCCCGGATTATAAGCTTGTCATTGTCGGAGATGCCAGCATGAGCCCCTACGAGATACATATGCGCGGCGGCAGTGTCGAGCATTACAACACTGAACCGGGTTCGGTCTGGCTCAAGCGACTGACCGACCATTATCGCCGTGCGGTCTGGCTGAATCCGGAGCCGCAGCAACATTGGAGATACACCCATTCGATACAGATTACAGAGCAGTTGATGGGTGGACAGATGTTCCCGCTCAACATGGATGGAATAGATCGGGCGATAAAATATCTGGGTACATGATTAGAAAAAAGGGACAGCCCGTTTCAGGCTGACCCTTTTGTTTATAAACCGTATTTTAGGCTGCAAAATCAGAAGCTGCTCTTTATGCCCCTGTCTTTACGTGTCTTGCCATTTCCGACATCCGCCAGTTCCTGGGCCTTTAAGGAAATATCGATCGAGTAAGAGGGCGTGTATGCACAGGGTTGATGTTCGGGAGCCCGGGCGGCAAACAAATGGTATGTCTTCATTGCACATTTCTTTGATATCATTGCGGCACCCTCCCTTACTAAATACATTTCATGACATTTGATGACCTTATCGGCAGTTTACTTCAAACTTAAAGACTTTTTAAACAGTTGATAGTCAATAGTGTGTATTGTATAAAGATTCGACCAGCAAATAACAGGAGATGCTCATGCTACATGTACCTGACAATCAGGGTATGCAGTCTGATACAGGCTACCGGCGCTGCCTTTCGATTTTATTGTGGATTGCCGTATCAACCGGTTGGGCAGTTTCCGTCTTTTCCGTGATTGAAGAGATGTGTATGGTAAGCGCCTGCAGGGACACCGCCAGTTTTACCTTCTTCAGGATCAATATCGGATGGCTCGGTATTGCCTATTTCAGCCTGATACTGATATCACTCTGGCTGCGCAGATCTTCTAAACAATGGGATTGGGCCGTTACTGCACTGGTCTTTTCCGGCATAGGCGCCGAATTCCGGCTGCTCTGGATACAAAAATATATCATCGGTAGCTGGTGCCCCCTGTGCGTAACGATCTGCTGTTCTCTCTTCGTTGCGGCCATGCTGCTTTTGATTGAAAAAAGATCCGGGACAGTTGTATTTCAGTTGGCAGGAAAACGTCTGGCGGGATGGGTGGCCTTTGTGGTGTCTATGATCGCCACAGGCCTTGTTGTGTCGATTGTCGGAGTACAGGCGCTGACATAGCGGACAACCGGTGGCCGGTCGGCTTCATCAACTGCGCATCTGAAAAAGACTGTCAATTGGTGGATGTGCTGATGCGAAAAACTTTGAACAGCTGCCGGAGGCTTACTAGATCAATTCTGCCCTTGATACGCATGAAGTATTTTTTCCCATCCAGATACCCCTGGCGACTGGGAAGGACAAAGACGATGTCGTAGATTGACAGGCTGAACCTGCAGACCAGCAGATAATGATCGTCCTGAACGTCGTAAATTTGACAGCCCTGAATGAACCTCCCGTCCACCATACCCTTTACAAGCCGCCCCATTGATTCTTTGGTAACCGTCCTGCTGTCGATGATATAGCGGTCTACCCAGACGAAGTACATCGAACGAGTTGGTGGATCAAAACCTTCCGAGTCCAGAAGCTGAGTTACATCTTCCATCTGCCGCTCCTCCAGACACCCTGCTGCAACCCCAACCTGTCAGTCTTCTACCGGCATACGACCATACCTCTGAACGTATTGAAGCTGCTCAGTCTTTTTGGTAATTGCCTCGTTACAGTACGCCCAGATGCGGTAGCTCTCAACACCCAGAATGGTAATACCAGCTCCAAAGACAGCCCAATAGTTGTCGTTCAGTGCCTTTGCAACGTAGTAGAACAGAAAGAAGCTGCTGAGATACCCCACGTGACAGAAGCTGCTCTTATGCTCAATACCACCCATCATGCGGGAAAGGCTTAAAATGATGGCAGAAAAAGTGTACAGCAGAAGGACTATGCTGATATATTGAGGTTCGGGTGGGCGGCCAAGGATATCAATGATTGTTCCGGGGAGCGGCAGAAAGGAGAAGTTATTCCAGGCCATCATGGAAACCATCACGAAGAGCGAAAGGGCCCAGAGCCCCCGGCAGGAAAAGGTATTCAGACGTTTAATATCCGCTCTGATTACGCCAAGGAGTTCATCACCCCTCGTCTGATCTGTTTGTGCAATCAGTTGTTCGCGATTTTCTTCGGTCTGAGTCATGAACGCTTCTCGCGCTGGCCTGCGCTGATCGGTCTGCCCTCTGGGGTAGTTCATTTACTTCCGACCCAAAACGCCCTTGCGGATAGTAACCAACTCCTCTTGAGTCCTGTACAGTTTCTGGTTGAGTTTATAGTAAGATTTGGCAATCCTGTCAAGTTCCATGGGAAACCGCGGTGGTGGGGTTTGCATGCCGCTGCCCTCCTCAGACTCTTCGGTCAGATCGCTCAGCTTTCTCATCGGCAGGAAAACGCTTCGTCTTAGCAGGGCTGTTACTCCGCCCACCGTCAGGATCAGAATCATTACAGAGAAAACAAACATCTGATAGCGGATGGATGAGAGGGTTTCCAGCATCATACTCCGTGAAAGTCCGATATCAAGGGTCCCCAATACTTTTTGGGATGCTGGATGGAAATGACAGGCAGCATTTGAACATTGCGGCTCATTGTATATCGGTACTGTGATCGCGATGACCTCTGAACCGGCTTTGTTCTTAAAGGTACGGGCTTGATCCATACTGCCGAGAGTGACAGCCGGAATCGTGCCGGAATGACATCCTATGCAACCTTCGGTTTTTTTGTCGATGGCTTTACCGACATCGTCTTTTTTTGATGAGGCGTTTATAACTCCGGCCTTGTTAAATATTCTGACATGTTCAACCCCCTTTTGCTCTCCAACGTTATGAATGATGGATGCCAGGGTTTCACGGTCCGACTTCAGCATGGCATAGTGTGTCGACTTAAGCACCGTATCAGCCAGATTTGTAGCGTGACCGACCGAGTCCTTGATGATGACATTCTTGATTCCGGAATAGAGCATTATAAAACAGACCACCACAAATCCGGTCACTGTGAGGCCCACCGGAACAAGGGCTCTTCCTGCTAGACTTTTAAACATGGCGTGCCTCCGTGTAATGACAGACAACGGGAGGAACTTTAGTCCCTCCCCCCATTTCCGCCGCTACATCCTGTGACAAGTTGCACAGTTTTCCTTCACTGAGAAGGCGGTCTTACCGTCGTGACATGCTCCGCATGATTTGCCTGTTTCCATTTCTGCCATGCTAATCCTGACTTTACTTTTGGAAGGCTCATAAATTTTCACGTGGCAGCCGTCGCACTTGAAAAGCGTCACGTGCGATATGTGGTTGAACGCTACCTTTCCGGCGCCTTTGATACTGAATGTCCGATCCTTTACTGGATGGCACGTTGTGCAGGACGCAAGTGAGAAAGACTTTTTCCCGTTATGGCAGCTGCCACAGGAATTTCCTTTCTCCATTTCCGCCATACTGACCCTGGGATTGCCGGATGTTTTGTAAATGCTGTTATGGCAAACACCACACTGCTGACGTATCACATGAGTAGAATGCCTGAAACTCAGCGGGCCGGTCTCTTTAACCTTGTAGACCACGTCTTTGACCTTGTGACAGGAGGTGCATTTCGCCAGAGCAAAAGCTTTCCTGCCGTCATGACATTGACCGCACGACTTTCCCTGCTCCATCTGCGCCATTGTATAGTGGACACCCTTCTTCATGCTCTCGTTATGGCACGATTTGCAGCTGATATTCGGTGAATTGGCACTTTTTTTCTTGAGATGCGAGGCATGCCTGAACACGACCTTTCCGGCATTTTCAGTCGTAAAGACAGCATCTTTGATCTCAAGTGCCGTTGCTGTCGTGGTCATGGTGGCAATAACCAAAAATGTCGTAAGTGCTATACAACTCGATTTCATGGCATTCCCCCTGTTTCAGGTTTGGTAACTATCAATAAAAAGGCCAATCATATTTTTTCAGTTTCAGGCAGAAGCGATGTCCGATAGGCTGCAGACGGAGAAAACTCAGGCACGACTGTTCGTACAGCTTTTTCCTCACGCACTGGAACTGGTACCGGACTCAGCTCTTCTTGGGTTTTCCACTGATACAGAATTGGCAGCCTGTAGAGAATGAAGCGGTAGACCACAATGTAGATGCAGAATATGGTCAGACTGATTACAAACTCTCGCCAGTGAGGTATTTCCCGGTAAGGCAGTTTCCAGTTGAATGTGATCAGGGCAGTATTGACTCTGTTAAGTACGACCCCGAAGACAGTCAGAAAAGCGCTGAAACGGATCAGTCCCATCAGATTGTTCCGGATGCCTACACAGAAAAGCATCATCGGCAGTAGCACTCCCAATCCCAGCTCCAACAGAAACCAAGCTCCCCAGCCGGTTGCCAGATATGCCCATTCATTGTCATGGGCAACACCGATCAGCTTGATTGTCAGATATGTTGCCAATCCCATTGAAGCACCCTTGGCCAGAGACACCGTAACCTTGTCCAGATTCTTCATGAAACGTTCATCACACCTCCAGGTCATGGTCCTTCTGGCAATTGTACTGACTGCAATCACCATACAAAGACCTCCCGGCAGCGATGAGACGAAGAAGTGAAGCCATTGGAATGAGGCAGAATACCAGAGTGGATGCACCTTGCCGGGCGCATAGGTGAACAAGGCACCTAAGGCACCCTGATGCAGGGTGGAGAGAATGATGCCGGCTACGGTTAAACCAAGAGTTATTTTACGTATAGCTATTTTTCCTGGTGTAAAGCCGATCCATTCAAAGAAACTGGTTGAGACTTCGGCAATCTGTACCGATAGATAGGTGGATACATGCCATGCAACCAGGAACAATACCGCTGCAGGCCCAAAAGACACCACCATTGGATACGGGAGGCGCCAGGGTTGGCCCAAATCAACCAGGAGATAGATTACCGCAAAGAGATATCCTAAAAGACCGTTCAGGAGACCCAGTCGTTCCAAAGGTTCGAGGTCGTGACGACCGAAGACCTCGCAGGCCGTACCCATCTGGAATCCAGAGGAGGATAGCGGAACCATGGCAAAGAGCCCGAAACCGAGGAACAGGCCCCATGGATAGTCGTTGGAGCTGTGGGTTACCCAGGAAAGCCCGAACACAAACCGACCCAGCATCAATGGAATACCAATTGCGAAGACCACTGCCAAAAACCAGTTGAAGGGATTACGGACTGCCTGATTTACGTACTGCTGGGCAGTTAAGCCCAACAGAATTTTGTCCATCAGACTCCATCTGCGTCCACCTTCCCTCTCCATCGAATCAACAGGCTTTACCCCGACTGAGATAAGTCTTTTCATGGCTTGCCGCCCTCCTGCTCTGAATGATTGCTCTGATCTTCGTTATGGTGATCCTTGTTACGGGTGGCCAAGAGGTGGATGCCGGTGAAAAGGGCCGGCCAGATTGTAAGGACCATGGGCACTGTGCCCAGAAACTCTTTTACATTGGAGATGATCGGCTCGTTTCCAAGGGTGTTGTCCATACCAAGCTGATCCGGTGATATACTGGATATGTAAAGCCAGCCTGTGCCGCCAACCTCTTTTTCTCCGTAGACGTGGTCATAATAACGGTTCGGTGTTTCCCTGATGCGCTCGTGCGCCAGCTTGATGATGTCTTTCCGGTGTCCGAAAGTGAGCGCCTCCTGTGGACAGATGTCAACACAGGCAGGTGGTTTCCCGAATTTGAGACGTGTGTCGTAACAGAAAATGCATTTTTTAACCAATGGGTTAAAAGCACTGGAGTAGCTGTAACCTGGCATATTGAATGGACAGGCGATCATGCAGTTACGACAGCCGACACATATGCTGGAATCATAGATGACCGCTCCCTCTTTGGTTTTTGTGTAGGCATTTACAAAACATGAAGTAAGACAGGCCGGCTCATTACAATGATTACACTGTTGTTTGCGGTACACCGGTCCTTTGTTGCTCTCCTTCTGACTGTAGCGGTTCACCACTGTCAGAGAGTTCTCATCCGTTCTGCGTGTCTTCTCGAATACCGATGTATCGTCAAAAGGAACTGACGGTTCGGGAAGTTTCTGCTCTTTGTTACAGGCCGCTTCACAGCTTCGGCAGCCAATGCAGCGAGTTGTGTCAACCAGGACGCCCATACCGTCAGGGTATCCCTCAAATGAACCGCTGCCCCAGGCTTTGCCGCAGAAACCACCGATGGTTGCGGATGCCCCGCCAGCCAGGCAGACTTTCAGAAAATCTCTCCGTTTCATGGTTTTCTCCTTGGGTTCGAATGTGCTTCAAAAACCGGACAGCTATCAGTGCCCACCCTGGACAGTTTTTCCTCTGGGTGCAAATTCGCCGGAGTTGTAAAATGCATCGCCGGTTTTCATTCGCTTGTGACACTCGAGGCAGCCGACAGGACCTTTGGCCTTTTTGCTGTGGCAGTTTATGCAGCTCTGGTGCATGGCTCCCTTAAGTCCCGGTTTGTCCAGATGATAAACAGTACGGTTGCTGTCCTTTTCACGCAGCGTGGCTGCCGAAAACGGCTCCGCCAGATGACATCCGCTACATTTAACAACCTTGTTTTCCGAGCTGTTTCGGTGGCACCTGATGCAGTTGGGGTCCTCAACAAGAGTCCCGGTAGTATGGTGATGACATTCTGAACATTCCTTAGCCGTCCGGATATGCCCTGCATGGTTGAAATTGAATGATCCATACAGCTTGCCGTTCCCGTTAAGTTGAACGCTGTCCGGCACGCTGATTCCCAGAACTGTAAAGGGGATCAAGACCATCATCAGTAATGCCATAAGGGTCAGATATGGAAGGATCCGGGGTACGCGCGTCGCGTAATCTTTTTTTCTATCGCATTGTGATTGCATGGAAAATCCTTTCATCGATCTTTCTGGTCTCTTCAATGTGCAGACTTGTCGTCACTCTTGTTGATGTAGCGGTAAAAAATCGGAAACCCCACAAAGAAGGCGACGCAGATCAAGTATTCCACCCCTTTTATGTACTGGTAGAAATCCACCAGAGTCACAACTTCTTTAATTTCCCCGATTGATTTAAGCGTCTGGTCAAGCATGGCTTTTTCCTCCCTGATGTTGATTCTGTTTCAGCGGGCTCTTACATCCGCAGCCTTAACCTCTTTGCCACTGAGAGCGGCCTTAATCATTGCATACAGTGTAACGATTGCAGGTATGAGCTGGATCGCTACAACAAGGGCACAAAATCCGAGGAACATGAAAATGAGTGTATTGCTCATAAAAACCTTGTTGGTAGCCGCCGCGTGGGCGCCGGTTGCCGTCATGAAAATTGCTGCCAACGGCAGGATGGTGCTGGTGAGTTTTCTTAAGGTTCTCATGGTACGCCTCCATTTTTGAAAGTAGGTGGCCTCTTGCCACTATTTACACTGTCTTGCATATCCAGCCTGACATCAGGCCGGATGCGCCTTCAGATACTGAAAGGCGCATTCAACTGCTTGCCGCAGTTCTTCCCGGTCAGCGGCGTCCACCGGTTTGAGAGCATGGTAGAAAATACCCTCACTGCGCAGTTTCCTGAGTAACGGTAACGTTGTGTCTGCCGTTATCAGAATTATGGTAAGTTTGCTGTTGCACTGTTTTAAAAGCGGGATAAGATCGGCTGCAGTCAATTCGTCGAATCTGGTGCCAAGCAGCACAACCTGCGCCGTTTTTTTTAGAATTCCGTAAAGAGCATTGGCGACAGAGCTAGTAACAGTCACGTTGTAGCCGGACTCTATGAACAGCTCTGCCATCTTTTTTCTACAGTCCATGTCTTCATCCACAATGAGCAGTCCTTGCATGGTTCACCCTCGCAGCCCAGAAAGGGCAATATCCGCAGGTTTCATGGTTTGTTGCTGCCCTCAGCCAATGCTTTTTCGCTTTTCTTCTCGCTGCTTGAAAAGAGACTTTTAAGCATGCACCCAAACAGCATCAAGCCCGGGATAAACTGGAACAGCACAACCAAAACACCAAAACCGATGAAGAATGTTGCAAGAAGGCTGAGTCCTTCACCGTCACCTCCCCCTGATGCCAGCGCCTGCGTTGCAGTTATGATGAGGGACAATACGACTGCGTATAAGGTTTTCATGACGCTCTCCTTTCTTACTTCTGATTTCCGCTGGTCTGTATTGATTGCAACAGATTTATGCGGATGGTTTCCTAACTTAGCAGCTACCGTGCCAGACAATATTTTTTACAAATATAACTCATAACCACTTGGTATAATTGAATTTTAAATATGAATATCTAATTAGACAGGGTGCCGTACAGTGGGAAATTGTATATGGAAGTTATACATCTATACCGGGCCGCGGCCAGGCGCTTAATAGCATAACATTCTGAATTTAATGAATTATCAGCCATTGGGTGGGATCAAACCAGCTGTATTGTTTTTCTATACACCACAACAAAATGATTATTGGGATTACGGAGCCTGTAGACTTCTGCCGGTGTTCAGGATTTCATTGACGGGAGTAACGGTATGGTAGTAGAAGTATCATGTATACATTATAATTGTGCAGGAGTGACAACCGGAGCGAGGTACGGGCATGGCCGTGGTGAAGATCCTTGTTGTTGACGATGAGGCGGTGGTGCGGGACGGCTTGATGCGGGTTCTTGGCGGTGACCGTTATACGGTTGAGACCTGTAAGAGCGGTCACAGCGCCATCGCACGCATCCAGGAAGAAGAATACGGACTTATTGTTACGGACCTTAAAATGCCCGGCATGAACGGCATCGAGGTTCTGAAAGCGGTTCGCACCCTCCAGCCGGATGTTCCAGTCATAATGATTTCCGGCTATGCATCTGTTGATACTGCCGTTGAAGCCATGAAACACGGGGCTGTGGATTACATTGCCAAACCATTCACCCCGGAACAGATCCTGGAAAAAGTGGAGCATGCCCTAGAGAAACGCTCCATCATGCTGGATGAAATGTATCTAAAAAAAGAAATCGCCAGCCATCACGGTTTCGGCCTGTTCATTGGTGAAAGCCGGGAGATGCAAAAAGTCTACCGGCGCATTATGCAGGTTGCCCCTACAGATGCTACCGTGCTGATAACAGGTGAAAGCGGAACCGGTAAAGAGCTGGTGGCACGAGCCATCCATGAGAACAGTTCCCGGCGCGATCATCCCTTCGTAGCTGTAGACTGCACTTCCCTGGCCGAAAATCTTCTTGAAAGCGAACTATTCGGCCATATAAAAGGTTCTTTCACCGGAGCGGTACAAACCAAAATGGGGCTGTTTAAGGTAGCAGACAACGGTACACTTTTTCTTGACGAGATTTCAAATATCAGCCTGACAACCCAGGCTAAACTCCTGAGAGTTCTGCAGGAACGGCAGGTGACACCCATAGGCGGCACACAGCCAATCCCGATAGACATTCACCTGGTGGCTGCAACCAACCGAAATCTGAAAACCATGGTTGCCGAAGGCACCCTGCGTGAAGACCTGTATTTCCGGCTCAATATCATTCCAATTGAGCTACCGCCACTGCGGGAGCGCAGAGGGGATATTCCGTTGCTCATCAGCCATTTTTTGAAAAGAATTGCAGATGAGATTGGCAAGGATATCAGAGGATTGGCTCCAGATGCCCTGGCCATGCTTGAAACCTATTCTTTTCCGGGCAATGTGCGTGAGCTTGAAAATATAATCGAACGATCCGTTGTGCTGGCAGAGGGAGACATTATAAACAGGGAAGAGCTTGAGTTATTCGGCCGCGCGGCACCTGGTGATAATGAAACCGGTGGCTATGTGCCAATGACGGCGGACGAACTTAAAGAGATTAAAAAACATATCAGAGGAAAATCCGTGGAGAATGTTGAAAAATCGTTCGTCATTGGAGCCCTTGATCGAAATAATTGGAATATTACGCGCGCTGCCGAGGAGACCGGCATGCTGCGACCCAATTTTCAAGGAATGTTGAAACGACTCGGAATTTCGGTAAAAGATCAGGCTGGGAATTGATCAGTTAATGTATCATTCCTGCCACTTACACACACCGGAAGCAGAACCGTAAAAGTTGTGCCGATACCAACTTTGCTCTTGACCTCGATCGTTCCCCCGTTATTTTGCACAATTCCGTATGATATTGACAATCCCAGTCCGGTGCCATCCTGCTTAGTAGTGAAGAACGGATCGAAAATGTGGCCCAGGTCATCTTCTGGAATTCCGCACCCCGTATCCCTTATCTGTATCCCCACCATACCATTCGCAGTTTCCAGAAAAGTTGATATGGTCAACACCCCTCCATCCTGCATGGCATGGCTGGCATTCAGAAGGATATTGATGAATACCTGCTGCATCTGACCAGGATCAATTTGGATGTCAGGCAGATGATGATCATGCTCCCGCACGATATGAATATTATGAAAGGTTGGTTGATTATGGATAAGGGCAATAACCTTTCCAAGCAGGTCATTTATGGAAATCGCTACCTTGTGTGGCACTGCCTCGCGAGAGAATTCCAGGAGCCTGCTTACAATATCCGAGCAACGACGGCTTTCGCCGATAACCCGGTCAATGTCATCCTTTAATTCCTGATTGAAGCGCTTATCCGCTTTTATGATTGAAGAATATAGGAGAATACCAGTCAGCGGATTATTTATTTCATGAGCGATGCCGGCAACCAGCTTGCCCAAAGATGCCAGCTTTTCGGAGCGCAGAAGCTGCCCTTCAATGCGCTTGATCTCCCAGGTACGCTCTTCCACTTTCACTTCGAGACTGGATGCCCATTCCGTAAGTTCGTCATGGGCCTTTTTGAGTTTTTCTGTCATCTGGTTGACAGACTCGGAAAGCACTCCCAGCTCATCCCGAGACACCACAGGCACCCTCTCATCCAGGTTTCCGACTGAAACCTGTGCCATATGGTTCACCAGACGCTGTACCGGCTTGTTGACCTGCTTATGTATGAGGAGCGTAGTCAGACCAACAATGAGAAGAATGAAAAGGCATGTCATGACTACAGATTGCAAGCGGTATTCATGGGTTTTCTTGTGGAGATCTTCAAGCGATATGATAATGTCAAGAATGCCCAATATAGAGTGATCTTTTGAGTGAAAGTGGCATGAGGCTGTGTAGCAGGCAGGTTGATTGTAAATTGCTTTTGTAAACCCCATGAGTTCCACGCCTTCACGGTTTTTAAAAAACCGGCTGCGGTGCATGGATGGTGCGTGATGTTGGGGATTATCAGATTTATGGCACATAGTACATGCCTCAGCGGTTTTATCTACACTTTTCCCGATCTCTCCGTCCAGGCTGGAATATACAATTTTACCCATGCTATCCATC
>CAZUGI010000027.1:0-28359 GCA_964619855.1 uncultured Geobacter sp. | reverse complement strand
TTCGGTTTGAAATTAATCAGCTTCACTCATTCAAGGCAAATATTATTAACGATAATCACTACTCTATTCACGAGGTGTAAGCGATGCGTAAAGAATCCCTGAAATTTCTTGAAAAACTTCTGGATGCCCCAAGTCCGTCAGGTTATGAACAGCCGGCTCAACGTGTTTTTAGAGAATACGTTGCCCCATTTTGTGATGAGCTGACAACCGATGTGATGGGCAATGTTTTCGGCCGCATCGCCGGTAAGGGCAAAAATCCGACGCGGGTAATGATCGTCGGGCACACCGATGAAATCGGATTGCAGGTTAAGTATGTCGATGACAAGGGCTTCCTCTATTTTGCCGCTGTGGGCGGTGTCGATGCCCACCTGACACCCGGAAAGCGGGTCAATGTCCATACCGCCAAAGGCTCTCTGCCAGGCGTGATCGGCAAGAAACCGATTCATCTGATGGACAACAAGGACCGCGAAACCGTGGTCAAGCTTGAGTCCCAGTATATTGATATCGGGGCCGGCGACAAGAAGGAGGCCCAGAAACTTGTAAGGGTAGGGGATGCTGTGACCTTCGGAAGTGAATTCATCCGTCTGCATGGCGATCGGGTCGCTTCGCGCGGATTTGACGACAAGGCCGGTTGCTTTGTGGTAGCCGAGGTATTGCGCCTGGTGGCTGCTTCCGGAAAAAAACTGGCAGTTGACCTGTACGGAGTTTCATCCGTTCAGGAGGAGATCGGACTGCGGGGCGGTACGACCAGCTGTTACACGGTCAATCCGGATGTGGGTATCTGTGTCGAGGTTGATTTTGCCACAGATCAGCCGGATGTCGAGAAGAAGCATAACGGCGAGGTTGGTCTGGGCAAGGGGCCGATTCTGGCCCGGGGCGCCAACATCAATCCGCATCTGCTGGATCTGCTTTCGGCCGCAGCTGAAAGAGAGAAAATTGCAATACAGCACACCGCCAGTCCCCGGGCCACCGGCACAGATGCCAACGTCATGCAGATATCGCGCGGCGGTGTTGCCACGGCTTTGGTCAAGATACCTCTGCGCTATATGCACACGCCGGTGGAAACGGTGGCTTTGACGGATCTGGAGGATGCCGCCCGGCTCATTGTTGCTACGCTCGGAAGGATTGCATCCAGAGATGAATTTGTGCCGAAATAGTCAAAGCTGTCAGGACTCAGACTGTACAGTCTACGGCTTCATTTTGCCTTGACTTGACTGTTGCACTGTACTAACTTCGATAAAATTTCAACATACAGGAGCTTTTGTATGCCCTACGACAAAATGACCGAAGGCCTGACTTTTGACGATGTCCTGCTGGTTCCTGCCCATTCCCTGATTCTGCCCCGCGATGTAAATCTTGCTACGCGCATCTCCCGCAACATCCATCTGAATATTCCACTGGTCAGCGCCGCCATGGACACTGTTACGGAGGCTCGTACCGCCATCTGCATGGCACGCGAGGGGGGGCTTGGCATCATTCACAAAAATCTCTCCATAGAAGCTCAGGCTTACGAGGTTGATAAGGTTAAGAAAAGCGAGTCCGGAATGATCGTTGATCCGATTACCATGCGCCCCACCCAGAAGATCAGTGAAGCTTTGGATATCATGCAGAGGTATCGAATCTCCGGTGTACCAGTAACCAAGGCCAACGGAAAGCTGGTCGGTATCCTGACAAACCGGGATCTCCGCTTTGAAACCGATTTCGATCTGCCGATATCCGCCCGTATGACCAAGCGCAATCTTGTTACAGTGGAAGTCGGAACCACACTGGAGCAGGCCAAGGAACATCTGAAGCATACCCGAGTAGAAAAGTTGCTGGTGGTTGATAATGACCGTTTTTTGAAAGGTTTGATCACCATCAAGGACATTGAAAAAGTAAAAAAATATCCGCACGCCTGCAAGGACAGCCTGGGTCGTCTGCGGGTCGGTGCCGCCGTCGGACCGACAGCCGAGATGGATGCCCGTATGGAGGCCCTGATTAAGGCCGGGGTTGATGTAATAGTCATTGATACCGCCCATGGCCATTCACAGGGTGTGATCGAGGCGGTCCAGCGCGCCAAGGCCAACTTCCCCGGCGTTGAGATCATTGCCGGCAACATTGCCACGGCCGAAGCTGCCGAGGCCCTGATTAAAGCCGGTGCCGATGGTATTAAAGTGGGGATCGGTCCTGGATCAATATGCACGACCCGCATCGTGGCCGGCGTCGGTGTCCCGCAGATTACCGCAATCCGTGAGTGTGCCCGAATGGCTCATAAATACGGTATTCCGGTAATAGCTGACGGCGGCATAAAATATTCCGGCGATCTTCCCAAGGCGGTTACAGCCGGTGCCGACTGCATCATGATCGGTTCACTGTTTGCCGGAACAGAGGAATCGCCCGGTGATACGGTTCTGTATCAGGGGCGTACTTACAAGAGCTACCGCGGTATGGGTTCCATTGGTGCCATGAAGGATGGCAGCAAGGATAGGTATTTCCAGTCAGATGTCGGCGAGGATGTCAAGCTGGTGCCGGAGGGCATTGAAGGGATGGTTCCGTTGCGCGGACCGCTCTCTGCAAATATTCACCAACTGCTGGGCGGCCTCCGCTCCGGCATGGGGTACACCGGCTGCGGAAGTATCAAGGAATTACAGGACAACGGTCGTTTTATCCGTATTACCGGTGCCGGGCTTAAAGAGTCCCACGTTCATGATGTGACGATTACCAAGGAAGCACCCAACTACCGGGTTGGCAATTGATAGTATTTTTTGACATTTTTTGCTTTTTTACTTCCACCTCGCGGTAATAGTTGGCAGAAATTATTGCAGGAAACTCATCTGAAGTGTTGACAAGCTGCTGAAAATGGAATATTGATCTGGCTTAACAGGATCATATTTATCCTATTCATCTTCGTTTCTGTTCTTGCCGCATCAAACATTCAACCAAGGTAATCAAATGTCTGATATTCACAGCCAAAAGATTCTGATCCTCGATTTCGGTTCCCAGTATACCCAGTTGATTGCCCGCAGAGTCCGAGAAGCTCATGTTTACTGCGAACTACACCCCTATGACATGGATATGGATGCTATCCGTTCGTTTGCGCCAAGCGGCATCATTCTTTCGGGGGGGCCCAAGTCGGTCTACGACATTGGCGCGCCATCGGTCGCGGAAGATCTCTTTGAACTCGGTTTACCCGTATTGGGTATCTGCTACGGCATGCAGCTGATGAGCCGCCATTTTGGCGGCGAGGTTGTGCCGGCCGGCAAGCGTGAGTTCGGCCATGCAGACCTTCTGGCAGTCGGTCAGCCTGATTCGCTTTTCGACGGTTTTTTTGTTGAGGGGAAGAGCCCGGTCTGGATGAGCCATGGTGATCATGTTTCAAGGGTGCCGGATGGTTTTGACGTTGCCGCCGCAACAGCCAACGCTCCGGTATGTGCCATTCAGAATGTCATCAGAAAACTTTACGGAGTCCAGTTTCATCCGGAGGTGAACCACACCCCCCGGGGAGAATTGCTGATCGACACTTTTGTCCGCAAAATATGCAGCTGTACCGGGGAGTGGACTCCCGGCCACATCATTGAAGATGCGGTGGGGCGTATTCGCCGGCAGGTAGGTAGTGACCGGGTAATTCTGGGGCTTTCCGGTGGCGTGGATTCCTCGGTGGCGGCGGCCCTGATTCATCGAGCCATCGGAGACCAGTTGACCTGCGTTTTTGTCGATAACGGCCTGCTTCGTCTTGGAGAAGGTGACCAGGTTATGGCGGCCTTCGGCGAAAACCTGGGTGTAAAAGTTATCCGAGTGGATGCCGAACAGCAGTTCCTTTCGGCTCTGGCTGGAGAAAGTGACCCTGAAAAAAAGCGCAAGATAATCGGCGGACTGTTTGTGGATATTTTTGAAGAACAGTCAAAGCAGATTTCAGACGCCAACTGGCTGGCTCAGGGTACAATCTACCCCGACGTGATTGAATCAGCCGGTGCCAAGACCGGCAAGGCCCATAACATAAAAAGCCACCACAATGTCGGCGGGCTGCCTGACTATATGAAGCTCAAGCTGCTTGAGCCGCTTCGCGAGCTGTTCAAGGATGAGGTCAGGGCCATCGGAGAGGAACTGGGACTGCCGCATCAGATGGTCTGGAGACACCCGTTTCCGGGGCCGGGGCTGGGTGTGCGCATACTGGGCGAGGTAAAAAAAGAGTACTGTGACATCCTGCGCCGGGCCGACGCCATTTATATTGAGGAACTGTACGCCTCGGGGCACTATGAGAAAATCAGCCAGGCTTTTGCGGTCTTTCTTCCGGTAAAGAGTGTCGGAGTCATGGGCGACGGCCGCACCTATGAGTATGTTGTAGCCCTGCGGGCCGTCGAAACCAAAGACTTCATGACAGCCGGGTGGTATCCCATGCCGTATGAAGACCTGGCCCGGATCAGTGGTCGCATAATCAACGAAGTCAAAGGCATCAACAGGGTTGTGTACGATATTTCAAGCAAGCCGCCGGCCACCATAGAGTGGGAATGAACAAAAATCTGATCGTGGCGTGCGAAGTCGTTTTTATCTGTTATTATTGTTTGCGGTCATGATGTAGCTACCTCAGTCATAACCAGGGAGGAACATCTCATGAAGCAGCTTTTCGTTCTGGCAGCCTTGCTTGTTATGACAGTTGGCGGCGCTCATGCAAAAACGCTGATGCTGGAAGGCCGGCTTAACAGCAGTATCGCAATGCGGCAGCAGATGGAATTCAGCGTCGACAAAGGCACGGTTCAGACGTTCACTTTCCGCTTTGCCCTGCCGGCTGATTTCAAGAGCAAAAGCGTCAGCCAGACCGTTGATGGACTCGATCTCGCCATGAATCCCAAGCCTGACAGCTCAACGGTGGAACAGGATCGCTTCGGCAATCGTTTTCAGAAGGTTGTCTGGGAAAATACGGACAAGGATATCCGTATTAATTTAAGTTATATCGCCAATTTGCGCTCCGAGCTCTCGGCCATGGAAAGCCGTACACCTTTCCCGATCGGATCAGTATCCGGCAGCGATGCTGTCTATCTGAAATCCACCGAAATGGTGCAGTCTGACTCTTCAGAAATTGCCGAGCTGGCCAGGAAGCTGACCGCAGGCGCCAAAAATGAATATGAGGCGGTTTCCGCCATTACCAACCATGTAACCGATGCCATCAAGTATACCTTTAACCCCCCCAAATACGACGCACTCTACACGCTCGAGACAAAAAGCGGCAACTGCCAGAACTTTGCCCATCTCAGCATTGCACTGCTGCGCAGTGTCGGCATACCGGCCCGCATTGTCGGCGGCATAACCCTTAAAGACACCTGGAAAGTGCCGATCGATAATAAAAACTCGATCGTACAGAGCATGGGGCAGGGTGGACACGCCTGGATGGAGATTTATTTCCCTGATCTGGGGTGGCTCCCCTACGATCCTCAGCAATCACGTCAATTCACATCATCCCGCCATATAAAACAGACTCATGGCCTTGATTCGCGTGACATTAACGATACCTGGCGCGGGGCTCCCTATCTGCCGCGCTACTCGGAAATGATCGAAGGCACCTTCAAATCCGACGATATAAAGCTGGCTGTAAAGAGCACTGGGAAAGATCCCCGCTCCTACATCATCAGTAACCTAGTGGCAAGCAAAACGGTTGTTGCAGCTGATGAAGCTCCGCCAGCAAAGACTGTTCCGGATAAGCCGACAGTTGTCGCCAAAATAAAACCCGAAGTGAAGCAGCCGGTTAAGCCGCCTCAAAAGCAACCTGTCAAACCGGTAGAACAGCCGGTTAAGCCCGTTGATACACCCAAATCTCAAGAGAAGCCGTCAACTGACGATGATGTTTCGGGTGATACGGCCGGTTTCGATGATGGCGACCTTAAGATCAAAACCGGTAAAACGGCCAAGCCGCCTGTCAAGGTTCCTCCTAAACAGCCGGTAGTTGCCATAAAAAAACCGGTCAAGCCGGTCGAACCCAAGATTGAGGTTGCAAAGGTTGACGTGGCGCCGCCCAAGCACAAGAAGCCTGCAACCGGTTCCGCCATCCTGTTCGGCAATATGGAATTTCCTAATCTGGTTGATGGCTATAGTGTACAGGGAAATGTCGGTACCCGTATCCTCGACAAGGAAACTTCTGAATATGTTACGTCCCAGTATATTTTTGCGCAGGCTTTTCAGCTGAAGGACGGAATGAATCTGGACAAGGTTTCCCTGGCCATGCGTAAATTCGGTGGTGACGGCAATGTGTATGTTGACCTGGTCAAGGATGCAGACGGCAAACCGAACATTGTTGAGGGTATCCGCTCGAATATGGTTTCCCTGGAAAAGATCTCCCGTAAGCCAGGCTACTACTGGGTGGATTTCAGCTTCCCGCATGATTCTCACAGTAGGCTCAAGCCCGGTAAATACTGGATTGTGTTCCGTTCGTCGGGCGAGGCGATCATGAACTGGTTCTACATTCCCGGCAAACCCTACAGTGACGGAGACGATACGCGTTCGACCGCCAAGGGTTTCCAGTGGGAAGACATCCTTAACTATGATTTTGTATTCAAGGTGGCCGGCAAGGCACTGTAAGGCGATTCGACCTTTAAATGAAATAAGTGCACTAAAAATTGATTTTCTGCAAAAAAACGATGAATCATTTTCATCGTGCAAAAAAGGAGCAAATGTATGAAAGAAAGAACGCAGTATTTTGATGAATCGGTTAAAGGTTTCATTACCTGGAGCATCATCTGGGGAACAATTGCAGTAGTGGTCGGAATTCTGATCTCTCTGCAGCTGGCGTGGCCGCAGCTGAATTATGCCCCTTATCTCACCTATGGTCGTCTGCGTCCAATTCACACCAACGCAGCCATATTCGGCTGGGGTATCGGCAGTTTCATCGGTCTTTTCTTTTACATCACTCAGCGCCTCACCAAGACCCCGCTCTGGAGTCCGGGATTGGCAAAGCTGACTCTCTGGCTGTTTAATATCGGTATTGCATCGGCTGCGGTAACCCTTGCTATGGGGATCAACCGGACCAAGGAGTATGCCGAACTGGAATGGCCTCTGGCAGTGGTGGTGGCCATCATCTGGGTACTCTTCTCGGTCAATGTATTTATGACGATCCTCAAGCGCAAGGAAGAGCAGATGTATATCTCGCTCTGGTACATCATGGCTGCCCTGGTCGGGGTAACCGTCCTGTACGTCATAAATAATCTTGGAGTTCCCCTGCACCTCTTTAAATCCTATCCGATTTTTGCAGGAACAAACGACGCCAACGTGCAGTGGTGGTATGGCCATAACGCCGTGGCCATGGTTCTCACGGCTCCGCCTCTGGCCCTGTTTTATTATTTCCTGCCGAAAGTTACCGGTAACCCGATCTTCAGCCACCGCATGGGCATTATCGCCTTCTGGAGCCTCATTTTCATGTACCTCTGGACTGGTGCACACCACCTGCTCTGGACTCCGGTTCCGGACTGGATTCAGACACTGGCCATGGCCTTCTCGATCATGCTGATCGCACCTTCATGGGGCGCAGTCATGAACGGATACCTGACAATGAACGGTCAGTGGGAGCAGATGAAGACCAATTATCTGGTCAAATTCCTGATTTGCGGCATCACATTCTACGGACTGCAGACTTTGCAGGGGCCGATGCAGGCTGTCCGGTCATTTTCAGCATTTATTCACTACACTGACTGGGTGCCGGGTCATGTGCACATGGGTGCGCTCGGCTGGGTGTCGATGGTTATTTTTGCCGCCATGTACTATGCCGCCACCAAAATATGCGATACAGAAATTTACAGTGTCAAACTGGCAGATACCCACTTCTGGCTGGTTCTGATCGGGCAGCTTATCTATTCAGTGACAATGTGGATCGCCGGTGTCCAGCAGGGGAGTATGCTGCTTGCTACAAATCCTGACGGTACGCTGCACTACAGCTTTATGGAAACCATGATTGCCATCTTCCCCTATTACAAGATACGGGCGATCAGCGGATTCATCTACCTGGCCGGTCTGGCGGTGTTTATCTACAACATCTACAAGACGTTTCAGAAAAGTGCCGGTCCACAGGCTTCCAAGGCATAGCCTTTCCTGATTAACCGAAATGTGGGCAGACTGACTGTAACTTACTAAATTAAATACGAACGAGGACGATACCATGTTGGAAAAAAATCCCGTTATTTTCATTATTCTGGCTTTTGTTGTAATTATGATAGGCACAACAGTAACCATGATAGCTCCTTTTAAATGGATCAACGGACCCGGTGACCGGATTGCCGAGGTAAAGCCGTATACTCCGCTGCAGCAGGAAGGTCGCGACATATACATGCGGGAAGGATGCAACAACTGCCATTCCCAGACTGTACGGACACTGGCCTCGGATGTAGAGCGCTATGGTTACGGCGGCACCTACTCAAAGTCGGGAGAGTTCGTCTACGACCGCCCGCACCTGTGGGGCTCGCGGCGCACCGGCCCGGATCTGGCCCATATCGGGCTTAAGTATCCTGATGTCAAAGGGGCCTGGCACCGTAAACACATGGACAATCCCCAGTCTGTTGTGCCGGCATCAAATATGCCTTCCTATGCCTTTCTGAATGTGCCGCTTAGTACCACCTATTCGGAGCGCAAGATGAAGCTGCTTGGATTCCCGTATACCCAGGCCGATCTGGATGAACTTAAGGGAAAAACGGAGATGGATGCCATTATTGCCTACATGCGCAAACTGGGGACTGATATTCCGGTCAAAAAAGCAGAAGCCGCTTCGCAGGCGCCTGCTGCCCAGAACAACCCGTTCACCGATCTGAAGGCGATCGAAAATGAGGCAAAATCAATTTATAAACAGCAGTGCGCCTCATGCCACGGCGAGAAAAGAGAAGGAACAATGGGGCCGGCTCTGAAGGGTTCTGCCAAGTCTGATGCGGACCTGTTCAAAATTATCGCTCAAGGGGTCGAAGCCAATGGTATGCCGGCCTTTAAGGGGTCGCTTGATGAACAGAAAATCTGGAAGCTGGTAACCTACATAAAACTGGATACCAAGTGATGTTTGATGCCCGGATTATATTTCTGGTGCTGACGGCTCTTCTGTTGGCCATTCTGGTTGCCATTGCTGTAGCGACTCTGAACAAAAAAAGGAAGAAAGAGCTTGAGGAACCTAAGCACAGAATGCTTGAAGACGACTAACTAATATCAAGGAGCGAATATATGTCAGAACAGCATGATTATGATGGAATAAAATATCGCGAGGAAAAGAGCTCTCCCACCGCCTTTCGGATTCTCTGTTCAGTTTTGGGTACTTGGGGGGTAATTTTTATGGGCTATTACCTTTTCAGCGGGTGGAGCTCACAGTCGGAGGCCGATGCTGCCAAAAAAGCACGCGATGCGGTGAAGCAGACCGCCCATAAGGCCGTCGAAGCTACCGGAGTTGGTGCTCAGGGGAGCGGTCACAAGGTGGAGGCTTATGTTGCAGCCGGTAAGAAACTGTACGCCAATCTCTGTGTCTCATGTCACGGTGAAAGCGCAAAAGGCGGGGTCGGACCTGACCTTACGGTCTCAAAATACAAATACGGAAAAGCGCGTCTTGACATTACTAAATCAATTTCAGAAGGCCGTCCGGGCGGCATGCCGGCTTTCAGCAGTCAGATTAATCCTGAGCAGGTTGAAAGTCTGGTTGAATTTGTGCTCACACTGAAATAGAATGCCGCGGTAAAATTCAATTCTGTTCCGGAGGGTATCGGTTTGTCCGCTATTTCATTTGAAGAGATCATGTTCACCATCATGTCCGCCACGCAGGACACTTTCAAAAGCTATATGAATATAGACCTGCTGGCTGGCAAGGTCGAAAAAAAGGTGGAACCGGTTGATTCGGATGTGACCGGGATTGTTGGAATCGCCGGTGACCGGGTCGGCTACATTATAATTGCCACTGACAAAGCCAGTGCCCAGCGTGTTGCCAAGGAACTGCTCATGGTTGATGAAGCCGATGATGAATGTATCCGTGATGCGATGGGCGAACTGGCCAATAACATCGCCGGTGCCTTCAAGACCAAATATCACGCTCAGTACGGCAGTGTCGCGCTTGGATTGCCTCTGGTTGTGTCAGGTCAGTTGCGGGCGATTTCAGAGCCACCTGATGCTTCCGATCAGGCCGCCAGTATCAACGTGCAGTGCAAAGGGGTGACGATACCTTTTAAAACGGTTGACGGCACTATTTCAATGACGGTCATGGTGTATATATAGATTCTACAACTCTCTCAATGCGCTCGTTTTTATGGCTGCTCTTCTTTTCTGTCCTGCTGTCCGGATGCGCCGCGCCGCCATCCCGATGGCGGGATGATGCCTTCAACCGCTTCAATTCCGCTGTGACCGCCGGCAGTCAGCAGTTTGCCCCCGAAGAAACTGACAATATCCGTGACACTCTGGCTTTGGCAGACCGTTACTTTAACAAGCAGATGCTTGAAGATGCTGATCGCCTGTACCAGCTCTCCTGTCAGAAAAGTCAGCTTCTCTATCGAAATCTGGTCTTAAGTAAAGTCCGTCAGGGGTCTTCACTGACAGTGGAGACTGAAAAGGGCAGCCAACCTGAAGTGGTTGCCATCGACCGGGATCCTGTCAGCATCAGCGAAGTCGTCCGACAGGAGGAATCTCCGGACCGTACTGCGTTGCTAGAGCAGGCCATTGATATCCCGATTCCCGGCAGTTCATCATCAGATGCGGTACTTGATAAAAAAGAGCCTGTCCGTTCCAAAAAACGCCCCGAACCGACTCGCATACGGCAGAAGAGCCCGGAAATCCAACCAACCGCAGAGCCGGGCCGAACCACCATCTATCTGACATTTGATGACGGTCCGTCGCGGCTTACGCTGCCGATCGCTAACTTTCTGAAATCGCAGGGGGTTTTGGCGACTTTCTTTGTGCTGGGAAACAACCTCAGAGGGTATGAAAAGAGTGTTAGTGCCACTGTTGCGATGGGGCACAGGGTTGGCAACCACACGCTGTCACATGATCTGCGCAAGCTTGATGCATCCTTTCAGCAGGAAAAAAGTGAAGTGCTAAAGACGGCTGCAATGATTGAAAAGCTGGGTGGGGATGGACGTATGGTCAGGATCCCATACGGTGCCTCGACCAAGTCCATGATATCCAAGGTGTCTGCTGACGGCGGGCAGATATTTGACTGGGATATAAACAGCAATGATTCAACCAAGCGGGGGGCAAAAGACCACGCCTTTATAGAACAGAGCGTAATAAACCAGCTAAAGCGATCCGGTAAGCGGCACATCATTCTGTTGTTTCATGACGGAGCCGGGCATGAGGCAACGCTTACCGCCATTCGTAATCTTGTCCCGCGACTGAAGCAGGAAGGCTACCGTTTTGGGGTTCTTTCACGGAACGATCGCGTTGCCAGTGCAGACCGCAAAGGCCAGCCGGCAAATGAATAAACTCCTTGACCGCTATGGAGAACTGCTGCATGAGGTTGACATCTGGTTTCGTGAATGCGCTCTCCGATATCCGCAGCAGATAGCCTGCCATGCCGGCTGTTCATCCTGTTGCCGGGGCCTTTTTGATATAACTCTGCTGGATGCCGTCTTCTTGAAGCATGGCTTTGACCTCCTGTCCGAGCCGCTGCGTAGAAAAATTTTCCGAGTCGCACGTGAACGTCTTAACGCCCTCACCCGACAATTTCCGGCCTTTGTAGAGCCATGGATATTAAACGGAATCCCGGAGCCTGAATGGGACGAGATGATGCCGGAGGAGGACGAAACTCCGTGTCCCCTGTTGTCCGGATCAGGTGAATGCCTGGTCTATGATTTCCGCCCCATGACCTGTCGGCTGAATGGTATTCCACTGATTGATGAATCCGGGGAAGAGTTGTTTGATGAATGGTGCACTCTTAACTTTGTGAATGATAATCCGCTGGAATTTGAGGATCTGCGTTTCAGGTTTACGGAAATTTTCACCCAGGAACTGCTGCTGTTTCACGAATTAACTAGAAAGCTGAGCGGCAAAAAGGTCAGCGAGGTCGATACAATTATTCCGGCTGCGATACTGCTTGATTTGGAGCGGGTTGTTCCGTTGATCAGCCAGATGGGCGATTATTCAGCCGAGACAACGAAGTTACCCGCAAACCCTTTACGCTCATAACTTTCCTGGGCAGCCTGCGCCGCCTTCAGTGAAGCATATTTCCCCATGCGAACCCGGTAAAATCTGCTGCCATCTACAATAGTTTCCTGGACATCCGCAGAACCGTATTTGGCTTTCAATTCCTCGGCATAGCGATATGCGTTATCCCTGATTTTGAGTGAAGCCACCTGCAGTGTAAAGGAACCGCTGTCGTAACTGGCCGGTGCGCGGTAATGTACCGTTCCCGAAACGGTTTCGCCCTTATAGCCGAGCGCTGTTACTTTAACCTGCGCCAGACCTTCGCGAAGCATATCCAGTTTGCCGGCGGCCGCTTCGGAAAGGTCTATAATCCGCTCGCGCACAAACGGACCGCGATCGTTTATGCGGACGATAATCTCCCTGCCGTTACGCTTATGCTGAACTTTTACATACACACCCAGAGGCAGTGTCTTATGGGCCGCGGTCATGGCGTTCATGTCAAACGGCTCGCCGCTGCTGGTTTTGCGCCCGTGAAAATCGCGTCCATAACTGCTGGCAATCCCCTCCTGCACAAAGCCCTCATGACTTGCAAGCGGTTCATATCTCTTTCCGTCAACACTGTATGGTTTTTGACCGGGTTTAAGGCGGGGCTGGGTTTTCTCCTGAGACGTGCGGGTTTTTTGATGGCCGGAGCAGGCTACAACGAAAAGCGGGATGCAGAGCAAAATAAGGAATCTGGCAAAATTGTTAGGCAGCTTCATAAAATTTTTATTACGGAGTTAAGCAGCTGCGCTAACTCGGTTGCCTTATATGGTTTAGGCAGTACTCCGGCAAAGCCGTGTTCCTTGCATTCTGCCATAACTGCGTTGTCGGAATAGCCACTGGATACGATCAAGCATGCCTGTGGATCAATTACAAGTATCTGCTCGGCGGCCTCCTTGCCGCCCATTCCACCCGGAATGGTAAGATCCATGATGACTGCGGCAAAAGGTTTGCCGGCCTGCATCGTGTCCCGGTACATTTGAATAGCTTCTTCACCGTTTATACATGAGCTGACGGCATACCCCAGTTCCCCGAGAATCTCGATTGCAACTGAACGAATCATCTCCTCGTCATCCATAACCAGGATCGTTTTATCCATATTCTCGGGCAGGATTGGAAGCGTAAGATTTTTGTCCTGCTCCGAATCCTGAGCGTCTGACGCGGGAAGCAGTATGTTGAAGCTGGTTCCAACGCCGATGGTTGATTGAACGCTGATATGACCACCGTGGCGTGTTATTATGGAATGAGCCGAAGCCAGGCCGAGCCCCGTTCCGGTTGGCTTTGTAGTAAAATACGGATCAAAGATCTTGTGCAGGTTTTCCTTGGAGATGCCGCATCCCTGATCAGAGAATATTATATTCACGTATTCTCCGGGAGACAGCTCAAACGTATTGCCTTCCAACAGCCGCATATTGCCGGCAGTGACTGAAAACATCCCTCCGTCAGGCATCGCCTGTAGTGCGTTTATAATCAGGTTATTGAAGACTTGACTGATTTGTCCGGGATCGGCCAGAATTTCATGGAGATCTTCCGAACAGTTCACTTCACCCTTGACGTTGGCTCCACGCAAAACCAGAGAGACGGACTCTTCAAGGAGTTCCCGGGCTGAAACCACCTTGATTATCGGTGTGCCGCCCTTGGAAAAAGTGAGAAGCTGATACGCGAGTTCTATGGCGCGTTGCGAGGCCTTTTCAGCTTTCATAAGAGCTGAGAACGCATTGTGCTGATCTCCCACACGCCGCTGGGCAATATAAATATTGCCCAGGATACCGGTAAGAATGTTGTTGAAATCATGGGCGATGCCGCCAGCCAAGACCCCCAGTGATTCAAGCTTTTGGGTCTTGAGCATGTCGTAATGATGCTTTTCCTGTTCGCTGATATCAGTGTAAATGGCAAGTATCCGGTCTGAGGAGAGCAGAGTATTGATGATGACGTGTCGAATTTCGCCGCTCTTGCAGGTTACATTGGCGGTCATGGTAACCACGGAAGAGTTTTCTTCCTTCACCTTTTGGAGTTTGGCATTCCAAAGCGTGCGCAGTTTTCTCTGGTACTCGGGTTCAGGATAGGCCTTGTTGAACCAATCCCGGAAAGCCGGAATATCGTCAATGGTGTAACCGAATCGCTCAATAAAGCTGGTGTTCAGATACTCCACCTTGCCATCCGTATTGGACCAGGAGATGCAAACCGGTATGTTATCCAGAATTGATTTCAATTCATCCTTGTTTGCCAGAAGAATCTGTTCGTTCTGTTTCTGGGCTGTGATATCCCTTATAGATTCTATTCCCCCGATTTGTTCGCCGCTCGAATTATACAGCGGAGCACCGGTAACCAGCAGATGCGCCCCGATTCCGCCATACAAAGCCGGAGCAAATATTTCAGCATAGAGAGTGTTGTCTTGTCGCTGAATATTCTGGTAGCGGGCTGCCAACTCGCTGTCATCTACATTGAGCAGGTCAAGCAGCTGCTTTCTCCGATCTCCATAAAAAGGAAGAGTATAGGCATAATCTCCCTGTCCAAGTATTTCCGCCTTGCCGATCCCGGTCATTTTCTCCATTGCCTTGTTCCAGATTATGACCCGCATATCATTGTCAATTGCGAACGTGGCATCAGGAAGGAAATCAATGATATCAGAAAGCTGCTGACGTGAATTCTGCAGCTCTGTATTAAGCATCTGTTGCCGGGCGTTGAGGCGAAGAGCCAGCCAAAGCAGTAGAAGAAGAGCTCCGGAGGCAAAGACGCCTTGCAATATTATGTTGGTGAGGTGCCAGTTAAGCAGGGCAAAAACTTCATTTTCAGCAAGAGCGACCCGTACCACCAGTGGGTAGTTTTTCAGGCGCCGGTAGGAAACGATGCGGGATACACCATCAATGATGCTTGGAGCATAATAGATTCCAACAGGCGGTTTGGAAGGATCAATCAGTGTACTTGTGAGCGGAACTGTTGTTCCGATGGCATCTTTGGGCTGTTCCGAATCAGTTGAACGTGCGCGAATTACTCCATCGCTGCCCAAAAGTGTGACAACACCCTGCTTGCCGATATCGATGGTTCTGTAGAAGTTTCGGAAATATTCCGGATCGACCGAAAGCACAACGACTCCTGAGAAGTTGCCGTTCTGATCCAGAAGTTTTCGAGTGAACTGAATGCTCCACTTATTAGAGACCCTGCCTTTGACCGGTTTGCTGATGAACAGCAGATCTTCACTGCTGTCACGATGGACACGAAAATGCTCCCGATCACTCAGATCCATCGGTTTTACCGGCATTTCGAGGCTGTTGTAAATCAGAATCCCGCGGTCGTTCATGATGCTCAACTGAATGATGAGATCTTTTTCGGAGTGGCGATTATACGACGTAATGTGCTGGGCCAGATGATGTTGGCGTGCAGGGTAGTCCCTGCGAAGGTCCAGAAGAAGCTCGTCAAGATGCCTGACAATTCCTAGAATGTTTTCTTCAAAGGCTTTTGAAAGGTTTGAAACTGAGGTCTCGGCTGCGGAGTAGGCTTGTCTACGGTCGTACGAATATTGATGCCAGAGCAGCCCCCAGAGAGCGATTATGTTGATAACGCATACGAAGATGTAGAGTTTTCGCCTGGAGTCATTCATGTGAGTATATGCCCCGCCATCAATAGAACGAAGACCGAACTGATGGAGGTAAAATTATCATAAATCCGGAAGTAATAATATCTAAAACAAAAGCATATCCGGTTGCGGATATTGAGATAGAGGCGGCTGAGGTGGTTTAACATGCATGCATGAGCTTTCTATGTTCCTTCCATAACCCCTCTCAGCACGTCTCGAAGCCGGTCAAAGTTATACGGTTTGTTAATCAATCCGGCGATATACTCTTTTGGTATTTTTGAGGTGATATCCCTCTCTCCAAAACCGCTGGAAATAATGATTGGTAACTTTGGATTGAGCTGTTTCAGTTCATTGAACAGTTTATAACCATTCATAATCGGCATACCCATGTCGGTGACAACGAGGGTGATATCAGCCGGGTTCCGCTGGTATAGTTCCAATGCCTCTTTTCCGTTTGCGGCATCAATCACTTTAAATCCCAGTTTCTCTAAGAATGAGATTGCGATGGCTTTGACCTGCACTTCATCCTCTGCCAGCAGGATTGTGCCGCTCCCCTGCCACGGAACCGAAGCTGTTATCTGTTGCGATTCATCTGGTTCGGATTTGCTGAGAGGAACAGGCAGGTAAACTTTGAAGGTCGTACCATACCCCAGTCGGCTTTCAAATTGTAATGCCCCGTTATGGGCCTTGATGATACCGAGTACTGCCGACATACCAAGGCCGCGCCCGGTAAATTTGGTAGTGTAGAATGGTTCAAAGATTCTTCGCTTTGTGGCTTCATCCATGCCGCAACCGTTATCGGTAACTTCAAAGCAGATATAGCGTCCCACCGGTATGATCATGCCGTAATGATCCGCCTCCGGTTGCTCGGCCTTGATCTCAACCTTTGCCAGTAATACGTCGATTTTGCCCTCTGCGTCACCGATAGCCTCTGCTGCATTGATGATCAGGTTCATGACTACCTGTCTTATTTGACTGGCATCGCCCATAATCAAGGGAATATCGGTGCCGAGATCGGGTTTGATCACAACGTTCTTTTTTATGGTGGATTGCAGCATGGAGATCATCTCATCCACCAGCATGGTTGAATTGATCTGAGTTTGGGTGAGTGATGTTTTACCTGCATATGCAAGCATCTGGCGGCATAATGCGGCGGCACGTTCTGATGCTTTTTCAATTTCGGGGATGTATTTGCCGGCATTTTTGTCATCCATCGCTGCCAACGAACAATTTCCCATAATAATCGCTAGGATGTTATTAAAGTCATGGGCGATACCGCCAGCTAATACGCCAAGGCTCTCAATCTTCTGGGTGTGTTGGAGTTGCTGTTCGAGTATACGTTTTTCTTCTTCGGAACGTTTCTGTGAGGTAATATCAGCGTTGATGCCGAGCATACGCTCCGCGGTACCGTCCGTTCCCCTTATCACCAAACCGTTAGCCTTGAGATACTTCACCGTTCCATCCGGATGGAGGACACGGAATACGGTATCGAACTTCTTCTCTCCTTTTAAAGCTTGCTGACATTCTGCAATAGCAGTTTCCTTATCCTCCGGATGCAGCCCATTCATCCATGCGTCGATGTTGTTGGGGAAGGCATCCCGTGTAATCCCGTACAGTTCGAACATCCGATCATCCCAGACCATGGTGTTTTCCTTGACGTTCCAATCCCAAACACCAAGGAGGGCTGATGAGGTAGCCAACAGGAGACGTTGAGTAAGGCTTTTAATTTGCTCTTCTTCAGACTTGCGCTCGGTAATGTCGGTGTTTGTGCCTATCATACGCAACGGTTTTCCGTCACTGTCACGGTTGACGACCATTCCCCGGCCAACAATCCATTTCCAACTTCCATCCTTGCACAACATGCGAAATTCAACCCTGGGTGAACCTGCTTTGCCATCAAGATACGGCTGCAGTCCAGCCATAACTCCAGGTGCATCCTCTGGGTGAATACGCTTCAACCATTCATCAGATGTGTTACCGATTTCATTCTCTGCAAATCCGAGCATTTCTTTGTAACGTAGCGAGTAGAACGCTTCTCCTGTCTGAATGTTCCAATCCCAGACACCGTCCCTGGCTCCTTCCAATGCAAATTTCCAACGAGATTCACTTTCTACTAAGGATTCTTTTGCCTTTTTGTGTTCGTCAATCTCAGCTTCAAGATGTTCTGTTTTTGCCACTACCTGCCGCTTCAGGAGTACGATGAATATGGCGGCGAGAAGCAGCGCGAAGCTAATACCGGACAATCCCCAGTACACCTGTTTTGGTATTTTGATGTCCTTTTTACCGAGCAGATGTTCAATTTCATGGTAGTATACGGATGATTTGTCCGCTTTCATCTCAGCCATATGTCGATCAAGGGCTGCGACTAGGTCACCGTTTTTACCTTTATTTACTGCATATCCAACTTTAATCGGTGAGAATATGACTGGTGTCTGTTCTGCAAGTTGGCCGTTCTCATTCAGTATGCCGTATAAATTGCCAGCTACTCCGGCTGCAACTTCACCCGATTTAATTGTTTTGAATACTTTGGCGTACTGATCAACCTCCTGTATTTTGACATTCAAGTTAAACTGCCTGACAAGTTCTTTAAAGCCTGTCAGATATACATCCCCCTTGAGTGCGCTGACGGTTTTACCCTCAAGATCAATAAGTGATGTTATCTGGGACCCCTTTGGTCTGTAGAGAACCCCCCAGTTCATCAGAAGGTATTCCTTCGGAAAGTCCATGTACTTCTCTCGCTCTTCAGTGTAGCCTATACAAAGTACGAGATCGATTTGATCGTTCTTGAGACGATCCAGCCCCTCCTGCCAGCTTCCAGGCACATACTGAACATCCCATTTTTCTATTTCCGCAAAACGGTTAAGCATATCTACGAAAAATCCGTGAGCAGAACCGTCCTTGTCGTAATAGGCTAAAGGTTTGGCTTCATAGACACCAACACTGACTGATCGACCGGCACCGGCTTTAGCAGCCGAATCAGCGGCATTGAGGCAGGCAGCGGAGAGTAGTGTCGCAAAGACCATAAACAGAAGGGAGAATAGGGTGCTGAGGCGTGAAATCTCGGCGGCAAGACGTGCTATGATAGACTGGTACATCAAGCACCTCCAGAATTTTTGAGCAAAAAACAAAACGACGGCGCACGTGAAAAGCCGTAACTTAGCTTTGCATGGGCATCAGTCTGAATACTAGCTGCAGTGGTACATGTCAGGAGGAGATGTCTGCGCTAAATTGTTGTCACAATCAGACACTACCAAAACAAGGTTTGATAGCAGCGAATATACAGCTATTTGTGCGGAAATCAACAAATAGTAAAAGAACAGATTGAATTTCAGTTTTGCAATACAGCTTTGGAATTGCTATCTGCCGTGGACTCAGATGAAGAGGAAAAACATCCCTGGAGATGGTGGCAGAATACGAGTCGGTGGAAGCAGGTGAGTTGGTGTTTACGAGCGGCAACGTTGTTCAGACGAGAAAATGGGTATGGAGACAAAGTGAACTTGGCAAGATGACTTTAAATACAAAAGATGTATTCTTTCAGCTGGTGGGTTTTGACGACCGCCCTAGAGGCCCATTGTCTAATGCGCTGGATTCGCTGGAAGAGACTCTTCGCACTAAGTTCGGGTGTTCCCTGGTGCGGCATGTTGTGAAGCAGGGGAGTAATGAGATAGAGTTTTAGCTTGGGACTACGAATGTATCAATCAAATCAGAAGTTAGGTGGCAATTGCTATCCTGGCAGCAACTTTGAATGATCCACACCGCAAGTAATTTGTCCCGCCTCATGGATCACAATATTTAGGCTGTTTAGAGGTGCTTTGGTAGGAAGAATATTTTTTCAATGGTGGAGTTAATTCAGTAGGAAACTTTGAAACATCCACGTGACAGTTACTACCATCCAATGTTGCAGGTTCTTGTAATCCATTTGTACCCAGTGCGAAATCGATTGAAAGCTACGTGAGCTTGAAATGCATTGCTCGCTCAACTAATTCAATTCTGCTTAGTCCGCCTTTACATTTCAAAAAGGTTTGGTAGGCTATTTCAAATATTTCTATGAGGTAAATATTTATGGCATGAATGCAAATTTTATTCGGAGGTTTTTACATGATCAAAAATCTGGTATGCACATAAATATGCTTGGTCGTTTAGTATGTCTCAGATTCATAAATATGATGTCAAACAGCTATAGACAAAAATTTAGTTTCTGCTGTAAATTCCACAAATTAAAAATTGCGAACAGCTACTGATGTACTGCTGAACAGGGGGGATATCTTATGCAATATCTCAAACAGGTGCTGTTTGCGGTTGTCTTGGCGTCCATTGTTGGAGTCCTAACATACACTGCAGTATCCAAATATGTTGTTCACAAAGCGGAAGAAAATCTGCAAAGCATTATGCTTTCCCACCGGTCGTTCCATAATTACATCCAGCAGGTAATGCACCCCACATATTACAAGGCCCGTGATGCAGGAAAAATTGCCGAAGATTTCTATGCTCCGGAGATTCTTTCTTCTTCTTATGTGGCGCGTGTGATGCACGGATTTTTCAATGAAGAGAGAACCAAAGCAGGATTGCCAAAAGTTTACTATAAATTGGCAGCCAACAATCCCAGAAACCCAGTTAATAGGGCTGATGAAAAAGAGGCCTCTCTCATCAAACTCTTTAATGAGCGACGTGACCTTAAAGAATATACTGAGATCGCGACCATTGACGGTAAAAAGCACCTGGTCTTTGCCAAACCTTTCCTTGAGACAAACCAGGCATGCATCAGGTGCCATGGCAAACGATCTGATGCTCCCCCAGGTCTACAGCAGCTTTATCCCGGTGAGGGTGGCTTTAATGAAACCACCGGAGTTATCAGAGCAATAGAATCCATACGCCTGCCTCTTAACGATGAATTTACAGCTGCATTTATAGCCACTACTGTCACATTAACCGCAGCCGTGATACTGATATTTTTGTACATCTTCAATATCAAGCTGCGGCAGCGTGTTGATCAAAGTACCGCAGAGCTTAACAAAGAAATAGAAGAACGAAAAACAGTACAGGACGCCCTCAAGGATAGCGAAGAGGGCTATCGCCACTTTACATCTCTAACATCCGACTATGTACACAGGTGTTCTCGTTCAGGTGATGGACCTTATAAAGTCAGGTGGATAAGCGGTGCATTGAATGCCATATCAGGATACAGTCCGGATGAGATCTTCGAGAAGGGGTGTTGGATGTCAATTGTCCACCCTGACGATAGAGATACCACGGCCTTGACACTGGAAAAATTAAAGCCGGGCGATATACAGAAACTTACATTCAGGATAGTGACAAAAAAGCAGGAAATACGCTGGATATCAGAGACCTGCCACTGTGAACAAGGGGCGTCAAAAGATGAGCTGATATTGTTTGGTGCGGCATCTGACGTCACGGAGCAGAGACAGACTGAAGAGACACTGAAGTTTACGAGAGTCTGTGTTGATGCTGCCTCTGATGCTATATTCTGGATAAAGCCGGACGGGTTCTTTGTGGATGTCAATGAGGCTTCATGCCGGGCCCTTGGCTATACCAGAGAAGAACTTCTTCAGATGACAGTCTCCGATGTTGATCCCGGAACGACTGATGAAGTCTGGAAGCAGAACTTCTCGGAGCTTCGCAACCACGGCACCTTGCGTTTTGAATCCAGTCATAGATCAAAAGATGGCCGCATATTCCCGGTTGAGATAGTCGCCAATTATATTCAACATGGAAATGAAGAGCGCAATTGCGCCTTTGTGCGGAATATTTCTGAACGTAAAAAGATGGAAGAGGCGCTGCGATCATCCAACCAGTTTAATCAGCAAATTATCAACAGCGCCCATGAGGGGATTATTGTCTACGACAGAGATCTCCGTTATCAGGTCTGGAATCCATTCATGGAAGAATTAAGCGGGGTAAAAGCAGCACAAGTTCTGGGCAGATATCCGCTTGAAGTATTTCCATTCTTAAAGGGCACTGGAGTTATCGAACGCCTCGAAAAGGCAATTGCCGGTGAAGAACCCGACGATGTAGAGTTTCCGTATTCAATTAACGGCAGAGAAGGCTGGAACATTGACTCAAGCTCGCCCTTACGTAATGAAGCCGGAGAAATTATAGGTGTTATAGCAACAGTACAGGATACTACTGAGCGCAAGATGGCAGAGGATGCGCTTCGCCGGAGCGAGGAAAAATTCCGTAGCATAGTTGAATCATCGCCGTCCGCGATGTATTTCTATCGCCTGGATCAGAACGACAACCTCATATTGGTGGGGAGCAATCCCGCTGCCGACAAGATCATTGGTATCTCACATGACGAGTTAATCAACAAACGCATAGAAGATGCCTTCCCGAATCTGGCAAATACCGAAATTCCGGAAATGTATCGTAACGTGGCAAAGGGAGTTGTCGGGCAACAGTCATTCGAGGTCGAGTACAGTGATGAACGGATCAATGGCGTATACCAGGTTCAGGTTTACCGGACCGGACCGGAAATGATCGCTGTTGATTTTATGGATATAACTGAACGTAAGCTAGCCGAAAAAGAACATGCCAACCTGGAGAAGCAACTCCTGCATGCTCAGAAGCTGGAGAGTCTTGGCGTCCTGGCCGGAGGCATTGCCCATGATTTCAACAATCTCCTTACCTCAATTGTAGGTAATACCGATCTGGCGTTACTGCGGCTCAATCCGGAATCACCTGTACGTGACAATCTGTATCGAGTTGAGCAGGCAGCTACTCGTGCGGCTGACCTTGCAAGGCAGATGCTTGCCTACTCCGGTAAAGGAAAATTCGTTATTGAAGCGATTGATCTGAACCGGCTGGTTGAAGAGATGGGGCATATGCTCGAAGTATCCATTTCCAAGAAGGCGATACTCCGGTTCAACTTTGCCAGTGCGCTGCCGTCAGTTGAAGGGGATGCCACTCAGCTTCGTCAGGTAATCATGAACCTGGTTATCAATGCATCTGAAGCAATAGGCGATAAAAGCGGCGTTATTGCAGTCAGCACGGGTTGCATGCAATGTGACAGGAAATATCTGGGCAGCGCCTGGTTGAACGAGAACATCTCCGAAGGTCTGTATGTCTGGATTGAAATTGCTGACACCGGATGCGGCATGGATAAGGAAACCGCCTCCAAGATATTTGATCCCTTCTTTACCACCAAGTTTACCGGCCGTGGCTTGGGAATGGCGGCAGTGCTGGGAATTGTAAGGGGTCACAAAGGGGCAATAAAAGTTTACAGTGAGCCGGGGCGTGGGACAACGTTCAAGTTTCTGCTGCCTGCCGGAGACAAGCCCAGGGAGCTTTTCAACGGAGATACTGATAAGCATACGGTGTGGAAGGGAAGTGGTACGGTTCTTTTGGTTGACGATGAAGAAACTGTAATCGGAATAGGTTCTGAAATGCTTAAAGAGTTGGGCTTCAAGGTTCTAACGGCAATGGATGGTAGAGAGGGACTTGAGGTTTTTAAGCAAAACGAGGATAGCATCTCATTGGTAATACTCGATCTGACCATGCCGCATTTAGACGGAGAGCAGACGTTTAGGGAATTGCGGCAGATCAAGCCGGATATAAAGGTGGTTATGTCAAGCGGCTATAACGAGCAGGAGGTCACTCAGAAATTCCTTGGTAAGGGATTGGCAGGTTTCATTCAGAAACCTTACAAACTTTCAACATTGAGGGGTGTTTTATGCGGTCTCCACACTCAATGATAAAAGCTATGTCACCAAATCATTTGTAAAATTCTTTCATCGCCTGTTACCATTTGAGATATGCATACCGATAGACGGTAGCTATTACGCTCGGAAAACTTCGTCCTGAACAATCATGCTCAAAATCCATGAGAACTCTCCGGTTGTAACTTTGGTATTGCAATACCCGCATATTGCTGCTTGTCCCATTCTATCTGCCTGTGCACCACAATTAGGGCATTTGTTGAGTGCGAGTGTTTCACCAATTACGCCACGTCTACGGATTAAAGTCCAATACTCGCTAAAAGCCCGTACATGCTTATCTGATCCAGCAACAAGTTTTCCATCTGCGTCGATGAAATAATCAAGACATGTCGCAGATATTCTCACTGTGACAGATTCATAAAAAGCATCCAGGTCAATCCGAGCATTCTCAATTTTTCTAATGGTTATCTTTTCCAGGCGGTTTGTGAGTTTTGCCTTGTTGTAGGCTTTCTGCCAGAAGTCGTTAACCTCGTAGAGACGATCCGAAATCAAATGGCGTATAGTATGCCAGCGCTTCTCGGACCAAGCGGTATAAAGTTCAAGAAAAATAGGGCTGATTACCTGGGCGTGAAGTTGAGCCGAATAATTGTTCCAGTCTACATTATGACGTTTGGCAAATGTCTCGGCATTGTATGCAATTCTCTTTTGATATACGGTCGGTAGATTCGTACCGTTTTCCGGAGCATATGCGACGACGCTTTGCATGGTGACAGGTTGCTGTCGGACGATCACACGGTCTTTAAGGCTCCACTGCATGGTGCCGGCTACAATAAATTTGTTGCAGTATGCACACTGACCGGCATCGTTAAAATCTGTAGGTCCGCCGCACGAAGGACAGGCAAGTTCTCCTGTTTTCGACGGATTGGGAGAAGTCACTGCCAGGCTTCGAACAAGCTGCCATCTTTCAGTTACATCATACTTGGTTCGCTTTCCGCCGCTTGAAACAGTGAAATTTGAGTCGATTTCAACGGTGAAAATGGCCTTCTCGTTGTTCGTGTCGAGCTTTGTTATAAAAGCCGCGCCAACGATGATCTCAGAATAGGTGCGATCTTTTGCGTTAACCACTCCGGTATCGAACCTGCTGTTTTCTTCAATGAATGGATAAATGTTTCGAAAACCTGGCTTGCCGTAGCTGTCGTAGAACTTCACATACAAGAGGCAGACGAAATCGAGGAACAGTACGCGCGAAAAGTTTTTGTCATGTTGACGGGTAAACCATTCGATAAGGTCGTCCTTGTCAAGCACTACCTGCGGCGTAGACCTGTACGCACCTCCATATGCAGACCGGCTAATAATAATTTCCGTGGTCTGATCTTCATTGGTGGTCAGGCGATGGTAGACGTAAGTGCCGAGCATGTACAGCACAAGGCAAAGTACGATAACACCCAGTATAATGCCGACTTTTGTGAACATTTGGTTTGTTTCTTCCAGAGTAGCCGAAGGAGCACCGGAGGAATGATTCCCAGAATTGCTAGAATAATGCCTATGGGTCGTGGAACCGTAAGATTTTGAAGGGCTTGCCTCCTTGTAGTACTCAACTTTATCCAGTGAACCTTTAGGAACCGAGCGTTGTTTTGATGTGCTTTCAGAAGAGCGCGAATAGGATTGGCCGCCACCTGGGCGTGCCTCGCTAGATATCGGCAACATAAATATAATGATTGAAACCAAAGCAGACAGAAACAACAGGGAAGCAACAGCTACGAGCGCCTTAAAGTCTACGGCCATCATGAGATGTCTAAATATTTTCATGGCAGCACTCCGCAAAGTAATCAGAAACTGATGTTAATCTGGTCGGGAAGTTCTTGAAGATCGTTTTCCACAGGTGGGATATGCTCATGGAATATGGCAACACATTCCTTCAAACATTCCAGAAGGCTCTGTTCCGGTTTATCCGAATAGAATATTTGTTGGAATCGCCCGTGTAACGCCTCCCAATCTTCTTGATGTACGGCCTGTTCTGCTCCTTTGTCAGCAATGATGCGAACAGTCTGCTCAAAGAGAGAGACGTAGAATAGAATCCCGATTTTGTTTCGGGTATGATGAATGCCGGCTTTCTGGAAAATTGCACGAGCCATGATTTCGGTATTGCGTTGCAATCGACCGTGGCTGACCAGCAGTCGCTGCAGTGATGGTATAAACTTGAGTAAGACCATAAAGCCCAGAAAGGCAGCAACTGTACCAAAATAGAGTGTCATATCGCTGAAAGGTTGTGGAAGAAACATGAGTAGGGATAATGCGATAAAAGAAGATACAATGCCGGCCAACATGGGAACATCGGCATAATCCCCCGAATTGGGTCTGACAATTACGACTACTTCCGCTTGTGAATTTCGTTCGATTTCATCAATAACTTCAGTCAGTCGTGACTTGAAATCATCACTGGTATACCTCTTCATACAACTATCCTCCCATGCTATACAGGATAAAGTCATATCAAATTTGTGCGGTATCTTGGCTGTTGCTGGCGGTAGTACAATTTGCTCTAAATTATCACGTGTAGCAGACAAGTGTGAAGCAAGTGGGTGATGTGAGAGTAGTAAGTGAACTAGCGTTAATAGCTCAATTCCAAGGTGATTGATTTATTGAGTTAGAATATTATTGGACATTAGAACGGAAGCTTGCCAGGATATGTTTTTATTATGTCATAGCCCATAAGGGCCAGACCTATTAAAATCAACAGTACTCCGCCACTGTTACTGTTTTTCCACCTGATAACACCATAAATCAAAAGAATGACACCGATAGTCCCTAGCATATCAGTCCCTCCTCAATCATGATGAACTTGTATTACGAAAAATAATATTCCTAGTCAACGATAATTTGACATCTCAAACGATCTCCCAATCATCGTTGTTTTAGCCATGAGAGATTCAATGGTGAAGCCGTAAACTCTATGTGAGAAGTGAATCGGAGGGCAGATCTTTGAACGCCAATTTTATGCATGTTTAAGGGACTTTGGCAGGAAGCTAAAAATCATCAATGTTAGAGATCTTTCAGTAGGAAAAAGTGAAATTGCCTTGTGAAAAGCACTTCCATCGCCTGTTACAGTTGCGGGGCAGCCCTTGAACGCCCATTATATGCAGGTTTAAGCGACTTTGGTAGGAAGAGAAAAATCGTCAAAGTTTGAGGACATTCAGTAGGAAAAATTGAATTTGCCTATTTAAAGCACTTCCATCGCCTGTTACAGTTGCGGGGCAGCCCTTAAAAGCCAATTTTATGCAGGTTTAAAGCATATTGGTAGGAAGGAAAATTTATTCGGATTTGAATACTTTCAATAGGAAATTTCAAATATCCTAGCCAAAGCACTTCCACCGCTAGAGCCGACAAAGGGCTTGCTTAAAAGGGAAAACAGGTGGGTTCGACAGGGAAGGCTGGCAGATAGAGGGGTATGCCCATTACCCTTACCAAGTCACTTCATATTTTCAATTATCTTCATCTGCTCTTCTTCACACGCAGGACATATACCGTGACTGAACATGGCGTCAGAATGTTCCAACAGGTATGTCTCCAATTGTTCCCACGATTGCTGTTCAGTGCGTATTTTTTTGCAGTAGGCACAGATAGAGATTATTCCTTCAAGCCGTTTGATCCTTGCTAAAGTTGCATTGAGCTCATCATTCTTTCTGCCCATCTCCTCGCCATATTGTTGAGCCACAGCATGCGCAAGTTCTGCGGTATTTCTTTTGAGTACCATTCTTGCCGAAACGAATGTCGCCAGTGTTAAGATGGCAAGCAGCGTTATCACTATTGCCGTTTCTTTCCACCATGGTGCCAGATAGTCGCTGGGAGCTCTGTTGACGAAGATGTAAAATGGATACCTAGAGACTTTTCGGAACGTCACGACTCGTTCGATATTGTCACGGGCGAATACCGTCTTATACGTTGCAGTTTCTGGATTTGCCTGAATCATGTCACGAGATTTTTGCGAAATCACTTTTGTGCCAATCTGGCTTCCCGGCTCTTTTCCTTTTGGTTGAAGTGCGACCAGGGCGAGGTCTAGATCCCTGATGCCGATAGCGCCACGCTTACCAATATCAAGCTGAAAAAAAAGATTGTCGAAATAGCCGAGCTCAAAAATACCGATAACCACGCCGGCAAAAGAGCCGTCTGGACGATTGATACGTCTGACAAGGTTGATGCTCCATTTGCCGGTAAAGCGCCCTTGTAGAACTCTGGTTACAATCAACTCGTCTTTCGGATTGTCACGCAGACGCTGGAAGTATTCACGTTCACTTACACTAGCCGGTTTGCCGGTCGGTTGAGTAATTGTTCCGTGTAGCAGGTTGCCTTGTGCATCTGAAATAAGAATGCCATACAATTCAGGGAGCCTCGCATGATGCATGGCAGCATATTTGTTGATTTCATCATGCTGTATACCATGGGTGGCAATCTGTTTCTCAGCCTCGTGTACTACTGAGATCAGGCTAATATCGATCTTGTCGAATATGCCGGAAATGTTGGCTTCCAGGTTCTTGGCAATATTCTGGGTCGATACTGAAGCCACCGTATCGTACTGCATACGGCTGTTATAAAGAGAAAGTCCCGCGAGGAGATAGACAAGCAGGTTAATGGCAATAGCGCCGATTACCAATCTGAAAAACAAATTGTCTTTCTGCCGGATATCTGGCGTTTCTGAACCTGATACATCCGTTTGCATATTCGTTGTCTCCTTGAGAACGAGTCTTTGTACCAAGTTTTAATTATTTTCTATCAAGCACTTCCCGCACCTTTGTCGCCAAGCTGGGCATTGAGAATGGTTTCTGGATAAAATGCACACCGTCGTCCAGCACGCCATGCTGGGCGATTATATCGGCAGTATAGCCCGACATGAATAGCCGTTTCATGCCAGGATAGAGGGCGAGCAGGTTTTTGGCCAGATCGCGGCCGTTCATCTCCGGCATGATCACATCAGTCATAAGCAGGTGAATGTCACCGCTATGCTCCCGGCTC
>CAZUGI010000026.1:0-28944 GCA_964619855.1 uncultured Geobacter sp. | reverse complement strand
GTTGATACAACAGACAAATTTGAGAGTTGCGTACAATAACACACCGCGCAACTTTGTCAATAGGCAAAGTAAAAAGGGTCAAGGGTCAAGGGTCAAGGGTCAAGGGTCAAGGGTCGCGAGGCTTTTTCTTCCAGTCCGGAGGTCCCGAATCGACGGCGCAGCTCATCGTACACCGCTTCAGGGGGGATGTTGTGATAACCAAGCATAACCAAAAGGTGGAATATCAAGTCGGTGGTTTCATAAATTATTTCATCTTGTTTGCCGCCTTTAGCGGCGATTACTACCTCGGTGGCTTCTTCACCGATCTTTTTCAGTATCTTGTCGATACCTTTCTGCATCAGTGATGAGGTGTAGGAACTTTCGCCCGGATTGGCCTTGCGATCCAGGATTACCTGATAAACCGCCTTAAGAATATCCTCTTGTTGACTCATAGGCGCACCGCCACCCCTTTCTCTTGCAGATATTCCTTCGCCTGACCGATGGTGTATTCACGGTAGTGGAATATAGACGCTGCCAGGCAGGCACTGGCTCCGGCCTTGGTGAAGCCATCGTAGAGATGCTCAAGGTTGCCAACTCCCCCCGATGCTATAACAGGAACCCGGACTGCATCGACAACAGCGCGGGTCAATTCGATGTCGTAGCCGTCTTTTGTGCCATCACAATCCATGCTGGTCAGCAGGATTTCACCGGCCCCATACCCTTCCATTCTGACCGCCCACTCCAAAACATCAATGCCGGTCGAGTTGCGGCCACCATGGGTGTAGACCTCCCAGCGCTGCTCCCCCGGCACCCGTCGGGCATCGATCGCAACTACGGTACATTGCGAACCGAAACGTTCAGCGGCTTCTTTGACAAATTCCGGTCGATGTACGGCGGCTGTATTTATAGAGGTTTTGTCAGCGCCGGCATTCAGCAGGCGCCGGATGTCATCCACGCTGCGAATGCCTCCCCCGACAGTAAGTGGCATGAAGACCCGCTCGGCCGTTCTGCGAACCACATCAATTATTATATCGCGCTGGTCACTGGAGGCAGTGATGTCCAGAAAGGTCAGTTCGTCAGCACCTTCCAGATCGTACCTCTCAGCAATTTCAACAGGGTCACCGGCGTCGCGCAGCTCCAGAAACTGGACCCCCTTAACGACCCGGCCACCCTTAACGTCCAGACAGGGTATGATACGCTTGGTCAGCATATCAGGCGTGGCTCTTTGTCAGCGCAATCGCTTCGTTCAGCTTAATGGCTCCGGTGTAAACCGCCTTGCCGGTAATAACACCGGTTACGCCGCTCTTCTCAATGGCCATCAGGTTTCTGATGTCACTTAATGAAGAAACCCCACCTGATGCAATAACCGGAATGGAAACGGCTTCGGCCAGAGACTTGGTTGCCTCCAGATTCGGACCCTGTAACATCCCGTCCCGGCTGATATCGGTGTAGATTATGGCGGAAACTCCAAACCCTTCGAATTTCAGGGCAAGATCAATGGCTGTGACATCGGTTACTTCGGCCCATCCCTGCACAGCTACCATGCCGTTCTTGGCATCAACCCCAACCACGATCCGCCCTGGAAATTTTGCGCAGGCCTCACGCACCAACTCTGGATTGCGTTGTGCAGCCGTGCCGATGATGACACGCGCAAGCCCCAGAGACAGATATGCCTCGATGGTGGCGATGTCACGGATACCGCCTCCCAGTTGAGCCGGGATGGAGATGGCCTTTACGATGGCTTCAATCGCGGACCTGTTCTTTGGTTGGCCGGCAAAAGCGCCGTCCAGATCGACTATATGCAGCAGTTCCGCCCCCTGATCCTGCCAAGCTCGGGCCTGAGCGGCCGGATTATCGTTAAAGACAGTGTCCTTCTCCATCAAACCCTGTTCAAGGCGGACGCACTTTCCTTCTTTCAAATCGATAGCAGGAATTACAATCATTTCATCTCCGCAAAATTCTTCAGTATCCGCAATCCCACTTCCTGCGACTTCTCGGGGTGAAATTGGGTAGCAACGATATTGTCCTTCCAGACTGACGAACAGAATTCGAAACCGTAATCGGTCGTGGTGGCGATGACACTCTCGTCATCCGGTTTGGCGTAATAGGAATGGACAAAATAGGCGTTGCTGTTATCTGCAATACCGGCAAATGCCGGTGGCCGGCGTTTGATCCTGAGCTGATTCCAGCCCATCTGTGGCACCGGGAGACGTTCAGCACTGGCGGTCATCTGGTCGGGAAAGCGAAGGACGTGGCCGGATATGATGTTCAGGCCGCTATAAAGCCCGAATTCAACACTATCGGTAAAGAGCAACTGCATCCCGACGCAGATTCCCAGAAACGGCCTGCCTTCTGCAATAACCTTTAAAATCGGCTCCACAAAGCCGCCCTGCTCCAGATTGTGCATGCAGTCACGAAAGGCGCCCACTCCAGGCAACACAATCCGGCTGGCCTCCAGTAACTTCCGCGCGTCGGCGGTCACCAGCGCCTCGGCCCCCACTTTTTCGAATCCTTTCTGGACCGAACGCAGGTTGCCCATACCGTAATCAATGATTGCGATCACTTGATGCCGTTCTTGTTTAAGTGCGGGCCATATTTTTTGTCGGTACCCTTGATGTGATTGATCAGCCAGTCCTGCAGGAAATTAATCACATCCTGAGCGATAAGTGTCTCGCCGGCATTGAACTTTCCGATAAGTTCAGTCACCTGCTCTAGCAGCTTTTTATGCAGTGCTTTGTGCTGGGTTTCCTCAGGATAGTGGGTTTGAGCAAAACTGCGCTCCTCATCGGCAAAGTGGTTGATGGTATACTCTGCCAGACCGTTCAACACTCTACCAACCGCCTCCTTGCTCTTTTTCTGCTGCATCGCATCGGCCAGATCGTTGACCATGTTGAAGAGAACTTTATGGGCATTGTCGTACTTGTCAACCCCGACGGTAAATGATTTGTCCCATTCCAGAGCCTTTGAAAGCTTGAAGTGGCCAACCAGTTCATGCAGACCTTCAACCTGTTTGGCAAGTGTGGTGGTTGCCAGAGTCGTGCTGTGGGCATTTTCCACGTTGCGATTTACAACATCGGTGATCATCTGGATGTTGTTGGTAATCTCCTGGGTTGTGGCGGTCTGCTCTTCGGCTGCGGTTGCAACCTGACTGATCTGCATGGTCAGTTCATTGATTTTGTTCAGGATATCCTCAAGAGCTTCGCCGGAACGGGTTGTTTCAGCTGTGCCGCGTTTGACCTCTTCGACACCCTCGGACATGGAGCTAACAGCACTCTGCGTCTCGCTTTGAATAGCCTTGATCATTGTGGCGATCTCTTTGGTGGCTTTTGTTGTCCGCTCTGCCAGAGCCCGCACTTCATCGGCCACAACCGCAAAACCGCGTCCCTGTTCACCGGCCCGGGCTGCCTCGATGGCCGCATTTAGTGCCAGCAGGTTGGTTTGATCGGCAATGTCCTGAATGGTATTGACAATTGCTCCGATCTGGTCGGAGCGTTGCCCCAGTCCTTCAACGGTCTGTGATGAAACATTAACCCGCTGGGCAATGCCTTCCATCAATCTGGAACTGCTCTGGACCAGTTGGGAGCCGCTATGGGTCTGTTCCGTCGCTTTCTGGGCGCTCTCGGCTGCATACAGGCAGTTGCGGGCAATGTCCCCGGAGGTGGCGGACATCTCTTCACTGGCGGTGGCAATCGTGCTGGCCTGAACGGCAACGTCTTCTGCCGCGGCAGCCATGGCATCAGTGGTGGAGCGCACCAGTACTACCGAGTCACGCACGGTGTCGGCCACGGAGAAAAACTGGCGCATGGCTTTGTTCATATCGGTCATCATGGTGTTGAAGGCTGTTGCCAGGCGGGCAAAGTCGCCTTCGCCGATTACTTCGGCCCGGACCGACAGATCACCACCGGCCGCTTTCTCAAGTGCAGTCACAATTCCTGCCAGCGGTTTGAAGGCGCTGCTGCTCAGCAGCCAAAGGATGGCCGACATGATGATCAGGAGCACCGCACCGATTAAAATTGAGACCAGCAGATCACCCTTTGGATTGAAGAGTGCCATGGCTGCCACGGTCAATGCTATTCCCAGGGCGTTTCCGGCAACTATACGAGCGGTAAATGACATGAAATATCTCCTTTCAATTCCGATGCTCAATAAAGAATGATCAAGCAATCCTTGAAAAATCTGCAATTCTGCCGAACAGGCGTGCGATGGCGGTCAATAGAGCCAGGCGGTTTGACCTGATCCCCGGGTCTTCATCCATAACCATGACCCTGTCAAAAAAGCTGTCTACCGGCCCGCGCAGTGTGGCAATTTCCGTCAAGGCATCCAGCCAGGCCCCGGAAACAATGTTTTCATCCACTGAGATTCTGACCGTCTGAAGGGCCTCGTAAAGCCCGCTTTCTGCCGTGTCTGCGAACAGGGTGGCGTCGACCGGAGCATCCACCCCGTCCTTGATTATATTACCGACTCGTTTAAATGCAACTGTCAGCGGCTCGAAATCCGGATGTGTCTTGAATTCGGCCAGAGCTGCAATCCGGGATCTGACTTCAACCAGATCGTCAAACCCCGCCGCAATGGCAGACTCAACGGCATCAGCAGCAAAAGAGTTCCCCAGCAGATTGATAAAGCGTGCCCTGAAAAACTCCAGCACATCACCGGCCACCTGTTCCTGAGGGCGGTTCAATTTAGCCGCCAGCAGATCCAGTGACGAGTTGATAAGGTTTGACAGTGAAAGATGGTAATTTCTGTCGAGTATGACGCTGATAATGCCAATGGTGGCTCGCCGCAGAGCGTAGGGGTCGGCCGCCCCGGTTGGGATCAGGCCGACTCCGAAACAGCCGCAGACGGTATCAAGTTTATCCGAGATGGAAACAAATGCGCCAATGTCCGAAGCTGGAAGCTCCCCGCCCGCCTGGGTCGGCAGGTAGTGTTCGGCGATGGCGTTGGCAACAGCAGGGGATTCACCCTCCAGGAGAGCGTATTCACGTCCCATGATGCCCTGCACCTCCGGGAATTCGCCCACCATACCGGAAACCAGATCGGCTTTGCAGAGCCAGGCCGCTCTGGCGGTCTGCTGTTTGACAGCGGGATTAAGGCGGTCCGCCAATCCTTCTGCAAGACTCCTGAATCGCTCCATTTTTTCGAAAGAAGTGCCCAGTTTCTGCTGGTAGACCACTTTTTTCAACGACTCAACCCGATCGTCCAGCTTGATTTTCTGGTCCTCTTCAAAAAAGAAACGGGCGTCAGAGAGACGGGCCCGCAGGACGCGCTCGTTGCCTTTGACTACCACAGAAGGGTCCTCGGTCAGGGTGTTGTTTATGGTTATGAAGCCCGGCAGCAGATGATCATCGGCGTCCAGGATGGAAAAGTAGCGCTGATGGCTGCGCATAGAGGTGATCAGTACTTCTTTGGGTACTTTCAGGAATTCGACAGGGAAACTGCCAGCCACGGCACTTGGATACTCAGCCAGATAAGTGACCTCTTCCAGCAGCCCCTCATCCGGGCGCAGTTTGCCGCCAGCCGCTTCGGCCACCCGGTGGGTTTCCCGCCGTATGATCTCTTTGCGGCGCTCCGGATCCGGGATAACGAAGTGGCGTTCACACTCTTCCAGATAATGGGCATAATCGCGCACCGGGAAAGGGGTGTTGGCCATAAATCGATGTCCACGCGAGACGGCGCCGCTGGTGATATTGCCGAAGGTGAACGGCATAACGCTGCCATCAAACAGAGCCACGATCCAGTGAATCGGACGCGCGAAGCGCACATCGAGATCTCCCCAGCGCATGGATTTCTTGAAAGGAATTTCGGTGATCAGGCGCGGCAGAATTTCCGCCAGAATCAGGTGGGCCGGTCGGCCGGTTTCCTGTCTGGTAACGGCGATGTACTCGCCTTTTTCTGTCGTTACAATCTGCAATGCGGAAACATCAACCCCCTGGCCGCGGGCAAAGCCTTCGGCCGCCTTGGTAGGTTTGCCGTCGGTGCCATAGGCGGCCTTTACCGAAGGACCGGTGGCGGTTATTTCTGCATCAGGCTGAATGTTCGGAATACCCTTGACTACCAGAGCTAGGCGGCGCGGTGTGCCGAGAGTCTTGATTTCGTCGAACGACAGGCGTGCGCTTGCCAGTTCACGGATGATGATGGTTTCCATTTCGGACATGGCGCGGGGGATAAACCCGGCTGGAATTTCTTCAGTGCCGATTTCCAGGAACAGTTCTTTTGTGCTCATATGCCGGCGCCTCCTTTCATCAGCGGGTATCCCAGCCGCTCCCGCTGCTGTACATAGGCCTCAGCGCATATTTTTGCCACGTTTCGTACCCGTCCGATGTAGGAGGCCCGTTCGGTAACCGATATGGCTCCGCGGGCATCCAGCAGGTTGAAAGTGTGAGAGCATTTCATGACGAAATCGTAGGCCGGGAATACCAGCCCTTTTTCAGCCAGCCGGATGCACTCCTTCTCGAAGTTGGTAAATGACTCCAGCAGAAGGGGTACGTTGGCTTCTTCGAAGTTGTATGTTGAAAACTCCACTTCGGTCTGGTGATGGATGTCGCCGTATTTAACTCCTTTGACCCATTCCAGGTCGTAGACATTGTCCACGCCCTGCAGGTACATGGCGATCCGTTCACAACCGTAGGTGATTTCACCGGCCACCGGTTTCAGGTCGATGCCGCCGGCCTGCTGAAAATAGGTGAACTGGGTAATTTCCATTCCGTCCAGCCAGACCTCCCATCCCAACCCCCAGGCTCCAAGAGTCGGAGATTCCCAGTCATCCTCCACAAACCGGATGTCATGTTTGTTGGGGTCGATACCGAATGAACGCAGCGAATCCAGATACAGGTCGAGGATGTTAAGAGGAGATGGTTTCATGATGACCTGAAACTGGTAGTAGTGCTGAAGGCGATTGGGATTTTCCCCGTAACGGCCGTCAGTCGGTCGCCTGGAAGGCTCTACGTAGGCCACGTTCCACGGTTCAGGCCCGAGCACCCGCAGGAACGTGGCCGGATTGAAAGTCCCGGCACCTTTTTCGGTATCATAGGGTTGCTGGATCACGCACCCCTGTTTGGCCCAGTAGCCTTGCAGGGAAAGGATTAAATCCTGAAATGTCACGAGTGTACCTCCGGCTTGGGAGTGCCTGAATCAAATAAAGGAGAATATTCTTAATAACAGGATCGTCGTCTTTGGTCAAGGTTGTGCGTGGCGGGTCTGCAGTAAGGTCATCCATGGCCGAATATTTTCATATCACATCCGACATAACCAGTAATACGATTAAAGCAATAAAAATATACAGTATGTAACGGTTCAACTGTCCGCTCTGCAGGCGCCTAATGGAGGCAAGCCAGCGGTCAACTATTGTCATGACCGGAAGAATCCCATGTTCAAGAACAACTTCCGGCACATGTGATTCGAATCGTTCTTTTTGCGGAAAGAGGCTGCTGACAAGCGGTTCGTGTCTCTCCGGCCGCAGAATGCTGCTGAAAATACTCACCAGCATCTGGGCAAATGATGAAGCGGTGTACTGCATGGTTGCGGATGGCGCGGCGTAACCGCAATCCCAGGTGACAGTTTCAGCGATCGGCTTTGTTTTGAGCCTGTTGATATAGAGTGCTATCAGAAGCACCAGAATCATGAAAAGGGCTGCCGCTGCAACGCTGAGCCCGAAAAGATGGGCAGTGGTCTGAATAGAAGGCAGCAGAATATTTTGTACGGGGAAAAGCGAGGCTATAACCGGCTCCATGAAACGCGTCACGGCCAAGGGAAGCACTCCTATCAGTATGCAGGCTGCGGCAATTATTGCCATTGCAGAAGTCATGGCGGTATTTTCGTGAGGTCCAGGGTGACTGGCCCGTGGTGATCCGAGAAAAACGCAGCCGAAAACTTTCACAAAGCAGGCCAGTGCCAGTCCTCCGGTCAGCGCCAATGACGGTGCTGCAATTGCCAGCATAGCAGCCGAATTTCCGGTGGAGGTTCCAAAGCCTTTGAATAAGCCGAGATAGATCAGAAATTCGCTGACAAAACCATTCAGCGGAGGCAGACCGCAGATGGCAATTGCACCTGTCAGAAACAGGATTGAAGTTATCGGAAGAACACGGGCAAGTCCTCCCATCCGGTCTATGTCGCGGGTGCCGGCGGCATGAATGACAGCCCCGGCGCCCATGAATAACAGTGATTTGAACAGGGCGTGATTGACCACATGCAGCAAGGCCCCGGCCATGCCAAGCACAAACAGGATATGGTTGGAAGAAGATAGCCCGATCTGGGCGATGCCGATCCCGATCACTATAATGCCGATGTTCTCAATACTGTGATACGCCAGAAGGCGCTTGATATCGTGTTGTCCTATGGCGAAGAGAACGCCGCCTACGGATGAAATAATTCCGAGTGTAAGAATAAAAATTCCCCACCAGGCAGGTGGGTGGTTGAAGAAAGAAAGCATCCGGATAATGCCGTAAATACCCAGTTTTATCATGATGCCCGACATGATCGCAGAAATATGGCTGGGGGCATTGGCGTGGGCGCTCGGCAGCCAGATGTGCAGAGGCATTATGCCGGCCTTGAGGCCAAAGCCGGCCAGAGCCGTCAACATGATAACAGTTGGCAGCAAGCCGTCCGGTTCTAGCGTCCCGGTAGCCGGGAACTGTTGGAGGCCTCCCCCCGGTAACAGGGAGTAAACAACTATAACCAACAGCGTGGTGACGTGGCTGGCAACCAGGTAGTGCAGGCCGGCCTGGCGAACCTCAGCCTTGAGATGGTCCTGATTCATCGCAAAAAATATGGCCAGAGCCATGATTTCCCAGAAAACCAGCAGGGTCAGGCCACTGGCGGACAGCAGTACCAGCAGCATGGAGGCGATTGTCAGGCCGAAATAAAAGGTGAGCAACGCTTCACTGCGGTTGTCAAAGGCGGTTGCGCAGTAGCCGCAGGCGTACAGGGAAACGCAGAACGCCACAATCAGAACCGGAATGAAAAAGAAAGCAGACAGATGATCAAAACGAAACAGCAACGTTCCAAGAGGCAGGCTCCAGAGAGCTTGGACCGTTTCCGGCCGGCCGTCGTTCAGCAGCATCTCGGCGGAGGCTGCCAAGCCTGCTACTGCACCTGCCGCTACAAGGCTGTATGAAACTCTGCGTCCCAGTTGCGGCGGAACCGTCTTGAACAAGGCTGGAACACCGGAAAGGGCACAACAGAAGGCGGCAAGTAGGGCGAGCTCAAGTGGCGTCATGAGTGATGATCCAATTCTCTTATGGTATCAGGTTTATAGCTTTATGGGCCTTTTACGGTCAAGGAAAATAAGGTTGGATCTGTCGGCAGGCTTTTTTATTGCAAGGCCATAGCTGTTCTGATAACTTCCGCTGACCGTAAATATTGCATAAAGGTTGTCAGATGAATGAATCCTGGGTTGAAATCGCCTGTGATGTCCCGGTGGAATTTATAGATGTTCTATCCTCATTTCTGACCGGGATTTCCGGTAACGGAGTCTGTGTAGAGAACCTCTCCGTAGATGCTTTTTCAACCAGCGAGATTCCTGAGTCGTCGCGGGTGACTATCAAGGCCTACCTGTCGGCCGCTATTGATCCAGGTCCTATCATGTCTGAACTGGAAGCGTACCTGCAGGAACTTTCAGCCGGACGACCTGAGGCTTATATAGCCCCTGCAACGATTAAGGCCGTCCGTTCGGAGGACTGGAGCAGCAGCTGGAAAGTGCACTTCAAGCCGCTGCGCGTCGGCAGCAGGCTTTTAATTGTCCCAACCTGGGAAGAGGCCGTATCGTTACCGGATGACCTGGTGCTGCGTATCGATCCCGGGATGGCTTTTGGTACCGGTGGACACGAAACTACAAGGCTCTGCCTGGAGATGCTTGAAAAGAGCATGGACTCATCGGGTGCGGGAGCGCCTGCCCTGCTTGATCTGGGAACCGGTTCCGGAATTCTGGCTATGGCCGCCAGTCTGCTGGGGGGGGGGCGAATTCTGGCTCTTGATATCGACCCGGAAGCAGTTCTGGTGGCGCGAGAAAACCTTGTCCTGAACGGTCTGGCCGAAAAAATAGAGTGCGGCACGACTCCGCTTGAATCACTCACAGAGGATTTTGATATTATTCTCGCAAATATTCTGGCTGAAGAGCTGGTCAGGCTGGCACCCTGGCTGGCATCCCGCCTCAATCCCGGAGGAACCCTGATACTTTCGGGGATACTGGCCGAGAAAGAGGATCTGGTCAGGCTGGGCTTTGCTTCGCAGCCGCTTCAGTTTGTTGAGACCAGCCTTGCCGGTGAATGGATTGCCATGCGCTATCGGAGGTCCGTAAAGCAATGAGTGCCCGTCGTTTCATGATAAACTCCCGTACTGTCAGAGACGGATACGCCTCTTTTGACGGGGAAATATATAACCACATGGTGCGGGTCCTGCGCCTCGCCACAGGTGATTCTGTTCAGCTTGCCGACGAAAAGGGGCTCGTATATTACGGTGTGATCAACCAGGTAGCCAAGGAGTGGGTGGCGGTCAAAATATCCTCAACTCATGCTGCGGCCGATATAAATACCACCGCTCCTCAGATTACGATCTGTCAGGCTCTTCCCAAAGGTGACAAGGTTGATCTGATCCTGCAGAAGGGAACTGAGCTGGGCGCCCATGACTTCAGAATTTTCGGGGGTCGCCGCTCAGTTGCCAGGATACGGAATGACCAGCAGGAGAGCAAGCTTGAGCGCTGGAACCGGATTACCTCAGAAGCGGCCCGGCAATGCGGCCGCAGCGATGTCCCGCCGGTTTCGTGGCGGCCGAGTGCCGTGGAAACGGCCAACGATTCAGGACAGGAGCTGCGCCTGATCCTCTGGGAAGGTGAACGCGAACGTTCGTTGAAAGAGACGCTGACGTCACAGGTCAAGCCGGCTTCGGTCGTTGTTGCGATCGGCCCTGAAGGGGGTTTTGATCCGCTGGAAGTGCGTCACTTTGCCCTGCACGGTTTCCAGCCGGTTTCATTGGGCTCCAGAATACTTAGAACCGAGACGGCAAGTATTGCAATCCTTGCTATAATGCAGTATATATGGGGCGAAATATGACAAATCCTGCGTCAAGGAGCCGCTCATGAAGTGTCCAAAGTGCGGATACAACAGTTTCGAATTTTTCAGCAGCTGTAAGAAGTGTTCTGCCGATCTTGGCGCTTACAAGCAGACCTACAATATTACTCCGCTTGTCCTTCCGCCGGAAGCGCGAGAACAAAGAGCTGAAGAATTTCGCAGTACTTCGTCGGCGGATGAGCGGCCTGCCGATAACATTGAGACTCATGACGACATGTTTTCATTCGATCTGCCCGAAGATTCGGCGCCTGCATCCACCGCCACCCCGATGAATGATGATCCGTTCAATTTTGACGATGACATACCAGAGCCTGGATCGCAGCAGGCCAAGGTTGAGGATCCGGGATTTGCTGATCTGCTTGAGAGTACATCTCAATCTGACGCAGATCCGTTTGCCTCATATACAGCCCCTCCTGCGGCTCCGGCCCCGGTCGCCGCTGCTCCATCAGCAGGGCCGGGAGAGTTTGATCTGGAAAATTTTTCCTGGGATGATACGCCGGCACCCACCGCCACGGGTGGTGCGGCACCGGCAAATGATGATTTCGACAGTCTCTTCGGCGATACGGGCGACAGCGCAAAAAAGTAGTCTTCAGTGTACATTTTATTCCAATTTACTGAAAGAGCGGTCTTCCCGCTCTTTTTTGCGTACTGCTGCCAAGGAGCAGACAATTTATGTCGCATCGCATTTTAATCCTGCCGGAGTCGCTCTCCAATAAAATTGCCGCCGGTGAAGTTGTCGAGAGGCCCTCCTCTGTTATTAAAGAGCTGATCGAAAACTCACTGGATGCAGGCGCCAACGATATCTCGGTTGAAATAGCCGGAGGCGGCAGGAGACTTATCCGGGTTGCGGATAACGGCCATGGCATGTCGCGCGAGGATGCACTGCTCTCACTGGAGCGGCACGCCACCAGCAAAATCAGGAGCGAAGAGGACCTGGACGGCATTGTAACGCTTGGTTTCCGGGGTGAGGCACTCCCTTCGATTGCCTCTGTCTCCCGCTTCACGCTGGCCACCCGTGAAGCGGGCAGTCTGGAAGGAACCGAGATCACTGTTGAAGGGGGGCGGGTGCGGGATGTAAAGGCCTGTGGCATGGCCCCTGGCACGGTTATCAGCGTAGAACATATCTTCTTCAATATTCCGGCCCGGCTTAAATTCATGAAAAGTGCTGAAACTGAAGCCGGTCATGTAGGTGATGTTGTTTCCCGTATGGCGGTTTCCCGCCCGGATGTCGCCTTTTCCTGCTCAAATGATGGCCGGGATGTTTTTAAAGTGCAGAAAAGTGATCTGCAACGGCGTTTGTCTCAAATTGTGGGTCGGGACAGCTCTTCCCAGCTGCACGAAGTGTGTTATCAGAATGAATATGTTTCCATTGATGGCTTCATATCCTCACCGTCATTGGTTCGCTCCAGTCCGCAGGCGATATTCACCTACATAAACGGTCGGTTTGTGAGGGACAAAGTCGTGCAGCACGCCATCATGCAGGCTTACCGCGGCGTTATCGAGCGCGGCCGGTACCCGGTTGTGGCGCTGTTCATCCGGCTGTCCGCTGGAGAGGTTGATGTCAATGTTCACCCGACCAAACATGAAGTGCGTTTCCGGCGCCAGCCAGCCGTACACGATGCCATTCAAGCGGCGGTGGAGGAGCTGCTGCGCCACTCGCCATGGCTGGCCAACAGGCCGGTCCGGACAAATCATTCATCAGCCTCAACCGGACAATCATATCGTGAGCGGATCGCTGCCGCAGCCCAGATGTCCCTGGGCAGAGAACGCACCCCCCATTATTTTCCTGCACCTGAAAGCATTAAAGAAACAGCCGCCAGGCCTGATTCCCGGACAGGCCCTGCCATGCCGACAGTTAACGAGCCGGCAGCACCCTTCAGGTCTGAAAGCAGGATTTCCGAAGGTTCCGGCTATTTTTCATCTCTTTCGGTCATAGGCCAGTTCCACGGTGAGTACATCCTCTGCCAATCCGGTTCCGGACTGGTGGTCATCGACCAGCATGCCGCCAGCGAACGGGTGGCCTATCAGCGCCTGAAACAGCAGTTTCTTGCCGGCGGGGTTGAGTCGCAGCGCTGCCTTTTCCCGGAAACGGTGGAACTCTCATTCAGTGAAGTTGCCGTAGCTTCGCGTTTTCATGCCGAACTGGCCGGTATCGGTTTCGAGCTGGAACCGTTTGGCGGCAATACTCTTATGGTTGCCGCTGTTCCCCGTCTGGCGGCTGAAAAAGACGCGATCCGCCTGGTGCGGGATATCCTGGCTGATCTTGTCCAACTTGGCAGCAGCGCCGCCTTCCAGGATGTGCTTGATGAACTGCTCTCCAGAGTTGCCTGTCACTCGGTCGTGCGTGGTCCTCACTCTTTGGAAATCCGCCAGATATCTGAATTGCTGCGCAGCATGGATGAAACCGATTTTGCCGCCAGTTGCCCGCATGGCCGCCCGGTATCGCACATCATTACGTTGTCGGAACTGGAGAAGATTTTTAAACGGACATGATCCATTACGGCGGGCTAATCGGAAAAGCCGTACTTCCCTCTGATTTTCTTGTAAGTCCCGTCCGCCTTCAGAGCATTCAGGGCGTCTTGAAATTCCTTGATGACCCGATCAGGAGTGTCCTTATGAAAAGCAAAAAACACTGAGGTACCGGCGATTGGGAGCACGTTAACGTATCGCTTCGTATCAAAGCCGAACAGCTTAAGGGATTGTATTGCACTCGCCTCGGAACTGACGAACAGGTCACACTTGCCATCGCGTAATCTTTCCAGTGCGGTTTTGATGTCGGGGGAGCGGTCAAACATCTCCTTCGTGAATTTGCGCTTCAGGAGTATCGTCTCCGCCGCATCATTGATGACCGTACCTACTCGATACTTTCTGGCATCATCGAGGCTGGTAATTTTGATGTCACGCGCACTGTCTGCAAAGAAACTGAAACGTGGGGTGCTGATTGGCCCTACCCATTTAAACAAAGTTTCACGTTCTTCAAGTCTCGAAGTGGTCAATAATACCGTTTTGGGTTGTGTGAGAGTAAGCTGGTAGGCCTTGTCCCAGGGCAAAAACTGGATTGTTTTTGGTTTTACCCCCATCCGGTTCCACATTGCCATGAGCAGTTCGGCGGCATATCCTTTCAGCACACCATTCTCCAGATAGTTCTGCGGCGCGGCGTTCTCTGCAATGTAGGTGTAATCGTTGGAGGCTGCTCTGGCAGTGCCGGTGTTCAGCAGCAGAAGCATCACCAACGCCGTAACGGTTTTTATCAGTCTGGTCATGGGATGTCCCTTTCGTTCCGGTTCAACATGGTACGTGGCTTTACCGGTTTATTCATGCAAAAAAATGAAACAATTTCCGGAACTCTAATCCGGCTGGTGGTTTTTGATTATTCCGTTCAGAGTTCCATCGGCTTTGAGATGGTTAAGTGCTTCCTGATATCTGCTTATGACACTGTCCGGGGTGTCCTTGTGAAAAGCGAAGCAGACCTGTACCCCGGCAACTTTGCGGAGCACTTTAAAATCCTCCGGGTTTTGGCCGATTCCTTTCAGAAACTCGTTAAGTGATTTTTCCCCCTTCACCATCATGTCTATACGCCCAGCCATCAGTTTTAATATGCTGGTTTTGTGGTCCGGTGCCATGTCCAGCTGTGCGCTCGGCACCCCCAGTTTCCGCATGATCAGCTCAGCGACATCGTTGTGAAGAACTCCGACCCGGTATTTTCTGATATCGTCATCGGAATTCAGTTTTACAGTGCTGTTGCGTTTGGTTAATAGTACAAGCCGTGACATGGTTATCGGACCGACCCACTTGAAGAGTTTTTCACGTTCCGGCAGTCGTGCTGTTACGAATATAACGGTCCCGGGCTTGTTCTGCGCCGCTTCATAGGCACGCGACCAAGGCATAACCGTGATATCCTTGTGGGGTTCGCCCATCTGGTTCCAGATCTGCTGTAGAACTTCAACCGCCATCCCCTTCAGAACCCCCCTGTCGGTGTAGTGGAAGGGGGGATTCTCTTCCGTCAGAAAAGTTAGCGGATATGTCTCGGCCCGGCAGGGAACAGTTGTGCAGTTCAATGCCAGCACAAATGCTGAGTAAAAAATGGTTTTTATCACGGGCCCTCCTTGGCTGGAGTCCGGTCAGCCTAAATAACTGCTTCAGCGATTTTTTGTGATTCCGACAATACCGGCATTCAGGCGTTCGATTAAATTATTCCCGGTCTTACGGCTACAGAGAATGTAACGCAGCAGGCCGGGTGGCATATCCGGGAAGCTGATCTTTACCAGCCTGTTTTTCTTGAATTCCGGTTCGGTGGCAAGCATGTATTCGTAGTCGTCCTGATCTATAAACATGAAGTCGGCTCTATTAGCGGCTATCTTTCTGGCAACCTGCAGAGGCGAAATCAGTGCCCGGTCAATTTTACCCGGAAATGAAGCGATCATTTTGTCCAGTTCGGGTCCGTAAGATGTTCCATCCACCAGAGCCAGTGTCAGGCTGTTGTCGGCAAGCAGGTTTTTTAAAGTTGCGTGGCGCCCAATTGCAGCTGTCGATGCCGGCGCAGCCAGTAGGATATGAGGGCGATCTTTGTGAATGGAGCGGGTGTAGAGCGCATACTTCTCGCGTTCAGGGGTTTTATACCACCCGAAGGAGCAAATCGCTCTGGTGTCGGCTTCTATTTCGGCAAAAATTCTCTTGGGAGGCATGATTTCAAAGCTGGCTTGTACGCGGGCCTTGTCAAGAATCTGCCTGGTGCGTTCCAGCAGGAAACCCTTCTGGACACCATGTTCGGTGTACGAGTAAGGCGGTTTCTCGCGGAATACCATCAGTAGCTGTTCTTCGCATCTGCCTGTCGCAGGTACGCCAGCCTGTAGGCAGAGCAATGTGGCAAGAGCCACTGCAATCTCCTGCGATTTGAATAACCATCTCATAACGATACTCCTCGTTAAGCAAATGACTTGAAAGCCGCGGACGGAAGCGCAACTATTTACTTCGGGTGACCGGATTGAGTCAGGCTGTGTACTTTACAGGCCAACTCAGTCAGGGAATAAGGCTTCGGTATGAAATCGTCAACTCCGGCAGCCATAAGCTCCTGGACACGCTCATCCTGTCTGTTGCCGGACGAGAGCAGTATTCTGGTGCCTGGCCTGATTTTTTTGATTCGGAAGAAAGCCTCTTTTCCCGATAGGACCGGCATGACCATGTCAAGCAGCACGAGACGGATCTCGTCGCCGTATGCCTCGATCTGTTTCACCGCCTCTTCGCCGTTTTGTGCGAATATCACCCTGAATCCGCACTGAATAAGAATTTCTGCTGCACTTTCTCGCAGCATCTCTTCGTCATCAACTATCAGGATTGTCCCTGTCCCGTGTGGCAAGCGCTCGTCATCGGCTGCATTACAGCTGGTTTCAGTAACCCCAGCCAGTGTTGGCAGGTAAATTCTGAATTCTGAACCGTTGTCCGGTTCAGAATGTACGGTTATGAAGCCGCTATGCTGTGAGACTATGGTGTAGGCCATGGAGAGTCCCAGGCCACTGCCGGCCCCCTTTTGTTTTGTCGTAAAGAAAGGGGTGAATATGTTCATCTGGTGTTTGACATCCACGCCGACTCCCGAGTCCTTGACCGTAATTACCCAGTAATCGATCTCTCTCGCGTCCGGATGCGGCATGCCTGATGACCTGTCAGCATGTATTTTATTGAGTATGATCTGCATGTTACCGCCCCAGGCCTGGGATGGCGGCCGCATGATTGTCATGGCGTGGCCTGCATTGACGCACAGGTTCAGCAGTACCTGCTCAATCCTTACAACATCAGCGTTCGCGTAGGCATGCTCATCGGGTAGTTCCACATTGATGACGACCGATTTATCCATCGTGTTCTGGCAGATCTGGATCACGTGCTGAATTGATGCCTTCAGATCCGCCGGTGTCAGTTTTAATTCCTGCGGTTTTGCCAGGGACATCAGCTGAGCTGTCATTTCAGCGGCTCGCTGAGAGGATCTCTTGATCATGGAGATGTATTTATTGATACTGTCATCTGAGACTCCGGACGGGCCGGAGAGTTTTATTTTCAGCATTGACACGGCGCCCATAATGCCACCGAGTATATTGTTGAAATCGTGGGCGATGCCCCCTGACAGTACCCCCACGGTCTCCATCTTTTGTGATTGCATCAGCAGGCTGTCTTTTTCATGCAGCTCGGTGTTATCAATCATGACACCATCCAGCAGCCAGCTTTCTTCAAGTACGCTGCACCGCCCGATTTCATGAATCCAACGGATATCACCATGCAGGTCGGCAATCCGGTATTTCACATCATAGGAAGTCTTATGTGCGATCGCATTCCGGATCGTATCCTCGAGCAGATTCTGGTCGCTCTCCACAACCATTTTCCTGAAATTGGACATGCTTTTGCCGACTATGTCGGCTGCAGGCACTCCGGAAATCATATCGATATGCTCACTTATATAGAGTACGGTCTGTGTTGCATCTCCGGCAATGCGGTAAATGGCACCCGGTACATTTGAGGTAATGGCACTGAACTGTTCTTCGCGCTTTCTGATCTCTTCGGTAAGAGCGTTCTGTTTTGCAAAGCTGCTTTGGAGCGTGGCACCCATCTCAGCAAAGGATGCTGCGAGTTTTCCTATTTCGTCATTGCGCTGTATGTCAATTGCAGGCGTCAGATTGTCGGGTGAGACGGTTCTTACTGAATGTTCAAGGAGGTTGAGAGGATTTATGATGCGGCGTCTGAGGATATAGTAAATGGTGAACGAGATAACAGCCGAAAGGCTGGTCAGCTGCAGGATGATGTATAGCAGCTCCCTTCTTGTACGCTCCCTTATCTCGTGGTCGGAGAAGTATACTGATACGGTTCCGATACTGGTTTTGTTCTTCATGACAGGCAGTGAATGTATTGCAAAGCTTGAGGCCAGCCTGCTGCGGCCGGTCTCATTGTCCAGATAGTTTTCGATCTGGCCTTTTGCGTTTTTAATCTTGCCGGCCGAGACGCCGCCGCTCTCGTCACGGAGAATTATGGCCAGAGTGTTTTCGCTTTTCAGCTCGTTTATGATGCTTCGATCAATCTCTTCCCGGTCCAGATTCCAGGCTGGGTAGACGATGCTGTGCGAAAGCCGCTCGGTTTTGCGGACCAGGCCTGAGCGCAAGTCGTCTATGGCCTCGGATATGTTTCTGGAATAGTCTAAGACGCCCCACACTGTCAGGCTCAAGGCCGTGACTAGGGTCACAACGAGTAGGATTTCATTGGAGATGCTTTTGCTTTTGGGGCTCATGAAGGATCCCGTCTCCACCTCTTGGTGGCAGGGCTTCAACTAAAACCTAAAGGAACTCCACACGTGTCGATGCTACGGTACAGTGAAGCTTATCTCAGTGGTGAGTAAACGGGCGTCGCTGATGCAAGCCGAGTCTATATTAACATCAAGACAGCGTCAATACGAATTGGTGTTTTTGAACTGCAACATACCCGCTCGACTTTACGCGTGAATTGTGTTATAAATCCGGCACTCTGAGCAGTCTAAAGCAGATAAACTCCCATGCGCCCGTAGCTCAGCTGGATAGAGCAACGGCCTTCTAAGCCGTAGGTCACAGGTTCGAATCCTGTCGGGCGCGCCAATAAAACCAGGGCCTGCCTCTGTGGCCAGGTCCTTTACCAACTACTTGCTGTGAGGTGAAAAATGGTTTGGTGGTGCCTGGCGTCAATGATATTCACTCTGACGTATTTTTCGTTAACCCCATCAAGTGGCATAGCTGTTACCATAGCTTCCGGTTTTATTATGTATCAGATTATTGTAGGTGTCACATTTCTTTTGATTCTCGGTTTTTACAGAGTGGTATTCAAGGATAACCGACCTGCAAAATATTTTATTCCAGTTTCAATCATTCCATCCTTGGTTTTGGCGGCGCTTTTTGTTTACGGGCTTTGGTCCGCCTCTAATAAACAATAGATTCCGATATATTATGTAACGAACGTATGTTGCTTCAGTTCCTTTCTTTAATACCGATACGTCAGGTAAGGATGTATCGAGGAGAAGGGCAATGTCGACCATTATCCCGCAGCTTTCACCGAACGCATTGATAGGCAATCCCGCCAATTTAAATCCGCTGGCACATCCTGCACACAACTTGTCTGCAGCTGTTGCCGGAACCATGGCTCAGCAAAAAACAGCCCGGGATCGGAGTGATTCCGTGACAATTTCGAGGCAGGCTCTCGAAAAGTCCGCAGAGGTCGAAGGTCATGGCGCTGATACCAAAGAACCTCAAACAAAGGAAGCACCTTCAAAGCCCAAAAGCTAGACCTGTACTGTGACTGCCCACCCTGTGACCCTCCAAAATTTTTATTCTCCGTTGAAAATAAATCTTGACAGCATCTAAAGTTTTGTTTATCTATAGTCTTAATAGATATGATATCCAAGAAAACAATATACGCCTTCAAGGCACTGATACATCTTGCGGGAACTCCAGCCGGACAGCCGGTTTTAATTGCCGATCTGGCCAGGGTTGAGAACATCCCCAAAAAATTTCTTGAGTTTATACTTCTGTCACTAAGAAAAGGCGGCTTGTTGCAGAGCAGGATCGGAAAAGGCGGCGGATACACACTGGCGGTACCGGCCGGCAAAATCACAATCGGTTCGATTGTCAGAATTCTGGAAGGTGATATAGCTCCGGTACAGTGCCTCAGCACAACAAACTATGCCCGTTGCGAAGAATGTCTGGATGAGGCCACCTGCGGAATCAAGCTGACAATGGCAGATGTGAATGTGGCTCTTTCAAATGTGATGGACAGTCTGACGCTGGCTGATATGATTGAAAGAAGCGAAGCAGAGCGCAGCAAAATTCAGAAAGTAGTCGATTACAGCATCTAGTTTTTTTTGACATCAATGCCTATAAATTCTATAGACATTACAAAAACGTAAGTATGAAAGGAGACCGAAATGAGTAGAATCTATGCAGACAACTCTCAGTCCATCGGCAACACACCGCTTGTTAGATTAAATCGCATCGCCGAGGGTGCCAAGGCTACCATCCTCGCCAAAGTCGAAGGACGTAACCCGGCCTATTCGGTAAAATGCCGTATAGGGGCAAACCTGATCTGGGATGCCGAAAAGCGCGGCGTATTAAAGCCCGGTGTCGAGATTATCGAGCCAACATCCGGCAATACCGGCATTGCTCTGGCTTATGTGGCGGCAGCCCGCGGCTACAAGCTGACCCTGACCATGCCGGAAACGATGAGTATCGAACGCCGCCGTGTTCTGGCCGCTTTGGGTGCCAACCTGATCCTGACACCCGGTGCTGAAGGAATGAAGGGTGCCATCAGCCGAGCCGAGGAGATCGCTGCAGCGGAGCCGGATAAATACTTTCTGCCGCAGCAGTTCAAAAACCCGGCCAACCCCGAGATTCATGAGAAGACCACCGGACCGGAGATCTGGAATGACACTGACGGAGGAATCGATGTACTTGTCGCCGGTGTAGGTACAGGCGGAACGATTACCGGGGTTTCACGGTACATAAAGAATACCAAGGGGAAAAAGATCCTGTCGGTAGCGGTAGAGCCCAAAGAGAGCCCGGTCATCAGCCAGAAGCTGGCCGGTCAGGAAATCAAACCGGCCCCGCATAAGATACAGGGTATCGGTGCCGGATTTATTCCGGATACCCTGGACCTATCGGTGGTTGACCGTGTTGAGCAGGTATCCAGCGATGAAGCGATAGATTATGCCAAGCGTCTGGCCAGGGAAGAGGGGCTGCTGGTGGGTATTTCCTGCGGAGCTGCTGTGGCAGCCGCAGTCAGACTTGCCAAGCTGGATGAATTTGCCGGCAAGACGATTGTCGTGATCCTGCCAGACGGTGCCGAGCGCTATCTTTCCACAGCGTTGTTTGAAGGTATCTGATGAATCAGCCTGCCAGACAGGGTGATTTCAGGAATAAACGAGCTCTAAAATCTTATCGACGGCCGGCCTGTCGGCCGGCCCTTCGCCGACATGATGCAGCCGCACAATTCCGGTCGGATCTATCAGCACATCACCACCACGCTGGTAGATATCACCATCGGACTTGTGCGGTTTGCTGCCTTTACGCATTTCCCTGAAATAGGCTATCCACGTCCTGGGACCCCACACATCCCAGAAGGAGGCTGCCAGCATTCCAAAGCTCCTGTAGACTTCACGCGTTTCATCGACGAGAACAGGCCACCGAAGAGATGTGTCTTCAGCATAGCAGCGTGCCAGGTAGTTATTTTCAAAAGTGACCACAACAACAGCTACGTTCCGCCCTATAAGTTGATTCTCCCGATCACGCAACTGCGTGATGTGCGCCCGACAGGGGAGTCAACCCAGATGCCGATGAAAAACCATCAACAACCAGTCGCCCTTGAAATCATCAAGGTGGTGCCGCATTCCATTGCTGTCATTAAGTGAAAAAACAGGTGCCGGTTTTCCAGTCAGGTTGATCATACATTATCCTCAACAAATTTTGATAAGGCCGGACGTAGTTATATGCGGGGTAGCGTTACACGAAATGCGGTCCCGGAATCGGCAGAACTTCTTACCGACACAGTGCCGCCATGGGCAGCAACAAGCTCATGCACGATTGACAGCCCAAGTCCCAGTCCGCCATTTTTACCTTTGTAAAAGCGCTCAAAAATATGCGGCAGCTCTTCTTCAGCAATTCCGCAGCCGTTATCCTGAATCTCAATACAGACTCCTCCATCCACGGATGAGGCAATAACAGCAACCCGGCCTCCGCTAGAAATTGCTTTCAGGCTATTACTAATCAGGTTGATCAGAATCTGACTGAGGCGGTCCGGATCGGCATTAAGTGTAAGAGTGTCTGGACAGTCGAGCAGCAGAACAGAATTCTTCTCGATAAAAGTCCGCTCGAAGCGACCGACAATTCCGGATAGATAGGATTTTAGCTGGAAAGTTTCCCTGCTCAGATTAAGTGTACCAGCTTCAGCGCGGGACAATTCGTCCACACCATCCAGAATGGAAGTCAGGCGGCGTGACTCATCATGTAGAGATTGGAGTGCGTTGCGGTCGGTGGGTAGCACTCCATCCAGCATCCCCTCAAGTTCGCCTGATATGATCGCCAGCGGTGTTCGTAATTCATGGGCAGCATTGGATAATAGAGTGCGTCGCAATTTTTCCTGCGCTTCCAGGTTGTTGGCCATGCTGTTGAAGCTTTTTGACAGTTGCCCGATCTCATCATGTCCCGAACTGTTGACACGGCGTGACAGGTTCCCTTCTGCAATATCTCTGGATGCATCAACCAGCTCAAGAATAGGCCGGGCAAGTCTTCTTGAAGCGATGATGCCGGCGAATACCGAAAACAGTCCCAGAATGGTAACCGAGACCAGCAGAACCTGGTTTGAAGAGCGGACAAAATAATCCTCTTTGACTTGTTCAAGTATCCGTGCCTCAAGATGCCCAATCTCCTCTCCACGCAGATAGAGCGGATATGGTACGGAAGCACCTTTCACCATTGACGGATCATAGCCGGTTGCATCCAGTACCCGCTTTCGCATCAGCGGAGTCAGCATCATGACCGCCTGTTCGGAGTTGATAACTGCTTGTCCGCTTGCTTCAAAAAGACGAACCTCGACTCCAAGCTGAAGCGCCCAGGCCAGGTCACTGGCCAGCTTCTCAGGCTGCCATCCGGCATTTTTTTCGTATGCACCTTCGAGGAGTGCAATTGTTCGCTGGATGCGGTCCTGTGATTCGCCGTCCAGATAATGGCTGAAATCCCGCATTACTAGCCCGCGTAGTACAAAAGCTGATGAGAGGGCGATGGCCGAAATCAGGATGAACAGCAGCAGAAATTTGCAGCGTAGGCTACAGCGCATCCCGCTCCCCGGTAAATAGATAGCCGACGCCGTACACGGTTTTAAGATATTCGGGAGTGCGGGGATTCTTTTCGATTTTCTGACGAAGGTTCTTGATGTGGGCATCTATGCTGCGGTCGTAGCCTTCGAACTGATAGCCAAGCGCACGGGAAACAAGTTCGTAGCGGGTAAAGGTTCGGCCGGGTGATGCAGCCAGGGTAATGAGAAGTTTGAACTCGGTAGGAGTAACTGAAACCTGCTGGCCTTCATGAGTAATCTGGTGGCGCAGGTTGTTAAGGATCAGCCTGCCGTTATTGAAGGATATAATGCTTTCTGATAATGAGCTGCGTTCATAGCGCTTAAGTACAGCCTTTAAACGATAGACCAGCTCTCGCGGGCTGGCCGGTTTGACAACGTAGTCATCTGCACCGAGAGCAAATCCGGCAATCCGTTCTTCTTCGGATGATTTTGCCGTCAGCATGATGACGGGAAAATCGCCCAACTCCTTAAAACTTTGGCACAGCTCTTCACCACTGCCATCCGGTAGTCCCAGATCGAGAATCACTGCCAGCGGCAGCTCGGATTCCGCTTTCTGAAGAGCCTCCTTTACGCTTGACGCATGCTCGGTTCTGAAATCTGCTCCCTCAAGATATGCCTTCACAATCCTGGCAAGCTTGATGTCATCTTCAACAATCAGAACTGGTGGAAGCACATGAAACCTCTTGGCAAGATCAATAGAGTGAGCGGATACGGCCCGAGCGTTTGTCAATCATAACCCGGTCAATCGCCTTGCCGTCCTTGTCGAGAATGTCGGCTCTAAAGCCCCATTTTTTTTCAGTAATCTCAGAAACTGTATAGCCATGTCCGATAAAGTAATTTGATAACAGCTCGCGGGCCTCGGTCGCATTGACAACCGGCTGACTGGCACCGTACCAATCGCCCCGCCGCTTGCCGCATCGACCGCGCATTTCCGGGCTGCAGGTGCCATCGGCATTGCTACACCACGCGGGTCCGCCGCCACAATCCCTTTTTATGCCATTTTTACGGCAATTTTCCGGTTCACTGATGCTGCCGGCAGCCTGAGCGGCAGCCGGCAGCTGTACAGCAAGCCAAAACAAAACCAAAACTAATGGCAGGAAATGTTTCATCTGATACACTCCGGCAGATTACTTCTGTGCGCCACAGGGGCCATTGCAACCGCCCATGCCTTTTCCGCCACCCATTCCCATTTTATTACAGCCACCCATTCCTTTTCCAGCTCCCATACCCATTTTGTTGCAGCCGCCCATCATCTGGCCGCATTCACCCTCGCCCGTGCCGGTCGGAAGTCCACTCTGATCACGTATGGCGTGGATTTTGGATTGAACGTTCTTTATGTCGGCCTGCAGTGCGGCAATCTTGCCAGCATCCGGGGTGGCCTTCAGGTTTTCACGCTGGATCTCGAAACGCTTGAGCATCATATCCTGTCGCAGATCTATGGTGTCAGCCTGGAACTTGCGGAACTGAGCGGAAGGTGCGGTTGCAGCGGCACCAGCTCCAGTATTTTGGGCGCAATCGCCGCATCCGCCGCCCATCCCTTTTCCGAAACCGGCATAGGCAATGCTGAACATAGAAACCGCCAGACTCAAGGCAATCGCTACTACTGTCATCATTTTCATCGTACTTCCTCCCTTTTATTAGTAACTGATGGTTTCACGCTATATGAAGGTTGAGAAGATTGTATGAAGGAAATGCGGGCAATTGTGAAGATAAAAATAATTTTCAAGTGCCTGATTGAAAAAAGATCACCCAATCTCGCATATGTCGATTTTACTGGTAGAGTTGAATGTAGATGCGGACGTCATATGGAATGTTCTGAATCGAATTCAGTTGACATATAGTATTTTGAATATATAATTTACAATATATATCTTGCTGAGGTGTTTCCATGATCAGATTTATTCTCGGACTACTTATGATTGCCCTGTCTGCCCATAATTCGACGGCGGAATCCTTTCAACTAAGCCTTAAGGAAGCTATCAGCATGGCTGTTGAAAAAAACAATCGAGTCCGGTCTGCAACCTTCAACGCGGAAGCCGCGCGGCAGGGCATAGGGGTTGCGACATCGCGCTACTACCCCTCCATCACCTTTGAAGAACGCTTCAACGTATCGAATTCCCCGACACAGACATTCATGATGAAGCTGGATGAGGGGCGCTTTGCCCAGAACGACTTCATGATCAACAACCTTAACAATCCCGTCACTCAGCACGATTTCAGCACAGCTCTCACCCTCAGGCTGCCGATATTCAATCCTTCAATCTCTCCGACAAGAGAAATTGCAATCAGAGAGTCTGACATTCAGGACAAACGACTTGATGGATCAAAAAGCGAGACGGCTTTCAAGGTTTTCAAGCTGTACCTGGACATCCAGAAGTCAAAATCCCGTCTTCTGGCAACCGAGCAGGCCGTCAAGGAAACACGGGAACACCTCAGGCTTGCCATAGTGCGTAATCAGACCGGGATCGGCCTTAGATCCGAAGAGCTCCGGGCGCGCACGCATCTCTCGATGAACGAGCAGCAGCTGATCACTGCCCGCAACAACCTGACAATTGCCAGGATGGAGTTAGCCAATTTCATAGGCCTCAAGGAGGGTGACAGCATCGACACTTCAGAGACGAGGATCGCAGCTGTTCCGCTACCACAGTCGTCAGATGAACTTGTTGCCGTATCACTGGAAAACAGAAATGAGCTGAAGCTGTCTCAGGCGGAGTATGAAAAAGCTGAGGCGTCATTAAGGCTGGCCCGCAGCAGTTATTTGCCTTCCGTTGGCGCTTTTACCTCATACCAGATGAATTCCAGAGATACCCCCTTCGGAAACGACAACGATTCCTGGAATGCCGGAGTTGCGCTGACCTGGCAGCTGTTTGACGGTTTCAGGCGCGGTCGTGAGCGGGACAAGGCCGTTGCCGAGAAGTCTTCAGCGGCAGAATTGCTTGAACACTCAAAACGGGAGTCTGTTCTTAGGCTCAAGGAGAGTTATCTGCGTAGTGAGGAAATGGGCAAGCGGCTTGAAGTTGCAGCTAATGCTCTGCAGGATGCTGAAGAAACGGTCCGTTTGTTGACCAGGCGTTTTGAGAATTCGCTGGCCTCAATGGTCGAGCTGCTAGATGCCCAGACAGCACTAAACCAGACCAGAGCTGATCTGACAGAATCAGAAGCTAATCTGGCACTGGCACGCGGGCAGGTTTATTTTACAGCCGGAATTTTTCTTAAGGAGATGACCAAATGACAATCAGGGGAACGATGAACAAAGCGTTTTGCAGGTTTGGCAGCGTGATCCTCGTGGTCATCGTCTTAACGGCTTTGAGCGGCTGCAGTGGAAAAGGCGAAAACAGTAATAAAACCGAAGCGTCGGCACCGGTTATCAAGGGCGCGCTTCTGGAAACAGCTTCAACAGCCCTGATGCCGGAAACTGTGGAGATAGTCGGCACAGTCCGCTCACGCACCAGCGCTGTCGTATCGACCCGTATTCCCGGCACCATCTCGATGCTCAAGGTGCGTGAGGGGGACCGCGTCCGCAAGGGGCAGCTTCTGATACAGCTTGATGCCCAGGAAAATCAGGCCAATGCGGTGGTTGCATCCTCCGGAATCGACGAGGCACAGCGCGGGCTTGATGAAGCGCTTTCCCGTAAAAAACTGGCTGATACAACCTTTGAACGCTATCAGAGGCTGCTTAACGAGCAGGCCATCAGCCGCCAGGAGTTTGATGTCAAGCAGACAGAGCGGGATCTGGCGTCACAAGCGGTTGCCCGGGCAGAGGCGCGCCTCAGGCAGTCACAGGGTGGATCGAAGGCCGCCTCCGCTATTTCGGGCTACACCCAGATTGTGGCCCCCATCTCGGGTGTCATATCCAGTAAGATGGTCGATCTGGGTGCAATGGTATTCCCCGCCCAGGTGCTGATGACCATTGAGGACGAGGGGAACTATCTGCTGGAACTTGCCATACCTGAATCCATGGCTGTCAAAGTCAAAACGGGCGTTCCTGTGCAGGTCAGTCTGGACGCGCTGAATGCTAAATTTACAGCAAAAATATCCGAACTGGTGCCGTCGGCCGATCCGGCCAGCCGTACCTTCATCGCCAAAGTTGATCTTGCCGGAAAAGGGCTTAAAAGCGGAATGTTTGGTCGCGGGATAATCAGCCTTGGAAACAGTGTCAATGGGATGATGCTTCCAAAGCGGGCTATTGTAGAGCGAGGAGCGCTGACATCGGTATGGGTTGTAGAGAAAGACACTACTGCACGTATGCGACTGGTGAAGGTCGGTAAAACTGTTGCTGATAGAGTGGAGATTCTTTCGGGCCTGACCAATGGTGAACGGGTTGTCGTAGGTGGAACAGAAAAGATCAGTGAAGGGGCAAAGGTGGAATAGGCCATGAGCAGCCTCGGTTTCGCAGGAAAAATAGCCCGTGCCTTTATAAATTCAAAGCTGACGCCGCTGATCGTCGGGGCTTCGCTGTTGCTCGGCCTGTTTGCCGTCAAGACGACACCGCGCGAAGAGGAACCGCAGATTGTAGTACCGATGGTGGATATATACATTCCGATGCCGGGATCATCTCCACAGGAGGTTCAGGAGCGGGCGGTTAAACCCTTTGAGGCCAAACTCTGGGAGATCAAGGGGGTTGAGTATCTCTACTCTATGAGCCGTCCCGGAATGGGCATCATTACCGTGCGCTTTCTGGTTGGTCAGCCGATGGAGGAGTCGCTGGTTAAGCTCTACAACAAGGTCATGAGCAACCGCGGCATACTTCCGCAGGGGGCTGCTGAACCGCTGGTCGTTCCGAAATCCATCGATGATGTGCCGATCATGGCACTGACGCTCTGGTCTGAACGCTACGACCATGGCACTCTTCGGATTCTGGCGCGGGAAGTGGCTGATGAGCTGAAAAAGAGTGAGGACAGCGCCGAGGTTGAGATCAAGGGCGGCCTGTCCAGACAGTTGCGGGTGACCCTTGATGCACCTCGTCTGGCTGGCTACGGGTTGTCACCGTTGCAGGTGGCCGGTGCTTTGAGGAAGGGCAACTCCACGCTCCCGTCCGGATCTTTTTCAGGGGCCAACAAAGAGACGCTGGTCGAAACCGGCGGCTTTCTGGACAGTGCTGAAGCGGTTAAGCGCACCGTTGTAAGTGTCTATAGAGGCAAGCCGGTCTATTTGAGTGATGTGGCTCAGGTAACAGACGGCCTGCAGGAACCGGATGATTACGTCTTCATGGGAATGGGGCCGGGGGCCGGCCACAAGAAGCTCAGCGGAAATCCGAAACAGGATTATGCGGCGGTGACTATTTCTGTCGCCAAACGCAAGGGAGCCAACGCTACCTGGGTGGCTGAAGATCTGGTCAAAAAAGTCGAATCCCTCAAGGGCAAGGTAATACCTTCCGATGTCCAGGTTACCGTGACCCGAAACTACGGTGAAACCGCAAAAGAAAAAAACAACGAGCTGCTCTTTCACATGTTTCTGGCCGCCATTTCGGTCACGATCCTGATTGCTCTGTTCATGGGGTGGCGGGCCGGTGCGGTAGCAGCCATCGCCATACCGGTGACCCTGGCGCTGACCATGCTGATCTTCTACCTGATCGGCTATACCCTTAACCGGATCACTCTTTTTGCCCTGATCTTCTCGATCGGTATCCTGGTTGATGATGCCATTGTCGTGGTCGAGAATATCCATCGCTACTTCACCACCACCGTCATGAAGCCTCTGGATGCTGCTATCAAAGCGGTGGACGAAATCGGTAATCCCACCGTACTGGCCACCTTTGCCGTTATCGCTTCAATCCTTCCGATGGGTTTTGTCGGCGGTCTGATGGGCCCCTATATGCGTCCGATTCCGGTCGGTGCCAGTATGGCCATGCTCTTTTCCATGCTGATTGCCTTCATCGTTACCCCTTACTTTGCTTTCCGTTTCATGAAGGGTGAATCTCATCACGGTTCCGATGAAGCAGCTGAGGATTCAAAGCTTACGGCCTTCTACCGCCATTGGATGGGGCGTTTGATCCACGACAAGAAACTGCGCTACGGTTTCCTGTCAGCAGTGGTGGCACTGCTGCTGGTTTCCTGCT
>CAZUGI010000025.1:0-29336 GCA_964619855.1 uncultured Geobacter sp. | reverse complement strand
CCGCTTGATGAAGTCCGGGTCGGGTACGAAATATTAAAGAGCCTCGGCCTGCGCTAGAGAGGCGTCAACTTTGTTTCCTGTCCGACCTGCGGGCGCTGCCAGATCAATCTGATCAAGGTGGCCGAAGATGTTGAGCGTCGTCTGCAGGGAGTTGACAAGCGCATTACCGTTGCGGTTATGGGGTGCGCAGTTAATGGGCCCGGCGAAGCTCGTGAGGCGGATGTGGGAATTGCTGGCGGAAAAGGGGAGGGGCTTGTTTTCAGGCATGGTGAAATCGTTCGCAAAGTGCCGGAGGATAAACTGGCTGAGGCGCTTTTGGAAGAGATCGCAAAATTGTAGCGAATTGCCCTCGGCGAGGTGAAGATACATGAAGCGTATTCTTGTTGTAGATGATGAAGCCTTGATCAGGGAGATACTTATTGACTATCTTTCCTGTTATTGTGAATGTGATCAGGCCGAAAATGGAGCAACAGCTCTTGCCATGTATCTGCAGGCCATGGAAGCCGGCCGGCCATATGAACTTATTTTTCTAGATATTTTCATGCCTGTTATGGATGGGCATGATCTTCTTAAATCTATCCGAGAGAATGAAAACAGAATCTCTCTCCCTGTTGAAGACCGGATCAAAGCCATAGTCATATCCACCGGAAGTTCGCCCCGTCTAGTTGCCGACACTTTTTTTGAAGACATGTGTGATGACTATATTATTAAGCCATTCAAGCTCGATTCATTATCTGCAATCCTGAAAAAATACAGTCTGATTTAAGCAAGGATACTACAATGCTCTATTCAAGATATTTCATACCGACACTAAAGGAGACTCCTTCAGATGCCGAGGTCATTTCCCACCAATTGATGCTGCGTTCCGGAATGATCCGCAAGCTCGCAGCCGGCATTTACAATTATCTTCCACTTGGACTGCGCTCCATTCGTAAATTTGAAAATATTGTGCGCGAAGAAATGAACAAGGCTGATGCCATCGAGATGCTGATGCCGAGTGTTCAGCCTGCCGAACTGTGGCAGGAGTCCGGACGATGGACTTTCTACGGCAAAGAGCTGCTCCGTTTCAATGACCGTAAGGACACTGAATTTTGCATGGGGCCAACTCATGAAGAAGTCATAACTGATATGGTCAGGCGTGAAATTAAAAGCTACCGTCAGATGCCGGTGAATTTCTATCAGATACAAACCAAATTCCGTGACGAAATCCGCCCCCGATTTGGATTGATGCGTGGTCGTGAATTCATCATGAAGGATGCCTATTCGTTCGATGTTGATAGTGCCGCCGCTGACGTATCCTACGACAAGATGTTTAATGCCTATATTCGTATTTTTGAACGTTGCGGCCTTAATTTCCGGGCTGTTGAGGCTGATACCGGAAGTATCGGCGGTTCTTCATCCCACGAATTTATGGTTCTGGCTGATTCGGGAGAGGACGCCATTGTATCGTGTGATTCCTGCCGTTATGCTGCAAATGTTGAAAAAGCTGAAGCCAGGACAACACAGACTGATTCAGTGAGTAATGATCTGCTGCCGATTCAGAAAACCGCCACCCCTGAAATGAAGGCTATTGTAGATGTGGCGCGATTTTTAGGAACGCCAGCTGATAGAACCATCAAGGCTCTGGTTTACAGTTCTGAAGGTGATGATTTTGTTCTAGCTCTGCTGCGCGGAGACCATGAACTTAACGAGATCAAGCTGAAAAATTGTCTGGACTGGAATGATATCCGGATGGCCACTGAAGACGAAGTACAGCGCATTACCGGCGCACCGACCGGTTTTGTTGGGCCGGTTGGCCTGAACGGGAAAGTTGCCATAATCGGAGATCTGGTCGTCCAGGGTATGTTTAACTCAGTTGTTGGAGCCAACGAAAAGGATATGCATTTTACAAATGCCAATCTAGGACGTGATTTCAGCGTGGACCGTTTTGTTGATATTCGCAATGTTGAGGCCGGTGATGCATGTCCGCGCTGCGAATTCGGCAAGCTTGAGGTATGGAGAGGGATTGAAGTCGGTCACGTATTCAAGCTTGGCACCAAGTATTCAAAATCGCTAAGTGCCACTTATCTTGACGCTGATGGCAAAGAGCAGATTATTTTTATGGGATGTTACGGTATTGGTATCGGACGTACGGTAGCTGCCGCGATCGAGCAGAATCACGACGAAAACGGAATCATCTTTCCGCTCCCGATAGCGCCGTTCCACTGTTCGGTTGTTGCCATTAACACTAAAGACTCAGGAGTCATGGCTGCCTCAGAGGAAATATACCTTAAGCTCGAAAAATTTGGCATTGATGTCCTTTTTGATGATCGCGATGAGAGGCCTGGTGTTAAATTTAAAGACAACGACCTGATCGGAATTCCGATTCGTGTCGTAGTCGGCAGCAAGGGGCTGGCGGAAGGTAAGGTTGAGATCAAGATAAGGTCAACCGGTGAGGTGCTTCTACTTCCCATTGAAGAAGGAATTGAAAAGGTGCACGTTCTCGTAGAGGAAGCCTTGAAGCACGAAGAGTAACTTCTACACTGACGATAAGACCAGCATCCTCAAAGCTGGTCACCTAATCACATCTGCCACCAATATTATGTCAAATTTAAAGCCCCGCTTTCAACTTGACATAATATATCTTATGGGCTATTAATTTGAGGGTTTACAATTAGCTTGCAATTTGAGGGTGCTATCAGTAATGTATCGCTGTTCTCACCCAGACTGGCCAAACACATGAATCGCGAGGAGTTGTACTGCGTATGAGTAAAGAAGAAGCTATTGAAGTTGAAGGCACTGTCGTCGAACCGCTACCAAATGCTATGTTTAGAGTAAAGCTTGAAAACGACCATGTTGTACTAGCCCATATTTCTGGTAAGATGCGAAAATATTTTATAAAGATTCTTCCTGGTGACAAAGTTACTGTTGAACTTTCCCCTTATGATCTAACCAGGGGTCGCATCACCTATCGCGCTAAATAAGCATTAACAACCCCTGATGAACTGTTACAGGCCCGTCCACCATGGAGGGCTTGTGTTGTTTAAAAATATCAATTTTGCGAGGATTAAATGTATACCGTAGCTGATTTGAAAAAAGGTTTGAAGATTACCCTTGATGGCGACCCATATCTTGTAGTTGCTTTTGACTTTGTCAAGCCAGGCAAAGGTCAGGCACTTTACCGCACCAAGATGCGCAACATGATAAATGGCACCCTGCTCGACCGGACCTACCGTTCCGGCGAGACGTTTGAGCCGGCCAGCCTGGAAGAGCGCCAGATGGAATATTTGTATAAAGAAGGCAATCACTATACGTTTATGGATCAACAGACATATGAGCAGGTTGTTATGGAAGAAAATACCATGGGCGATGCCAAAAACTTCCTGCTCGAGAATTGCAAGGTTGACGTTATGCTGTTTGGCGAAAAAGCCATCGGCGTTACACTTCCTAACTTTGTAAATCTGCGGGTGACGGAAACCGAGCAGTGGGCCAAAGGTGACACCAGTGGTAACGACTCCAAGCCGGCTACTGTCGAAACGGGTTATGTTCTGCGTGTGCCTCCATTCATCGAGGAAGGTGAACTGATAGTCATAGATACGCGCAACGGTGAATATTCAACACGCGTTAAAGGATAGGAATCATGAGAAAAGACGCCTTGTGGCTCAGGGCGCATATTATTAAAACAATACGGGATTTTTTTTGGGAGCGGGGGTTTCTTGAAGTTGAGACCCCTCTTCTTATTCCAGCCAACGCTCCGGAAGTATACATTAATCCTGTAAGTGCCCTCCCCTGGCAGCTTCAGACATCCCCAGAAATCTGCATGAAAAGACTGTTATGCAGAGGCCATCAAAAACTCTTTCAAATTTCTCATTGCTGGCGGGAAAATGAACGCGGATCCAGGCATCTGTCCGAATTTACCATGTTGGAATGGTATCGGGCTGAGAGTGATTATCGTTCACTAATGACTGATTGCGAAGAGCTGCTTCAGCGCGTGGCTACAGACTGTTTGCCGGATCATCCCGTTTTCCGGCATAAATCAATTGAAATTGATCCATTTAAATCCTGGCGACATTTTTCAGTCAAGGAGGCTTTTTTGCGCTTCGGTCAGATGGATTTATGCGAATGCCTGAAAAGCGGTCAGTACGAGGAAGTATTGACTGGTTCAGTGGAGCCGGGTCTGTCTGAATTTTCAGAGCCTGTAATTCTGAGGGACTATCCGGCAGAGTTGGCAGCTCTGTCCAGATTGAAATCGGGTTTGGCAGGATTGGCAGAGCGATTTGAGTTGTATCTGGGAGGATTGGAAATGGCCAACGGATTTAGCGAATTAAACGATCCGGAAGAGCAGCGCAGTCGTTTCGAGGAAGCTAACCGGTTGCGTATCAAGAACGGGAATAGCCCGCTAGATCTGCCTGAACCATTTCTTGGTGAATTGAAGAATATGCCTGATTCTGCAGGCATAGCCTTTGGGATAGATCGGCTTGTAATGCTGGCTTCGGGCGCTCAGAGTATAGATGAAGTGGTCGCGTTTACCCCGGAAGAGCTGTAGAGTCCAGATATGCCACTCTTTCACCAGTATAACTGGTAAGAATAAGCATATCCCCCTCCCTTTTAATTTCATCAGGGAGAATAGCCACTTTGCCCTTTCCCCCCGGCAGATCAATTACGTAGTGCGGAACTGCCAACCCAGACAGATGTCCGCGCAGACTCCGGATAATTTCCAGACCCTTCACTACAGACGTTCTAAAGTGGGAGGTTCCGCGGACCAGGTCCATTTGATGCAAATAATAAGGTCTGACTCTAATCCCAAGCAGTCCGGTCATGAGACTGCGCATAATTTCAGCGTCGTCATTGACCCCTCTCAAAAGCACTGTTTGATTGCCAAGCTGAATCCCGGCGTCAGCCAGCATAGAACAGGCCCGGCTTGAATCTTCGGTTATTTCAGATGGGTGATTGAAATGAGTGTTGACATAGAGCGGGTGGAAGCTTTTCAGTATTTCGCACAGTTCCGGGGTTATCCGTTCCGGAAGCGTAACAGGAATGCGAGTGCCGATGCGAATAATTGAAACATGCTTGATAGCTCGCAGGCCGCGTAAAATTGATTGCAGCGAGAAGTTGTCAAGCATGAGCGGATCTCCGCCCGAAAGTATTACATCATGGATAGACGGATTGTCCGAAATATACTTGAAAGCCAGATTAAGTTCGGCTTCTCCTATTGGAGAGTCACCGCTGCCGACATGCCGTTTTCGCATACAGAAGCGGCAATACACAGGGCAGCGGTTGGAAACCAGCAATACCACCCTGTCCGGATATCTGTGTATCAGGCCGGGGACTGGGCTCAAGGATGTCTCATCCAGGGGATCAGGGCATTGAAGATCATCTTCAAGTTCTCGGATATCCGGCATGCACTGCTTCCAGATGGCGTCACCAGGATGCTGAATCAGTCCGGCGTAGTATTGTGACACACGAACCGGATACTGAGCCGCAACCGAAGAGCTGGAATCAAAATTTATTGTTTTATTATAAATATATTTATTATTATTGTTAAAGTATTGCATTAATTATATCCGCTGTTGATATGGGATGTGATGTTTATCTCTGTTTATCTCTGCGATGCTCTGATTTTTATTGAAAATAATCAGGTTTTATGAAATACACAACATCTTATTATTGTGCTAAATCTAATTCGTTATACAGATGTGTAAACGGCACCTACTATGTATACAAAATATTTTGGATTAAATGAAAAACCATTCACGCTAACCCCGAATCCGCGCTTTATATTCCTCAGCAAAAATCACAAAGAAGCATTTGCTCATCTTCTGTACGGAATCAACAACCATTACGGATTCATAGAACTGATCGGAGAAGTTGGCACCGGCAAAACGACTGTTTTGAGGACACTGCTGAACCAACTTCAGGAGGAGAACTACCGCACGGCATTGATCTTCAACCCCTGCCTGACCGGAGTTGAACTGCTGCGAAGCATAAGCCATGAATTCGGACTTAATGCACAAAGTGAATATGCCAATGAACTCCTTGCCGAATTGAATAAATTTCTACTGGCTGAAACAACCAAGGGCCGAACAGTGGTTTTGGTTATTGATGAGTCGCAAAACCTTGAGCCTGCGGTGCTCGAACAGATCAGGTTGATTTCCAATCTCGAAACCGAAAACGACAAACTGATTCAGATCATTCTGGCCGGACAGCCCGAGTTGGGTGCCCTTCTGGAGCGACCTGAGCTTCGTCAGCTTAATCAGAGAATTGCGGTACGCTACAGGCTGAAATCAATGAGCATGAATGAGACACGCGCCTACATTCGCCACAGAATGGAGGTCGCTGGTGAGACCGGTGGTGTCTCTTTCAGTCTGTTCGCTACCAGATGGATTTACCTGTACACTCGCGGCGTGCCGCGCATGATAAACATTCTTTGCGATCGCTCTCTTTTGATAGCATATGGTGATGAACGTCGTCGCATAACTGCCGGCATTGTAACCAGAGCAATAAGGGAAATTCTGAATGTTCCACAGGGCAAACGGATTTCTCAGGCTTTTACTGGGCTTGTCTGTGCTGTTGTAATATCTGTTGCCATCTTTGTTGCTTTGCGCAACTGGAAGCCTGGAAAACCGGAGCCGGTCATTCAGAAAACTGCCCCTGCGCCTGTGGTTGCCGGCACTCCGGCAACAATTCAGTCTACCGCCAAACCGGAACCGGTAACTGCAGATAACAAGGTGCCTGACCGGCAGCTATTACACCTTCAGAACGAGATTTCATCATATGATCAGAATGATACACACACAATTGCTTTTAACTCCATTGCTGAGAGTTGGAACGTAAGTCCGATAAAAATATTCGGAGGTCAGCTGACGATTCCACAGATGTATAAGCGCCTGGCAGCTAAAAGGAATTTGCGGGTAACTGAATTTAAAGGATCACTGGATGAGGTTATTAGCCTGGATATTCCTTTTCTTGCTCTGACTAAGGTTGCCGGCCCGCTTGGCGGGTACTGCCTGGCAGTAACTGGCGTCAATAATAATTCTGTATCTATCTCCCCTCCTCTATTTGATAAAGATACTATTACTAAAAGAGAGCTCAATTCAATTTCCAGTGGCACGTATTATCTTGTCTGGCAGAATTTTGGGCAGGTACCTGAAAAAATTGAACTCGGAGATAAGCGTTATGAAATCAGAACACTGCAACTGCTTCTCAAACAGGCAGGGATCTATAAAGATGCTATAGACGGCAACTACAGCACTACTACCGCCAAGGCGATCAGTGATTTTCAGCGTTCTGCAGGTATTCCCCGTAATGCGACGGTAGGTGAATTGACTCTTGCGGCCCTTGTTAAATACTACACAAGCCAACCGGTGCCATCCCTTTCTGCATCTGGAAGTTCCAAATGAGTTCAATTTTAAAGGCCCTCAAAAAACTGGATGATGACAAGGCTGCCAGAAAACCTGAAGAGTTGAGGATTGATTCTGAAATACTGAGAAACGACGGCTCCAGCCGCTTCTCACCTACAGTCATAATTGTCGCCGCCCTTCTGTTGTTGGCTGGCGGTTCCGGCACAACTTATATGTACATGAATCGTCATAAAGCTCCCGAACAGGCTTCCAGACAGAAAGCTGCTGCGCCTTCCGGACATAAACAACTCGTAACTCCAGAGCCGTCAGGTTTAAAATCTGAACAACTCCCGGCATCTGTTGTTGTAGTACCGGCAGAGCAGCAAACATCATCCAAAGCTGATAACAGGAAGCAGCAGCAAGCTTCAGTACCTGCAAAGACCTCCACGACCACAGCAGTACCCACAGGCAAAGCCATCAATAATAAACCTGCTTCAGCCCAAAAGGATATAGAACAATCCAAAAGAACTGCTCCGCAACCTGCCCCGCCGGCATCTGCAAAGACGGTTCCGGTTCTCAGAGTGAACGGAATAGCTTTTCAGGAAGGCAGCACGGACAGTGTCGCAATAATTAATGGTGTGCCGGTAACAAGCGGGGCGGTAGTAGAAGGGGTGAAAGTTGATGAAATACACAAAAACAGAGTAAAATTCAGCTTTAACGGAGAAAAATTCGAGATACCTCTGGGGCAGTCAAACAGATAAAAACAGGCTTAGCGGGTGATCACCCTGATAAATTTCACAAGATAATCAACGCCTGACCAGATAGTCAGAAGCGTTGCAATCCAGAGATAAAACATCCCCACATTATGCATGTTCACTGTCAGCAGAGGATGTGCAATACCGAAGAACCAGTTGTAGTCAAAATGCAGAACAAGCCCAAGTATGGCTACAATCTGGAAAATGGTCTTGAATTTCCCCAGGTCGCTGGCCGATATGACTATTCCCTCACTTGAAGCTATCCCGCGCAAACCGGTTATTATTATCTCACGCCCCAGAATGACAAGCACCATCCACCCCGGAACCCTGTTGAACGGCAGAATCATTATCAGTGCCGCCATAACGATGAGCTTGTCGGCAATCGGGTCCAGAAACTTGCCGAAAACTGTAACTATCCCCATGCGACGTGCCAGATAGCCGTCAAGCCAGTCGGTAATTGATGCCAGCGCGAAAACAGCCGCTGCCCAGAATCCGGCTGATTTAGACGGAGACAGGAGCAGGGCAGCCATAAGCGGGATGGCTCCTATCCTGGCCATAGTGAGGATATTCGGCAGATTGAGTATTTGGCTGGGTGGGTTGGAGGTCATCTGAAACTCATCTAAATTCCATTGGACTGGTACGTTTGCATATAGGAGAGCACACGATTGACATACGTGCGAGTCTCATTGTAGGGAGGAATGCCCCCGTATTTTGCGACCTTTCCAAGACCCGCATTGTAGGCGGCCAGAGCCAATGAAACGTCACCCCGGAAAGTGTCCAGCAGAAAACGCAGGTATTTGACGCCGCCTTCAACATTATCTTTTGGATTAAAACGGTCAGCGACTTTTAGCGATTTTGCCGTTCCAGGCATTAGTTGCATCAATCCACTGGCACCTTTGCTGGAGACAGCATTTGGATTGTAACCAGATTCAGCGTGGATCACAGCTTTTACCAAAGAAGCGCTGACCCCGTATTTTTCCGAGCAGGCTTTGATAATCTGATCATATTCGGCAGGATTTACAGAGCTTGCATATTTCAGTTTTGTGCGCAGCTCTTTATCTTTTTTCAGATCCCGCATGAATATTTTAAAACGTTTGTCGGTAGGTGCGTCGGTAAAATGGACGATGCCATCTTCGTCTTCATACCGGTAAATATCGGCCGATGAAAATGTAGCTGAGAGGAAACATAACAATACTCCCAGCATCAGATTGCAGATTATTTTAAGACCTGAAAAGTGCAGGCTGACATTATTCTTCATATGTTCCAATAAATCCCTAACCATCCGCTTTTGTCAAGAGATATTCTGACTTTGACGTATGTCAGGGTAGTTTGAAATTGACATTTCTCAGGCCATGTTCTACAAAGACAGTTCAGTTTCGGGGGGGGGTATTTTGAATGAGTGAATCGCGTGTTACATATAAGGATGCCGGTGTTGACATCGCTGCCGGCAACAATTTTGTCAACTTGATCAAACCCTTTGTTAAGGCTACTTCGCGCCCGGAAGTGTTGGCGGATATCGGCGGTTTTGGCGGCCTGTTTTCTCTTAATGCTGCCAAGTACAAGAATCCGGTTCTTGTTTCGGGTACGGACGGCGTCGGTACAAAATTGAAAATCGCCTTCCTGGCTGATCGCCACGATACTGTTGGTATTGATCTGGTGGCAATGTGTGTCAATGACATCGTTGTGCAGGGTGCAGAGCCTCTGTTTTTCCTGGATTATCTTGCAACCGGAAAACTGTTGCCGGAAAAAGCGGCCGATATAGTAAAGGGTATTGCTGAAGGATGCAAACAGGCCGGATGTGCATTGATAGGTGGAGAAACAGCTGAGATGCCTGGTTTTTACGCCGATGGAGAATATGATGTTGCCGGCTTTGCCGTTGGCGTGGTGGAGCGCGAAGCTATCATCGATGGCTCCGGAATTTCAGTCGGCAACCGCCTGATCGGCATTGCCTCCAGCGGACTGCACAGTAACGGATACTCCTTGGCCCGCAAACTGGTCTTCGACCGCATGGGGTTAAATATTGATTCCGAACTGACCGGCACCGGAAAGGGTGTGGCAGAAATCCTGCTTACCCCCACTCGCATCTATGTTCGGGCTCTTCTTAATCTCATAAAAGATTTCTCCATTAACGGCATAGCCCATATCACCGGCGGCGGCTTGCTGGAAAACGTGCCGCGCGTCCTGCCAAAGGGGTGTCAGGCAGATATTCATCTTAACCGCTGGGAGCGCCCGGTGCTTTTCGATATTCTTCGTTCTGCTGGAAATGTTGAGCGCGATGAAATGTATCGAACCTTCAACATGGGAATCGGAATGGTGCTTGCGGTGCCGGATAATCAGGCTGAAGATGTTATCGACCGCCTGAAAGGCCTGGGAGAACAGGCCTGGGAGATTGGTGAAGTTTCGTTATGCAGTGACGGAAGCGAAAGAGTTTTGCTGGTGGAAGCGTGACTATGTCAGGAAAACAGCCCTGCAGGCTCGGTGTTCTGGTATCGGGTGGCGGGACAAACCTTCAGGCTATAATCGATTGCATAGAATCAGGTAATTTAAACGCTGAAATCTGCTGTGTCATAAGCAACAAGGCTGATGCATATGCGCTGACACGCGCTGAAACCCATGGAATTCCTGCACTGATCCATGAAAACAGCGGTTTCTCTGATCGCAGACAATATGATGCCGCTACGGTTGAAATTCTGCGTGGATACAGTGTGGAGCTGGTTGTGCTGGCTGGATTTATGAGGATTCTGTCAGATACTATGGTACATGCCTTTCCAGATGCCATTATAAACGTTCACCCTGCCCTGCTGCCTTCTTTCCCCGGACTTCATGCCCAGCGGCAGGCTCTGGAATATGGTGTCCGCTATACTGGCTGTACGGTTCATTTTGTGGATTGTGGAACTGATACCGGCCCAATCATAATGCAGACCGTGGTTCCGGTTGAAGAAAATGATACTGAAGAATCTCTTTCAGAACGTATCCAGAAAGCTGAGCATCTCACGCTACCTGCCGCAATAGGGTTATACGCTGATGGAAGACTGGCTGTGGAAGGGCGCCATGTTCGGATACTAGCATAATATAGCTTGACAACTCATCCGAGATAATAGTAAAAAGTCAGCTTCGCTTACATTACTCATGCAGAAAGAATTAATTGGAGGTGTAGTTTGGCTCATCATAAGTCGGCAATTAAAAGAATCAAGCAGAACGCAAAAAAGAACGCTCGTAATCGTCATGTGTCCTCGACGCTGAAAACATATATCAAACGGGTTCGTGAAGCGGTTGAAGCCAAGGACAAAGACGCAGCAGTAGCTGCGCTGAAACTTGCTATTCCGGTTATTGATGCTACCGCAACCAAAGGGGTTATTCATAGCTCAAATGCTTCGCGCAATGTTTCCCGCCTGACAAAGCTGGTCAATACTCTCGGCTGATAAAATCCGGTTTAACATTACAAAGGGGGCTGCCTTCACTGTGCATGCCCCCTTTTTGCGTGATTATTGTCAGATAAAATCCTAATTGAATTCATTCCTGCAAATCCCCATTATCAATCCATGCACCAGAGAATATGGTTGGCCACCGGTTTTTGAGGCCACATCACAGCGGTAAAACTCGTCAAATAATCTTTTAAGCTCTTTCTGTGAGAAATTACGGGCCTGCTGCACCATCTCGCCTAAAAAAAATGAATGAATATTGAGTTCTCTGCTGATATCGGCATGCGGCTTTTTCTCATCAAGCAGCTCCCTAACTCTCCACAATTTTCTAAATTGCTGTGTCAAGGCGCCAAGAATCATGGGAGCTTCTTCACCGTTAAGAAACAGTGCATCCAGGCTCTTGATGGAATTTGTCAGATCGCGAAGCCCCAGATACTTTCCCAGTTCAAAAGCGGTAAAGGCCTTGCTGCTGCTGGCCATGGTCCGAACATCGTCAGCGGAGATTCTCGGGCGGTTTCCAGAGTATATCAGCAGTTTTTCAAGCTGAAGTGATAGTTCCTGCAGATTGTTACCTATTAGCGCCGCAAGCAGTTCAGCCGCAACAGCGTCAATCGGCTTGCCAAGCTCCGCAGCTTCACTCTGAATAAACCCGGTCAATTTACTTTCATAAAGCCGCTTGTATTCAACAAGCACACCATGTTTTTTAAGTTCCAGAAAGAACTTCTTGCGCTGGTCGATTTTGGTTCCGGTCAGCAACAGACATGTGCCATCGGCCGGATTCTGTATGTAGGGCAGCATAACTTCGAGCGATTCAGCCTTGAGCTGTTCTGCCCGCTTGACAAGGACGGCCCGGCGCTCAGCAAACATTGGCAATGTCTGGGCGGCATCCACGATATCCACACCTTTGGACTCGTTGCCGTAATATACGTTCAGATTAAAATCCTTGAGAGAAGCATCGATGGCTTTTTCAAGCAGCATGCGGGTTGCCCGCTCCAGCAGAAACGGCTCTTCACCGTAGAGATAGCATACCTTTGGAATATTGCCTTTTGATATATTCTTTTCAAACTCCTGGGGCGTCATGACTAAAAAGACTGCTCTGCGGCAGATATAAGTTTTTGAGCAATGATCCGTGAAGCGCCTTCCAAAGCACTCTCTTCGGCATTACGTTGCAGTGCCAGATCCGTTTGAGCCTGATAATCTTTTGTAGCAGACAACACGCCCTTCCAAAGCGGCTTTGTTTCACCCCTCCGGTATAATTCAAGCTCGACGGTGACATACATGCGTAACGATCGTACCTGGTCAACTGCATTATATGCCATTACTCCGCTTCCGTATGAAAGGAGTTTGCCTTTCATGGTCAGTGTTGCAGCTCCTTCGCTCTCAGAAGCAACCAACCCTCTCAGGGCATGGCACTCATCGTAAAGTGCTCTGCGGATAATGGTTTGAGCTGTAGGGCTGACAGATTCATTACCGATAAACGGAACCCAAAGCTCCTGACCGACTGTCAGGCGCTGGGCCCCAGTACTGGTTAAATGATATCCGCATCCTGCAAAAGCAATGAGGAGTAGCGGGAGTAACAACAAACGGCAACGTATTAAAACGGACATTTACCCTACCCCACCACTATATTGACCAGCTTTTCCGGCACGCATATAACCTTGCGAATGCTCTTGCCTTCGATGAAGGGCGCAATCTTTTCATCCGCCAGAGCCAGGGCTTTCAGTTCCTCTTCAGAGGTACCGGCCGCAACGGTAACCTTGGAGCGCAATTTCCCATTTACCTGCACAACTACTAGAAGCTCCTCATCTACAATTGCGCTCTGGTCATATTCCGGCCATTCCGCCTGAGACAACGGAACCGGATTACCCATTCGCTGCCATAACTCTTCGGTTATATGCGGAACAAAAGGGGCCATCAGTAGTACCACACTCTGAAGAGCTTCTCTCATGACGGCTGCAGACTGCTGCGTATTAAGTGCTGACGGCTGGAGCGTATTGAGAAGCTCCATGACCGCTGCTATGGCTGTATTGAAATGAAATCTTTCTTCAACATCTTCAGTTACCTTGCGGATAGTTTTGTGAACGGCCCGCCTGAGATCCCTCTCCTCCGGACAAAGCGAGGCAGCGTCAACCGGGGCGGCTCCCTTGATCTCATCAAGCCGGTCGTGAACAAGTTTCCAGATTCGGTTTAGAAAGCGGAAAGAGCCCTCAACACCCTGATCATTCCAGTCAAGATCCTTTTCCGGGGGGGCTGCAAAAAGCGAGAACAGGCGAGCCGTATCCGAGCCGTACCTGTTGATAAGGCTGTCAGGGTCAACAACATTCCCTTTGGATTTGCTCATTTTTGCGCCATCCTTGATAACCATGCCCTGTGTTAAAAGATTGGTGAAAGGCTCTGATGCCTCAATATATCCAAGGTCACGCATGACTTTAGTAAAGAATCTGGCGTACAGAAGATGCAGAACCGCATGTTCAATGCCGCCGATGTACTGGTCTACCGACATCCAGTAATCGACCCGCTTGCGATCAAGAACCCCGGCCTGATAATCAGGGCTGCAGTAGCGCAGGAAATACCAGGATGACTGGACAAAGGTGTCCATTGTATCGGTTTCTCGACGTGCAGGCTTACCACAGGTTGGGCATGAGCAGTTTACGAAAGACTCCATCTGAGCCAGCGGACTCCCGCCTTCACCTGTAAAAGCCACATCTCTGGGGAGTACAACCGGCAGATCCTTTTCCGGAACCGGCACTACGCCGCAGTCATTACAGTAGATCACAGGAATCGGGTTACCCCAGTAGCGTTGGCGGGATATGCCCCAGTCTCTGAGGCGGAAATTAACGGTTTTTGTTCCGGAACCAATTGACTGGAGGTGATCGGCGATGAATTCCTTGGCATCCTCACTTTTCATGCCGTCGAATTTTCCAGAGCCGGCCATGATGCCGGGATCAGTATAGGCCTGAGTCATTGTCGCAGGGTCAAGCTGCTGGTCAGATGGCTGGATTACAACTTTTAGCGAGAGGCCATATTTCTTTGCGAATTCAAAGTCACGCTGGTCATGAGTCGGGACAGCCATGACAGCGCCGGTGCCGTAATCCATCAGTACAAAGTTTGCGAGAAAAACAGGCATGCGATCTTTGGTCAGCGGATTAAGGCAGTATGACCCGGTAAAAACGCCTTCCTTCTCAAAATCATCGGCAGTGCGCCTGATACGATCCGTTTTTCGAATCTTTTCAATAAAAGCCTCCACAGCTTCTCTGCAATCGGGTGTGGTCAGCTCCATGGCTCTAGGATGCTCGGGCGCCAACGACATGAAGGTAGACCCGAAGACGGTGTCCTGCCGCGTCGTAAAGACCCGTATCGGATCAGAATGGTTTTCAACCGGAAAATCTATTTCGCAGCCGAAACTTTTTCCGATCCAGTTGCGCTGCATGACCAGAACCCTCTCCGGCCATCCGGGCAGCTTGAAAGTGTTCTCAAGCAGTTCATCGGCATAATTGGTTATCCGGAAAAACCACTGGTCCAGCTCCTTTAAGTTAACTTCACTGTCACAACGCCAGCAGCCTCCGTCTTCAACCTGCTCATTGGCAAGCACAGTTTCACATTTTGGACACCAGTTGACAAAGGAGGTCTTTTTATAGGCCAATCCTTTAGCAAACATTTCTAGAAATATCTTCTGTTCCCAGCGGTAATATTCAAGGTCGCAGGTGGCAAGTTCACGGTCCCAGTCGTATGAAAGCCCCATTTTTTTGAGCTGGCTGCGCATATAGGCGATATTCTCATAGGTCCAGGTCGCCGGGTGGCTCTTGTTCTGAATGGCAGCATTCTCGGCCGGCATACCGAATGCATCCCAACCCATAGGATGCAGGACGTTATATCCGCGCATCTTCTTGAATCTTCCGATAACATCGCCGATGGAATAGTTGCGGACGTGTCCCATGTGTATTCGGCCGGATGGATAGGGAAACATCTCGAGCAGATAGTATTTTCGCTTATCCGGACTTTCAGAGACTTTGAACGTCTTCTCGTTTTCCCAGTTCTGTTGCCACTTCTGCTCTATCTCTTTTGGTATGTACTTATTATCCACTGAATTATTCCTTTCTAAATAAATGAATGCGTCACAACATCAGTTGTGGGCGCCAGTCAGATTCCTTCAGATGACAGCGTTCGCAGGATGCCGGGTCCTTTACGCTGAATGCCATGCTGAATCCATGGCAGGAACCGCAAAACTTGCCCTGATCCATTTCTTTCATGACCCAGCGTTTTCCTGAATCGCCGGATGATACGACACTGTAGTGGCAGTCACCGCAGTTATAACCTTTATCGATATGTGGTTTATGGCTGAATTCCACGTTGCCGGTATTTGCCGAAAGTTCATAACGAATGGTTTTGGGGGTGGCCGGATGGCACTTGAGACAGTTGGATTTTACACCGAAAGCGGTCTTGTCATCGTGACAGCTCCCGCACGATTTGCCCTGTTCCATCTGTGCCATGCTGAAGCGCTTGTTGCCGTTGCCAGGTATGTAAAGATCCGGGTGGCAATCCTTGCAACTGTAGGCTGCAACATGAACCGTATGGCTGAATACGGCGCTGCCTGGCCGGAAGTTGATCTGTTTCACTGTGTGGCATTTCTGGCAGTTGGATTTAACCCCGAACACGCTTTTGTCATCATGGCAGCTACCGCATGACAGCCCTTTTTCCATATCAGCCATAGTCGAACGTTTACTGCCTTTCCCTGCGATGAAAATTTTGTTGTGGCAGTCAACGCATTTATAGAGAGATGTGTGCACCGAGTGACTGAAAATAGTGTTGCCGGTTTCTTTTACTTTAAAAACAACATTGACAGTGGATTTGTGACATTTGTTGCAGTCATCTTTTACGCTGAATACCGTGGAGCCATCATGACAGCTGCCGCAGGATGCTCCATTTTCCATCTGAGACATGCTGTAACGTTTGTTGCCGGCTCCGGCAATATAGGGCTGATTATGGCAGTCGCTACACGAATAAACCAATACATGTTTATCGTGATTAAAGCGGGCATCGTCAGAAAAAAGCACCTCTTTCAAGGGGTGGCATTTGCCGCAACTCTTAGTGCTGAATGCGGTTTTACCATCGTGACATGCCCCGCAGGATTTGCCCTTATCCATTTCTGACATCGAATAGCGTTTGGCAGACCGGCCTGATGCAACAATACTGTTATGGCAGTCACTGCAGGCGAAAAGAGGCTTGTGTTTTGCGTGACTGAAGGAAACCTTGCCGGCATTATTGATCGAAAAAGACAGGTCGGAGGGGGTTCCGGGGTGACACTTTTCACAGTTGCCGGCAACGTCAAAGGCGGTTTTTTTATCATGGCAGGCCCCACATGACTTGCCTTTTTCCATATCAGCCATTGTAGCGCGAACACTTCGGGTGCCGCCAACAAAGATTGAGCTGTGGCAGTCGTCACATTTAAACATCTTTAGATGCGATGAATGGCCGAAGCGGGCATTAAATGCCTTGTAGGAAATATCCTTAACATTTTTGTGACATTTTTGACAGTCACCCTTGACAGAAAAAGCATTTTTTCCATCATGACATGCTCCACAGGACTTGCCTTTTTCCATATCCTGCATCGTGTGGTGTCCTCTGTTAGGGCCGGGTACAAACAATTTATTATGGCATTCTGAACAGTTAAAGGACATGTCTAGATGTACTTTATGACTGAAAACCGATTCTCCTGCCATGGTAATTTCGCCAACCTGATGACATTTAATACAATCACCCTTGACCGAAAAGGCGGTTTTACCTTCGTGACAGCTACCACATGACTTTCCCTGCTCCATCTGGGCCATCGAGTAGTGCGGATTAGTGTGATTTGTATTGAAGATCGAATCGTGGCAGTCAGTACAACTGTACATGCCGATATGCTTGCTATGCAGGAACGTCAGCGCTCCAAAATCAGGGATGGTTATAGAAACGGCATCAACCGAATGGCAACTGACACATTTATTCAGTTGTGGGGCACGAGGATTGTCCTTGTTGTGACAGGCACCGCAGGATTTGCCTTTCTCCATATCGGCCATAGTTGAGGGGGCATTGTTTTTTCGTACAATGTGATAAATAGCATTATGGCAGGCAGAGCAGTTGTTGTTAAGGTGCCGTAGATGGTTGTCATGCTCAAACGGAATCTTACCAGCGCTCTTTGTAGAGAAATTCAATGTCTGCCTGAAGTCTGCATTCAGGCAGACCGGGACAATCATCAATATCCCGATCAACAAAACTGTCTTAATAGATTGCATAGTAACACCACATAAAAGAGTAAAGGTGGAGGGTCATGCAAATCCGCCTTTAGATAATATTTCATATAGAACACGATGAAGTGGCACTACACGGTCTACGAGCCCGGTAGCCACAGCTTCGCGAGGCATGCCATACACAACGGAAGACTCTTCCGACTCGGCAATTATGTATCCGCCATGATCTTTGATCGCCCGCACACCTCTACTGCCATCGTTACCCATGCCGGTCAAAACAACAGCAGCCACGCGTTTTTTATAAATACCGGAGCACGATTCGAACATGGCATCAACGGATGGAACATAACGATCGGTGTCTGCAGGCGGTATCACCCTTGCTGTCACTTGGCCACCGCATATTTCAAAAATAAGATTTCTCCCCCCTGGAGCAATCAGAATTCTACCGGGAAGAACCAGATCACCATCCTCTGCCTCTTTTACATCAAATGCGCTGGTTCTGTTGAGGCGTTCGGCAAAAGCTTTGGTGAATCCGGCCGGCATATGCTGGGCTACTACTACTGCGAATGGATATTTCTGGGCGAAGTTTGAAAAAATCTGCTGTAGTGCGGGCGGTCCACCAGTTGAAGACCCGATGGCAACAATATCTATCGGATGTTTTAATCCTGCTCCGGCCCTCCCGACATGTGATCCTACGCTTTTGTCCGGGTTTGCCATTGAACTTCCGGAAGCTTTCAAGCTTGAAATAACTTCCCGCTTCATGGAAAGAATCTGGAGTACCTTTTTATGGAGATCCTCTTTGATTGAAAGTAGATCTACCGAGGCGCTGCCGGTCGGTTTCGGAACAAAATCAAGGGCGCCCAGCTCCAAGGCTTTAAAGACTTTGTCAGCACTGCTTAATGCGCTGATTACGATAACAGGAAGCGAAAAACGGGTTGTAAGAATTCGAAGAAGCGTAAATCCATCCATCTTCGGCATTTCAAGATCAAGTGTAACTAGATCCGGCTTAAGCGTTATAACCTTCTGGATCCCCTCTTCACCGTTAATCGCATATCCGACTACATCGACATTTGCCATGCTTTCAAGCATTTTAGTGATGGTGCGCCTGCTGAATGCAGAATCATCGATAACTACGATTTTGAATTTTTTCATGGCGTGCCTCCGACTGGAAACCGGTCGGGTTTCTGGTAAATCATATCGTTTTTAAAATGTCGAAGCGTGAAGAGTGTTGTCAGATTCATTAAGGATTCAGAATGACCCAATAGAAGGAAACCACCATCGTAGAGCGAATTGTAAAATGACTCTATCACACGCTTTTTTGCAGCCTGATCAAAATAGATAATTACATTCCTGCAAAAAACAAGATCCATCTTGCCGAGCATAACCATTCGATTTGTATCAAACAGATTCAGATGACTGATGGTTACCTGCTCGCGAATGGAATCTTTCACTTTGTAGCCGTCATCCTGCTGATTAAAAAACAATTTAAGCTGCAGATCTTCAGTGGCGCGAAACGAGGATTTCCCGTACACGGCACGACGGGCATGCTGAAGCACCTTTTGACTGATGTCTGTACCAACTATTTCGATTTTCCATCCCCTGAGTTCCGGAATATCGCTCAAGAGCATTGCTATGGTGTAGGGTTCTTCTCCGGTGGAACAGCCAGCGCTCCAGATGCGCAAAGAACGGCTGCCTCGCGCCGATTTGATCTTGACTATTTCAGGAATAATTTCATCAGTAAAAGCCTTTAACTGAAATGACTCCCTAAAAAAATATGTTTCATTTGTGGTAAGAACATCCATGATATCCATGAGTTCTTGATCTTTATTCCTGTTGTACTTTAAGTAATGATAGTAGTCATGGAAAGAAGGGAGATTAAGGTCAGTCAGCCGGCGTGAAAGGCGCTTCTCAAGAATATATTTTGAATCTTTGTCAAAAAATATTCCACAATGCCCGTAAATGCAATCCCTGAGAAGCTGAAATTCATCATCGGACATGGGGTGGTCATTTGTAAAAGAAAATGTCATGAACAACCTGAATCTTTGTGATTGGAGGAACAACGTTCGAGTGACACGGATGCCTGCCTTGCAATATCTTGGTCGCTGCTTGAAAGAGCGTTTATAATAATCTGCCTCGCTTCGTGGCCGCAATCCTCCTCAAGAAGTTGAAGGCAGGTAATCATAAACAACCCTTCAGCGCCTGTATGGAGTCGTTTGATGACAGACATGGTGCGGTGGCGGTCAATTTGTGCAATTGCCCTCAGAACCGCACAGCGCACCCAGGTGTCCTGATCTTCAAGGGCATGTTCAAGAGCATCCAACGCACTCTTTTCTTTTATGAGACCAAGAGCATTTGCCGCAGCTATCCTTACATCCGGATGTTCATCAACCAAAGCCATGACTAAAATCATTGAGGAGGATTTGGCGCACAGACTGCCGATTGCAGTCACCGCCGCCTGGCGAACCATAGCATCTTCATCCTTGGCAAGCAGTTGCAAGCGCTCGTGTTCACCCAGAGAAGAGAACAAAAGACCAGCGTACCGTCTCTGTCGAGGCGCTACAGAACTACTGAACTGCCTTGCAACCGCCAGTATGTCAGGCCGGTCAATCAAAGCAAACAGCTGCAGTGAGGAAACAGCAGCAGACGAAACATTTGAATCAGAATCATCAGTCAATGCCACCAAATCCGGAATCAATGAAACCATTCCCAGCTTTGCTGCAGAGTTTATGGCCGCCATTTTGACTCGGGTTGAGTTTTCCTTAAGGGCATTAGTAATCAGATCTCCATAGCCTGAATACCCGCACTCACCGATCAAGGTACAGATTGCGCATTGTGCCGTTTCATTTACTTCAGGATATTGTCTGACAACGTTAGCTATTCCTTCCGGACCAAAGTTCTTGAGCGCTTTTAGTGCAGCTTCAGTATATCGCTCATCAACAAAGGATTCCATCAGGACCGGTGCGAACCTGATGTCTCCGGTAGACACACTGCACCAGATCAGCGATTCGGTGAGGGTTGGATCACGGCGGTCAAACAGATTAAGCAGACCGGATATTTCATCACTTCCATTCAAGGCCCTGAGTACAGTATTGATATTCAGCTTTGCTGCGCTGTCGGATCTGCCATAAATCCTGAAAAGGGCTTTGAGAGCAGCAGAGCGGCTGCCCTTCTGTCTTTTCCTGAAACCGTTTATGAGCAAAGTAACTGAACTGGCGTCTGAGATGCTGCCAAGGCAATCATACACAGCTTTGCAGAGAATATCCTGTTCAGCCAGTCTGAGAATTTCGATCGGAACAGGGGAAGGTTGGGTCAAGGTACCCAAGGTTCCCATTGCCCCCAGAGCACTGAAGCGGAACAGCACTGCCTGATTGGTCTCAATAGCCTTGATAAGCTCTGGAATCACTTCTGGATCACCCGATGCGCCCAAATGCTCTGCAGCAGCTGAGGCGACATTGACGTCAGAGTCATTAAGTGCGTTCAAGAGCGGATTAACGAAATTGACATCACGTATTGCCCCCATTAAATCAATAATGAATTTTCTGACATCCGCATCGGAATCTTTTACCATTCTGATCAACGGTAAGGCCGCCGATGAACCAATGCGGATGACGGCTTCAGCAGCAGAATTTCTCAGGCCGGCGTTGTCTTCGGTGCGAAGCAGTTCAAGAAGTTGATCAATATCGGCTTCAGACGGTGCAGAACCGGCAAAGGTTTCGACAGCTTCCTTGCGGACCCGCCAGCTTTCGTCTCCCATGGCGCAGAAGATCAGGCCACGGAAATCAGTTAACGGAAATCCCTTCAGAGCCTGAATTGCAGAACGACGAATTTCTTCATCATCTGATTTCAAACCGGTCTGTATTTCAAGAAGTTCCGCTACCATGAGGCTGCCCGCATAACTCCTCTAGTGCTAATCAAAAGTCTAGGTTTGACAGATTTCAGGAATATCCTGCAATCCAAGCAAAGAATCTATATCAAGAATCATATACACCTGTTCATTTGAAAGGCAGACTCCCAGTAGAAATTCCATGCCGACGCCGGTGACCATCTGGATGGGAGGTTTGATATCATCGGCCGGAACTGTTATGACTTCAAGCACATCGTCTACCATTATGGCAAGAATTTGTCCTGCAAGGTTTACAATCAGCAGTTTTCCTGCCTTGTCACTCACTTCGGCAGGCATAAAAAACCGTTTTCGCAGATTCATAACTGGAATAACGTTTCCACGAAGGTTTATAACGCCATCCAAAAGGTCTGAAGATCTGGGGAGGCTGGACAACTTCTGAGGAAGCAGGATTTCTTTAATACGCATTATATCAACTGCAAAAAGTTTCTCACCTAAACTGAAACAGGCCAGTTGTATATCTTCGAAAACATTTTCCATTTCAGGCGCCGGTAGCGGACTTGTTCAGGAGAGAGTTGATTTCATCAATTATCATGGCTGACCTAAAAGGTTTAGTCAGATAAGCATTTGCACCGCATAAGACACCTTTATCATGATCCTCCTGAGTTTTTTTGGCTGTCAGCATGATAATTGGTAATGCAGACGTACGAGGATCTTTTCTGATAAGTCGGCATACTTCATATCCATCTATATCAGGGAGCATAATATCCAGAAGCACGAGGTCAAAGCTTTCGGTTGCCAACTTATCCATAGCCATTTTCCCGGTAAAAGCCCCAACGACCTCGAAACCTTTGACCGTCAGAAGAATCGTCTCCAGTTTAAGCAGGCTCTCTTCATCCTCGACAACTAATACTCTTTTTTTATTCATGTCCGCTCCCCTCAGTACAAATGAATGTCAGCAATACTTTCAAGATTTAAAATAATAATTATTCGCCCGGCTGAACGGCCGATCCCGCTTACAAAGTCACGATCAATGCCCTCAAGGACAGAAGGTGCAGGTTCCATGTTTTCTTTGTCGACTCGCACAACCTGAATAACTTCATCAACCAGGAGTCCGCTGAATGACTGATGGTTTTTTATTACTACAATACGCTCTTTGCCGGTGGTACGTTCACGGGATAACCCAAGCCTAGAACGCATGTCAATAATTGGAATGATGATCCCGCGTAATGAGATGATACCTGATACAAATTCGGGCGCGCGCGGTATCTCGGTGACTTCTCGCGGTTTTGTAATCTCCTTGATATCCATGATATTTATACCATAAATTTCATCAGATACACGGAAGCAGAGATATTCTAGGTTTTTCTCCAGATCTGAGGGAGAATTATCTTCATCATCAGGTTTTTCTTCAGTGCACCCCGAAGCTGCCCGACCCGCCAGAATAACTTCGATAGGATTTCGGTACGCAACGGACTTTCCCGTCAATACAGACGCTGGCGGGAGGTTTTCAAATTTTTCGGGACGCACAGTGCTGATCAGGATATTCGCCTGTGAAGCCGACACAACACTTAGCGGCTCAGATGCCGGCTCCGTAGAAACAGATGTCTGATATATCGGCTGCAAACCGGCAGCAGCCTCTACTACGGGCGGTTGCCGATACTTTTTTCTGATTTTTGCCAGATCCATAACTCTGTTCCGCCTACATCATCATTTCGTCTTTAATCTCGTTGATTATACCAGAATCAATCAAAGCCGCATCACTGCCATAAGCAACCAACAAGGCATTGGTAGCCATGGAATTAATTTTCCGCGGAACACCTCCGGTCAGCTCATGGATACGCTGAACTGCATCAGGTGTAAACAATCCTGAAGAACCACCTGCAATCTCCAGCCTGAAATCAAGGTATTCCATGATTTCATCAAGTGAGAGGGGTCGTAAATGATAATTAAGTGATATCCTCTGGCGAAGCGGCTCAAATCGCGGAGATGACATCATAAGCCTTAACTCAGGCTGCCCCATAATCACAACCCCCAGCAGATTCTGGTCATCAAGCTGGAAATTGGTCAGCAACCTTATTTCATCAAAAACTTCCGGGTCTGTAATCATCTGTGCTTCGTCAATGACCAGCACCGGGCATACGCCGCATTGATTCGAAGCATACACGGCAGTATAGATCTGATCTATCAGAGTATCTTTGGCATCGGCCGGCTTTTCAATTTCAAGTATCCTGGCAACTGTTCTAAGAAACTCGACCGCATTAAGGCGCGGGTTCACGACATAACAGAAACGGAACTTGTCTCCAAGGCGATCCATTAAGGCACGGGACAAAGTGGTTTTCCCGCAGCCTATTTCACCCGTCAACACGGCTATTTCCCGTTCTTCCACAACAAATTCCAGCCTGGCAAGCGCTTCTTCGTGCCCACGACTTAAAAACAGAAAGCGGGGATCAGGAGTTTTGCTGAACGGTTTTTCCTTGAAGCCAAAATAGGATTTGTACATGTGTCAGTTCCCGGAGCGCATAGTTTCGTTTATGATTCCGCCAACATCCAAGACTAGTATTGTGCGCTGATCACCCAGATCGGCGGCACCTGATATTCCCCGAAAGCGTTTAAACGAATCCCCCAGCGATTTTATGACGATATCCTGCTGGCCAAGCAGGTCGTCCACCACAATTCCAAGGCGCTTTTCGGCCACTCCGACCACCACGACATAAAACTCTTTTGGCCGTTCCTGTTTACGCTTGATGTCGAAAAATTTATCCAGACGCAGTAGGGGGAGAGTTGTCTCGCGCAGCTGAATAACCTCTTTGCGCTCAACGGTGTTGATCTCCCTGTCAGTGATTAGAAGTGATTCAAGAACGGAAGTAATCGGAATCGAATACGTCCTGCCGCTGCAATTGATAATCAAGGCCTTTATTATGGCCAAGGTTATCGGCAATGTAATTATGAAGCGGCTCCCCTGCCCCTTCCGGGTTTCGATATCAACCATCCCGGAAATTGCTGCAATATTGTTCCTGACAACATCCATGCCTACGCCTCGGCCGGACACTTCGCTGACCTTGTCTGCGGTTGAAAAACCGGGTAGAAATATCAGATCAAGCGTCTCTCGCTCAGTTAAAGAATTGGCATCGCTGATCAGCCCTTTCTGCAGCGCTTTGCTCTTAATCCTGTCCAGGTCAATTCCGTTTCCATCATCTTCAACTTCAATGACGACGTGGTTACCCTTTTGACAGGATGAAATCCGGATGGTTCCTTTTTCGCTCTTCCCAAACTTTGCCCTGGTTTCAGGCGGTTCAATACCGTGATCAATGGCGTTTCGAATGATATGCATCATAGGATCCGAGATATCTTCTACGATCAGTTTGTCAAGTTCAGTGTCAGCTCCGAAAAATTTAAGTTCAACTTTTTTGCCCTGTTCTCTTGAAATTTTGCGCACGATACGGGCCATTTTCTCGTATAACTGCCCTACCGGAATCATGCGGATTTCCATAACACCCTTTTGAAGATCGGACAGTTTCCGCTCGAGTCCCTTGGCGGCTTTACCCAGCTCGATGGCTATCTTGGAAAAGCCCTCGTTGCGCATCCTGGTGGTTACGCCGGCAATGGTCGAATTTGCCAATACGAGCTCACCGACAATATTCATCAGTTCATCCAGCTTACCAATGTCAACCCGTACCGTACGGCTCATGCTCTTGGCACTTATTGTAGCGTCATCGGATGGAGGCAAGGCCGCCGTATTTGGTGTCCGGACTGTTGAGGCAAAAGCCTGAAAACCTGAAACAGCAGCAGGCATTGCAGCATCTGTTGCCTCAACTGCCCGGTCGGCAAAGTCATTGGCGCGCGCAACTGAAGGGGCACCAAGCTGGGAAACAGATACCGAGTCACTGTCAAGCAGAAGCTTCAGTTCATCCAGTTTTCGTGAAGAGCCGAAGAGAATCTCAAAATCTATGTGAGTTTCCATGTTGCCGCCCACACTCGGCAGCGTACTTATGACCTCGCCACAGCCCTTCAATATGTCGGTTACTGCCGCCAGCTCCTGATCAAAAGTGTTCAGATCGAAGGATGTGTGAACGTTAAATATGGTCTTGCCTTTGTTTACGTTGTCGAGCAGGCGGTGTTCTTCGTATTCCGTCAAGGCGCCCTTCACATGATCCGGTAATCCGAGCGCCTTTAGCGGAGAGATTCCTGCAAGTTTTTCAGGCGGAGCAAGGCAGGCGTTGATTCTGGCAACGCAGGCTGCAATCTCCGTTTTTCTGTCGGAAATATCACCTTCAGACAAAATTCTGACAAGCGAGGTTAATAGTTCATGAGAATCAAAAAGAACCGCCATTAACTGCTGATTGAGAGGAATTTTGCCAAGTCTAAGCCAGTCAAGCAGGTTTTCCATATTGTGTGAAAGTTCGGCTACATCGGTAAACCCGAACATACCCGCCAACCCCTTCAGTGAGTGGGCGCCACGGAAAATTGAGTTTAGCACATCAGGATTGAAATCGCCGCCATCAGCCATATCGGAGAGATCAGCCAATTCTGAGCCAAGCTGTTCAACGATTTCTTCAGCCTCCGCCAGAAAATCCCTGACAGCCTTGTTATGCAATGTCACACCCTGCTCGCTCATAAATCTATAAATCCCCTGCCCGGGTAAACCGGGCTTTATTGTCAACGGTCATTGCTAAGATACGATGTGATCAGCTGCTGCAAGTGGGTCGGATTAAAGGGTTTGACGAGATATTCATTAGCACCCAGCTGTTTGCCTTTCTCGATGTCTTTGACGCTGCTCTCGGTTGAAATGATGAACACTGGAATATTTTTATAATTTGTGTTGTTTCTGAGATAACTTATCAATTCAAGGCCGTTGATATCGGGCATATTTATGTCAGTCAGAATCAAGTCGACATTTTCCCGCGGAAGCAGCCGTAAAGCATCAAAACCGCTGGAAGCTTCAACAATCCGATAGTCATCAAGTGACTCGAGAATAGAAACAAGCATTGCGCGCATTGTTGCAGAATCATCGGCTATCAATATGGTTTTGGTATTCACGTGGAAGCCCTTTCATGGAGTTGTCGCTCTAACAGGGACTTTTCCATTGCAATGCCTGCCTGAGAAAGGAAAATTGACAGTGATTCGGTATCACCAACTGGATGTTTATCCGGCAGATTATCTCCATAAAGAAAACCGATCACCCGTGACTGGCTGATAATCGGTCCGATGAAAATCTCTTCTGGAATACCGCCCCCCAACTGTTCGAAAAAATGAGTGTCAACTGCATTTGAACCGGGTTTGAAAGTAATCGACTGGCCGGTTCGGAACGGTTCCTTGAAAATAGAACTGGATTCCACAGGAAAATGAATCGAGCGGACCTTCTCATCGCCACTCATCTTGCCTCCTGAAATACCAAACTGACCGGATCCGGAAATAATATTGTCATTGATTGTAAAAACTATGGCTCGATTCAGGAATTCAGAGGCAAAACGAAGCACCAGCAGCAGCACCCCGCCCTGTAAATCAGGATTGTTAAGTTCCTCCAGCATTCCACGCAGCAGTGAAAGTCCGCCGCTGTGAGAAAGCGGATCACCTGCCGTGGGAACATCCTCGTCATCGCCCATTTCAACCCGAAGCTCGTCACCGAGATTAAAGCGGTCCTGCCAGGTGCCGACAGCGAAGGAATTGGAAGGGTTTTTGATGTCTTCAAGCAGTTGTGAAAGAAATTTCTGAAGATTTGCAGGTGTGTTTATTTCAACCCGGCGTGGTTTCAGGATGAATGGATATCCCATCTCACAGACTTTTTTTTCTGCATCGGCATGATGGTAATCTGTCATGACTATCAGGCGCAGGTCCTTGAAATTATTGTGCAGAAGATCAAGAAGTTCAATGCCCCCCAGTACTCCGGAACCATCCATTTTAGGCATTATCAGGTCAATAAGTACAGTCGGATACTCCCCGCTGCGATGGAGAGTATCAACCTTGATCAGGGCGTCTTCACTCCTGCTCAGGGCGTGGACCACAAAACCGCTCTCGGTAAGACCGTCGGACAGGGCCCGCAGAGTCGGCCCATCATCATCAACAATCACGATCGGCTGGATGACATTTGCTTTGGCAGGTGAAACTCCTGGACCATCCACCAGATCAAAAGCAATATCAGAATCATCATCGGAAGAATCGGCTGAATCAAAGCCCATTTCAGCTGCATGACGTTTTTCATCTAGGATGCGGGTACCTTCCATCGCCAGAAACTGCGGGTTAAGGCCCTGATCCAGCATGAATTGCAACGGATCCAGCTTGGTGCCGTCAACCGTTTCAATAGTAGTCTGGACTTCAAAACTAAAATTGCCTTCGGCCCAGGCAAACAGAGAAAACACAACATTTTCAATCTGCTCCCGAACTACCTCTTCAACAACTTCCAGGGAAACACCGAAGTTCTTGACCAGAATAACACCCAACCGCTCCCGAAATCCCTGCTCCTGCTGGAGTGACAGGGCTTTCCGCAGCACGGCGAGGTCTATAACCCCTTTTTGTATCAGCACTTCGCCCAGACTCTGCTGATAAGTACTGGATGAGGCCCTGACGACCTGACCTTGACGAAAAGAAATTGATCCCTCCCTGCCCCGACTGCTGAGGGAGAGTACACCGGTTTTCCTGCTGAGACTGACAATCTGCAGGATTTCACCAAGTCCGAGATCTTCCAGATTTCCCACGAGGCTCATGCCGTACGACCCTGTATCAACCTAAAATCAGTATTAGATAAAATCCATCGAATAGTACTGCAACAACACCCACAAGTAAAGCCTTTAAAGGGTTTTGGTCAAGTCTTGGAACGAGTGCTTTCAGTTCGGCGCGGAGCATCGGTTTTATCTCTGCCACGGAAAATGATCCGTAAAGGAACACCATCAAATCCGAAAGCCTCGCGGAATTTGTTGACCAGGTAGCGTTCATAAGAGAAGTGAATATTTTCCGGCTGGTTAGTGAAGATAACAAAAGCTGGCGGGCGGGTTGCAACCTGGGTGGCAAAATAGAATTTGACCCTGCGCCCGTGAGACAAAGGAGCATGATGTGCAGCAGTGGCCTCGTTGAATACCTGAACAAGCTGCGAGGTCGAAACTCGTCTGCAGAATTGTGTCATGACTTCATCAACGGCTGTAATTATCTTTCCGGTCCGTTGACCGGTTTTGGCCGATACGCAAACTATCGGTGCGTAGGCCAGGTATTTGAAGCCGTCTCTGATTTTAGCTATATAAATCCCGAGAGTGGTATTATCTTTTTCAAGAACATCCCACTTGTTAATTACAAATACGCAGCCTTTACCGGCCTCATGGATATAACCGGCAATCCGCTCGTCCTGTTCGGTTACACCCTCTTCCGCATCGATAACCATCAGTACGATATCGGCCCTTTCAATACTGCGCAGGGCATCACAGACACTGTATTTTTCAAGTTTTTCAGTAGTTTTTCCCTTGCGTCGGATTCCAGCGGTATCAATCAGAACGTAAGGTTTTTTATTGCATGTAAAGGGGGTATCAATTGAGTCTCGAGTTGTTCCTGCCGTGGGATTAGCCACCACCCGCTCAAAACCGAGCAGTCGATTGACAAGCGAAGACTTGCCGACATTGGGGCGCCCAACTACTGCTATGCGGGTTACATTCTCTTCCGGTTCATCGTCTGTGGTGGATGGGAAAACATCCAGAATACTTTCTACCAGATCGATAACACCACGATTGTGCTCGGCAGAAATCGTGTGCAGTACTCCGATACCCAAAGAGTAAAATTCAGCG
>CAZUGI010000024.1:0-29882 GCA_964619855.1 uncultured Geobacter sp. | reverse complement strand
TGGAGCGCAAGTACCCCTCCTTCGGCAACCTGGCGCCGCGTGACATCGCTTCCCGTGCTGCCAAGGAGCAGTGTGATGACGGGCGCGGTGTTGGTCCTGGCGGACGCGGTGTGTATCTTGATTTCTCGACCTCCATAAAACGCGTTGGTGCCGACACCATCGCGGAGCGTTACGGCAATCTATTTGAGATGTATGAAAAAATTACTGATGAAAACGGCTACAAGCGTCCGATGCGTATGTATCCCGCACCGCATTATTCGATGGGTGGCCTGTGGGTTGATTACAACCTTCAGAGCAATATCCCGGGCCTGTTTGTGCTGGGAGAGGCCAATTTCTCGGTTCATGGAGCCAACCGTCTGGGCGCTTCCGCTCTTATGCAGGGCCTGGCCGATGGCTACTTTGTAATTCCCTACACTATCGGTGGATATCTGGCTTCCGTCAAGCCAGGTACTGTCAAGACCGATCATGCCGAATTCAAGAAGTCAATTGAAGATGTCAAGGGATACAACGACAAACTGCTCTCCATTAACGGGAAGAAAACAGTTTCCGAGTTCATGCGCGAGCTTGGCGGCCTGATGTGGGAAAACTGCGGTATGGCCCGTTCCAAGGAGTCTCTGGAAGCCAATCTCAAGAAGATTCCAGCTCTGCGTGAAGAGTTCTGGAAGAATGTCAAGGTTACCGGTTCCGGCGCTGATCTCAACCAGGATCTGGAGAACGCCGGCCGAACTGCCGACTTCCTAGAGTTTGCCGAGCTGATGTGCCGCGACGCACACCATCGCAATGAATCCTGCGGCGGTCATTTCCGAGTTGAGTACCAGGATGAAGGCGAAGCCCAGCGTGACGACGTCAATTACTGCTATGTCGGTGCCTGGGAATATAAGGGCGACAACAAAGAGCCTGAGCTGCACAAAGAGCCGTTGAAGTTTGATAATGTACATCTCGCCGTAAGGAGCTACAAATAATGAGCGATCACAAGACCATGACACTTACCCTGATCGTGTGGCGCCAAAAGGGGCCCAGCGATCCCGGCAAATTTGAAACCTACACCGCAAAAGGCATAACAGAGCACCACTCCTTTCTGGAAATGCTTGATGTGGTAAATGAAGATCTTATCAAGACCGGCAAGCTGCCGATCGTATTTGATCATGACTGTCGCGAAGGCATCTGCGGTATGTGTTCACAGGTTATTAACGGCGCTGCTCACGGCGGACAGGATCGTACCACGGTCTGCCAGCTGCATATGCGTAAATTCAAGGATGGCGACACTATCTATATCGAGCCTTGGAGGGCTCGTGCATTCCCGATTATCAAGGATCTTATCGTTGACCGTTCGGCCCTTGATACAATCGTTCAGGCCGGCGCCTATGTTTCCTGCCACACCGGCGGGATACCTGATGGCAATGCCATTCTGATTCCAAAGCCGGCTGCCGATGAGGCTATGGACGCTGCTGAGTGTATCGGCTGCGGGGCCTGCGTGGCAGGTTGCCCTAACGGAGCCGCCATGTTGTTTACCGGCGCCAAGGTTTCCCAGTATGCTGTCCTGCCACAAGGACAGGCCGAAGCTGCCGCCCGGGTTAAAAATCTGGTGGATGCTATGGCTTACTGTGGCTTTGGAAACTGTACCAATCATTACGAGTGTCAGGTTGCCTGTCCCAAGGGGATTAATGTTAAATTTATTGCACGCATGAACAGAGAGTTCATAAAGGCACAGATAGTGTAACAAGGTTTTTTGTATTTTATGCTACATTAGGGGTGGCCGGGCGGCCGCCCCTTTTTTTTTGTTGGAGTTTTCATTGGATTTGAATCTGGTAAATATTCTGTTCGGACTGAATTCGCGCGACCCAGTATCGTCGCAGTCTCAATTGTACGATGCTGTCCGCCGTTTTGAGAGTTGTTTCAAATCCGTCAGCTGTTCTCATGCTGACCATGCCTGCCATCTTTGCGGGGTAGAATCAGAAAATTGTCCCTATTTGGCAGTTTTTGGCCAGGCTTTGTCCACTGACCCGGATGTGGTGCGCAGGCACCAAAAGCCACCGCTCCCTTTTGCATTTAAAATCAGTAATATAGATAGCAATACATCGTGCACTGAATTACGTATTGTAATTGCCGGTAATGCAATACAGCATGCTTCAAAGTTTCTCTCTGCGATTGAGAGAATGGTCGATTCTGTCGCTGCAGGTTGCGACAAAACTTTAGAAATTTCAGGTATTTGGTGTCTTGACTATCGAGGCGGGTGTCGCGAATTCAGTAAAATCTCCCAAGAACTTGTTCTGCTGTCTGCCATGGAAATTCTTCAGACCCCTTTTCAATCCGATGTGGTAAAAATTTACGCAGATACGCCGTTACGGCTTTTTAACAGCGGCAGCATTGTGCATTCTTTTGATTTTGGCAACTTGCTTCGTTCTCAATTGCGAAGATGTTCTTCATTTTTTGCTTACTATGGTGAAGGGGAGCTTGACTTGGATTATGCCTTTTTGTCTGAAGCTGCTGAAAACGTTACAACTCTTGACAGCCGCTTCAGTTTTTCAAAGCCTCTATGGACTAAACGGATCGGCCTTAGTGGTCTACTGGGTTCCGGTGAGTTCACTGATTTAGCGGAAGGCGTGGTGCCTTTGTTGATCCTGGGAAGTTATCTGAATGCCGGCAAAGGCGCTTCCTATGGCTTTGGAGTGTATCGTATTGAATAGATATTCGTTCAATCAGGTTGTTGGAGATTTACGATTTCAGTTTGCTTGACGCTCTCGCGATAATAGTGTAACTTGCTCAAAATACACTGATTTATACATGGTTTTGTGTGTTTAATACTTCATTTACAGTTGATGTGGAAGACTGGTTTCATGTCTGTGGCATAGGTGAACCTCCGCAGGTTCCTCGCGGTCAGTGGCGTGTGTACGAAAACACTGTCCGTCTGCTGGATCTGTTTGATGAACTGGGCATCAGAGCCACATTTTTTATGCTTGGCTCAGTTGCATTCGCTGAACCTAGGCTTGCCGCCAGAATTGCGGACAGAGGTCACGAAGTTGCTTCCCATGGGTATTCACATCAGCTTGTATACGATTTGAAACCAGATCAATTTCGGGAAGAAGTATTACGTACATCTGACCTGATTGCAAGCCAGACCGGTAAAGCTCCTCTAGGTTTCAGGGCCCCGCAATGGTCTTTGGGAAAGCGCACTCCATGGGCATTTGATATTCTGGTGCAAGAGGGTTACCGCTACGATTCCAGCTGTTCTCCGTTGGCTTTTATAGGGAATGCGAAGGGCCCGGTTGCTCCACACCAGATTCTTACTGATGCTGGAAGTCTGTGGGAGATTCCTCCACTGGTTTCGCCATCTGTTCTCGGGAACCTGCCGGTAGGTGGTGGATGGGGGCTGCGTTTTTTCCCATTGCGAATGATTTCTAACAGCATGAGTGGTGCTCACTCTGCCGGCCATCCGGCAGTGCTGTTTTTACATCCCAGAGATGTAGATCCCGAAGGCCCAAGGCTCGGACTGAATTTACTAAAATGTTTTGCTGCATATGGTACACGCAGTGATGTTACGCCTGTGATCAGGAAGTTAGCCGCCAAAGGGATCAGTATGCCGCTTATTGAATTGGTGGAATCATGGCAGTCTGCGTCCTGATACCAGCTTATAATGCTGAGCTGACTCTGGGAAACGTGCTTGAGGATACAATTTTGCAAGGTTTTCCGGTTGTGGTGGTCGATGATGGTTCCAGTGACTCTACTTATCAGGTTGCTGAGGGATATGGAGTGACTCTTCTGTCTCATCTCCAGAACCGTGGTAAGGGGGCGGCTCTGGTAACCGGATTTAAATGGGCCCTTGAAAACGGTTTTAATGGTGTCGTAACTCTGGATGCTGACGGTCAGCACGACCCCGCAAGTATCGGACTGCTTTTGGCGGCTGCAGTTGACGGTAATTTTGGAATTTTGATTGCGTCACGTTATTCTCAGTTTGCAGATATGTCCGGTTTGAGAAAAGCGTGGAATCGTTTCGGCGTCTGGTGCATGCGTAAACGGACCGGTTTTGAGATCAGTGACAGCCAGTCAGGATTTCGTTATTACTCATCGTCTCTGTTGTCTTCTGTATCCTTGCTGAAAAGCGGTTATGATATGGAAATGGAAATACTGATGAAAGCCTGGAAAGACGGATTTATCATCGGTTCATTACCAGTACCGGCCAGAATTGCTGATGGCCGTTCGACCAGCCATTATCGTCCGGTGCGGGATACCTGGAACATCTGTATGACCTTTTTGCGTTACATGTGATGGAGAATACATGATTCAATCGTTGAAAAACTATACAACTGAAATGGTCCTTTCCTATCTTCTTTCGATGGCTACCAGTTCATCCGATGAAACACTCATCAAGATGACTCATCTGATGGAGATGCTTCCAAAGAAGGATTATTACAAGGAGCGCATACGCTGGATACGCGGTCTGGTTCGTGACAAGCATCCCAGTATCGAATTCCCGAGACGCATTCTGCGCGATCTTCATCCCAACCAGCGCGATAAATGGATCAGTAATCTGGCCATCAACCATCTGCTTAACGGCACTAACAAACGCAAGGAATGGGCCGATCAGAACGGATTCTATCCCCCTTCTACTGTTGTCATCAGTCCCACCATGAAATGTGACCTTAACTGCTACGGTTGCTATGCCGGTGATTACGGCAAATCCCTGGAACTGTCGCTTGACGAACTCGATTCGATACTTGTCCAGATGAAGGAGATGGGAATCTACTTCGCCGTTATTTCCGGCGGAGAACCTTTCTACATGAAGGGTATCTTTGATATATTCAATAAGCACAGTGATATGGCTTTTCTGGTATTCACTCACGGTGGTCTGATTGATGAAAGAATGGTCGCACGATTGACCGAAGTCGGTAATGTCATGCCGTCATTTTCACTGGAAGGCTATGAACAGGAAACAGATGAACGGCGAGGTGCCGGGCATTTTAAAAAGGTGATGCGGGCCATGGATCTGCTTAAAGAGGGAGGCCTTTCCTTCTGCGGTTCGTTTACACATTCAAGCAAGAATACCGACATCATAACCAATCCGGAATACATTGATATGCTGCTCTCCAAGGGAGTATTTGCCTTGTGGCTCTTTTCCTATGTTCCTGTAGGCCGCAGTCCTGAGGTTGAACTGATGACGTCACCTGAGCAGCGTGATCTTTTGCGTTCCAGTGTGGCTGAATTCAGAGACAGCAAGCCGATGCTCTTTATTGACTTCTGGAATGACGGGCCGATTGTCTCCGGTTGCCTCGCCGGCGGCCGCAAATATTTTCACATCAACGCCAACGGAGACATTGAACCGTGTGTGTTCTGCCATTTTGCCGTTGACAACATCCGTCGCAGCAGTATCAAAGATGCTCTCGCATCCCCGCTTTTCCGGAAGATCCGTCAGAAGCAGGGTGAACACGATAACCTCCTGCGCCCCTGCATGCTGATTGACCACCCCGATGCCGGTCGGGAACTCTTCGCCAGTGAGGGTGCCTATCCGACCCACGAAGGCGCAGATGAAATATTTACCGGACTTGCTGAAAAGATGGATGAGTATTCGCGTGAATATGCCGCCATTGCCGATGAGGTATGGGAGGAAGAGTTCAGCGACCATCCTCGCAGGAAGAAAAAGGCACAAATGAAATGAATGGCCGCTGTTTCAAAGATATCAGCCTGACAATATGACACTCTACAGCGGTATTAACCTGCTGCTGATAAGGCTTTTCACACTGTTAGTGCCGCGCTGGATTGTTCCGCCGTTCGCGTTTCTGAGCGCCGTTGTATCGTATCTGCTGGCAGTTGAACAGCGACGGGGTACGCGCAGAAATCTGCGGGTTGTTACCGGACAGAGTAATGTAGAAGCCTTATTGCTGTCTACATTCTACAAGTACTGCCGCAATTGGGCGGACGTGATGCTGATGATCAGGCTGCATGGTGACCGCCTGCAGAACCTGATCGGGCGCCGCTCTGTTCAGAAGCCTCTGGATGATGCGCTCGCGGCGGGCACGGGTGCCATACTGGTGTCGCCGCATCTTGGCAACTGGGAACTAGGTGGGCTGGGACTGGCCGATCTCGGCTATCGCCTTAACGTACTCACATTCCGAGAGCCGGATCAAAAGGTCAATGAACTGCGTGAAAGGGTGCGTGGTGAGCGCGGCATAGGAATCATCTATGTTGACCGTGATGACAGCTCGCCACTGGCGGTAATTGAGGCGATCAATGCCCTGCGGCGTAATGAAATCATCTGCCTGCTCGGTGAACGTGACGGTTCCTCAAACAGCATTGAAATAGATTTCTTTGATCGACCCACCGCTTTTCCGGTCGGGGCTGCCTATCTGGCACTCGCCAGCGGTGCGCCTGTTATTCCGGTTTTCGTGCCGCTTGAGGGAAGTCGTTATTCGACCTTGATGGAAGCTCCGATCTTTTTCAAAGGTGGACACGGGGTGCATAGCCAGGCCATCAGGACCGGAATGGAAGCGCTGGTCCGGGTTTTTGAAACTTACATAAAGCGTTATCCCGACCAGTGGTATAATTTTTTCGATTTTTGGAAAGCTGGTTCACGATAATCAAAAGTTGCTGAGACAAATTGAAAACTACTACAGAGAGGTTTTGCATGTCCGAGGAGTTGCTTGAAAAAGTAAAGCAGATGATCATTGACAGCTTGCGTATTGAGGGAATGGTGCCCGCTGAGATTGAAAACGACGCACCTCTGTTCGGAGAAGGGCTTGGCTTGGATTCAATTGATGCACTTCAACTTGTTGTTGCCATGGAAAAAGAATTCGGAGTCATTGTCCCTGATGCCGCAACCGGCACAAAGGTCTTCAGATCGGTTCGCAGTATGGCGGAGTATATCTCGGAACATAAAAAATGAAGGTTCTGTTTGTCTCACCAGGCTGGGACAAAGGGCGTTTATGGGGGGAGCTGGCTTTCAAGTTCCCGACGCTGTCGCTGGCTTCAATCGCTGCCGTTACCCCGCCTGAGTGGAATGTCTCCCTGCTGGACGATAATACCGAAAAAATTGATTACGGCTGTGATGCCGAGATTGTTGCCTTGACGGCCATGACTCCACAGGCACCGCGTGCCTATGAGATTGCTGACGAATTCCGCCGCCGTGGAAAAATTGTAGTGATGGGCGGATTTCATGCCAGCAATCTGCCGGAAGAGGCCTTGACGCACGTTGATACAGTTGTAGTGGGGGAGGGAGAGGTATCCTGGCCACGGCTGCTGGAGGATTTTTGCAGGGGAACTCTGCAGAGACTCTACCGTGCAGAGGCGCAGATGGACATGTCAGCCATTCCTCCAGCCCGCCGGGATATGTTTGCAGGTAAAAAATACCTGCTGACCAACACCATCCAGACTACCCGTGGCTGTCCATTCGACTGTGAATTCTGTTCAGTGACGGCGTTTTACGGCCGCAAGTATCGTAAAAGACCGGTCGGCAGCGTCCTCTCGGAGCTGGAACAGCTTCGAAAATCCAACTCGTTCCTCTTCTTTGTAGACGACAACATCGTGGCGGACCGCAAATACGCTCTGGAGCTTTTTGCTGCCCTGAAAGGACTGGACTTCAAGTGGCTCTCGCATTCTCCGATCGATTTTGCCGGTGACCGCGAACTTATGAAGGTGGCCGGTGAATCAGGCTGTGTCGGGATGTTCGTAGGTTTTGAGTCTCTCAATCAGACTTCGTTGGCAGCCATGGGTAAAGTTACCAACCGTGCGCAATCATATCTGGAGGATGCCAGGGCTTTTCGAGATCATGGCATTGGAATTCTCGGATCATTTGTGCTGGGTTACGATGGCGATACACCGGCCATTTTTGAACAGATCCTGCGATTCTGCGAGGAGGCGCGTCTGGAGGCTGCCATTTTCCCTCTTCTGACGCCATATCCCGGTACTGCTGTCCGGAGGCGGCTCGAGAGTGAGGGGCGGATAATTTCAAATAACTGGCGTGACTACGACATGGAGCATGTCAATTTCCAACCGGTCGGCATGAGTGTGGAGGAGTTGCAGCTTGGTTACGACTGGCTTAATAACTCATTTTATTCATTTGCATCCATTTATCACCGGATTTTTAAGCTGCACCGCTCGGTGCAGGTCTTCGGCCCGATGAACTTCGGGTTTCGCGCTGCCCTTCGCCGCAAGAGGATAGCCGCATGATTTTGGCAAAACGTCAGATGAACTCTCCATGAAAGCCCGACCCCGGCTGTTGCTGGTATACCCCGCGACCCAGAAACTTGGCTGGGTCAAACGTTTTCAGCTTCCTTCCCTGTCTCTGAATCAGGTTGCCGCTTCCACTCCGCCGGAGTGGGATGTGGTTATTGTTGACGAGATTCAGGAACATATCTGTTTTGATGGCGGCTATGATCTAGTAGGTATCACTGCCATGACTCACCAGGCCGTGCATGCCTATCAGATTGCTGACCGCTTCAGGGAACGAGGCATAAAAGTAGTTCTGGGAGGTATTCATCCCACAGTCCTGCCGGACGAAGCTGCTAAACATGCCGATGCGGTTGTAATCGGCGAGGCTGAACCGGTTTGGTCCGGCCTGCTGGATGACTTGCTTTCAAATAGACTTCAACCGATCTACCGTTCAGTGCCTACAGGTGAGGTCCTGGAGATCCCCTGGTCCCGGCGTGAAATTCTGGCTGGCAGGAAGTATCTCACCACCCAGACGCTTCAGGCCAGCCGTGGCTGTCCTTACGACTGTTCGTTCTGTACGGTTACTCCATATTTTGGAAGCACATTCCGCTATCGGGATACTGCTGATATCCTGGCCGAGTTGCGTTCGTTCGAAGGTAAACTCACCATATTTCTCGACGATAATATACTTGGTGATCCTCTTAGGGCCAAGCCGATCCTGACCGGAATGGTGGGTATGGGGCTACGTTGGGGGGGACAGGCCAATCTGCGCTTCGCTGAAGATCCGGACATGGTCAGATTACTGGCTGATTCAGGCTGTATCGGTATTTTTGTCGGCCTGGAATCTGCCGATGGGCGGCATGCCAATCATCCCAAAACCGCCGGCAGCTCATCCCAGTCAGACCTCATTAAGCGCATCCGTGATACCGGCGTTGTGGTAGAGGCTTCGGTAATATTCGGTTTCGACGATCATGATGAAGGGATTTTTGAGCGTACGGTACGTTATCTGGAAAAGTGCGCCCCTAGTCTTCCTACTTTCCACATTCTGACCCCCTATCCGGGAACGGCGCTTTTTCGCCAGTATCAGGATGAAGGGCGCTTGCTGCACACCGACTGGCAGCGCTACGATCATGGTCAGGTTGTGTTCCGTCCGCATCTGATGTCCCCTGATCGTCTCTATCAGGGGTGGGTTGATGCCCGCCATGAAGCCTATCGTTGGCCTGCCATTACAACGCGAGTTATGCAGAGTCCGGGAAAAATTATCAACCTGTTGTATAACGTCCTGCGCCGTGGTGGCATCTATGGCCAGAGCTATAACATGGCTTCAATTGAGGAACAGGCCACTGATCCGGGCAGCCCGGTAATTTCGGCGGAATGCGACAGCAAAAGCCGTCTTGGGGTGGTTGTGCCATGATCTGTTGGATGTTTCCGGGACAGCCTTTGCGGCGGGATCAGGATTTCCCGGCCGATAATGATGGTCAGCGGATTATTGCACTCTGCCGGGATGCGACCGGCTTCGATCTTTTCCGAACTGATGCCGATTACCTGGATTTCAGCGAACACGTGCAGCTTCAACTGTACGGCACTGCCATGAGTCTTCACCATGCTGCTCGAAGAACTGCTGCCGGTGAGCGTCCTGACCTGGTCATAGAACACAGCATGGGTATTTATGCCGCTCTGGCGGTCTGCGGCTGTATATCGGAACGGGATGCACTGGAACTGACTGCCAAAATCGGTAATGCACTGGCACGCCGCACTTTCAATTCAATCTATGCTCTGGGATGCATAGTCGGCCTGTCGGAGGCACTTACAGAGTCAGTTGCCGCAAAGCATGGAGTTTACCTTGCCAATTACAACACCTCCAACCACTTCCTACTGGCCGGAGATCGTACACGTATTATGCAGGCCATGGAGGAGTGTTCTGCTGCCGGCGCATTTTCAGTTTCAGTCTTTGACTGTGACGCTCCGCTGCATACACCACTACTCAATGAAGCAGCTGATGAACTGCGTCAGATCATATCCGGATATCGTTACCGCGAGGCAAATGTTCCACTGCTGGAGCACATATCCCAAACGCTTCTGGCTGCTCCCGACATTCCGGGGTTTTTGTTGAATGAGCTGCTAAAACCGGTCTGGTGGGAGCGCAGTTACCGTTCGGCCCGGTTGATGGGAGTAACACGCTTTGAAGAAGTCGGCTCAGGAAATGCCCTTAAAAAATTCAACCGATGGATAGACACACAGCCATGAGATACCATGAGACCTTTATAACAGTCCGTTTTAACGAAGTTGATTCCTACAGAGTGGCCTGGCATGGTCATTACGTGACATGGATGGAGATAGGGCGCAGCGCCCTCGCCGGTCAGTTCGGTCTGGATGCCGAGCAGTTGGAGGAGCTGGGTTATCTTGGGCCGGTAATCAGCCTTGAGGTTAAGTATCTTCGCCCGGCCCGCTTCAAAGACGTTCTTACGGTCTGCACGCGACTGCGTCAAAGCGAAACCGCTACGCTTGTTTTTGAAAACATCATAATTGACTCCGGCGGTAAAAAGCTCGCCAGCGGAGTCACCACCCATGCTCTGACCGACCTGAACGGAGTTCTTCAGTTCCAGCTACCGGTGCTTCTGTCTGAGCGTCTCGCCGCTATGAGAGCCTGGCTGGAGGTGTCATGAAGATACTGCTTCTGTCAGCCAACCGTGAACGCTCCCCCTATCCGGTTTTTCCGATCGGTCTGGCGTATCTTGCCGCCCCGTTGTCCGCTTCCGGTCATCAACTCTCAGTATTGGATCTCTGCTTTGAAAATGAACCTGAATCTGCTCTGACTGACGCTCTGAACTCCTTTGAGCCGGGATTGGTAGTTTTGTCACTTCGAAATATTGACAATGTTACGTGGCCTATCTGCCGTTCTTACCTGACCGGTATCCGTGAGCTTATCTCGGTTTGCCAAGGGCGTGTTCCGGTAATAGTCGGAGGTTCCGGATTCTCTTTGATGCCGCTGGAAGTGCTTGATTATCTGGAAGCTGACTATGGCGTCATAGGGGAAGGTGAGGATGTTCTGCCGCTGCTGGTTGATCGGATTGCGCATGGATATGCAACTGAAGGGTTGCCAGGGGTACTTCATAGAGGCTCACCAAACTTCATAGCGCCTAAACCGATTGCATCAATCGGAACTCCTGATAGAAAGCTGTTCGATGTGGTTCGCTACCAGCGGGAAGGGGGTATGACGAATGTTCAGACCAAGCGCGGCTGCCCGTTTGCTTGTGTATATTGCACCTATCCGCTGCTGGAGGGTCGCAGGATGCGTCTACGGCCGGTGGATGAAATCATTGCTGAACTCAGTGATCTGATTACGGAGTATGGCGTCAGTTACGTTTATTTTGTCGATGATATTTTCAACTATCCTCCGGAGTTTGCAGAGGAACTTTGCCGGGCCATGGTTGCTGCGGAGCTGAAGCTGAACTGGACAGCCTTCATCAATCCGGCTTTTATAAGTGGACAACTGCTGGATTCTATGCTGGCGGCCGGTTGCGATGCGGTTGAATACGGTACTGAGTCCGGTTCGCCGGCCATGTTGAAAAATCTCGGGAAGTCATTTTCGGTTGATGATATCCGCTCTGCTTCACAACTCTGTCGTGGCCGCGGCGTTGATTTCTGCCATTATATTCTTTTCGGCGGACCGGGAGAGACCCGTGCATCGGTACTGGAGAGTTTTGCCCTGATGGACGAACTGGAGCCGACCGCAATTATCGCCATGACCGGAATACGCATATATCCCGGCACCTCACTATACCAAACCGCATTGTCAGAAGGCGTTATTGATCGGGATACCAACATGCTGGAACCGGTTTTCTACATATCGCCCCATATTCGTGAGGAACTGCCTGAACTGGTCACCTTCGAAGCGTTGAAGCGCAGCAACTGGGTTGTGCCGGGGCATGAGGTAAACATCAGTGATGCCATGCTGGATGCCTTGCGAAAGTTTCCCGTTCATGGACCATTGTGGAAGCTGATGAAGCGACTGGGTCGCAGCAGGATCAAGCCGATCTGAATATTGATTCGCTCTCTCTGGACATCTAATCACTAAAACGATACAATTCCACCATAATAAAGGCTTTGGAGTTTTGATGGAATTTAAAGACAAAATAGTTGTAGTCACCGGTGGTACGCGCGGTATTGGCCGGGCAATTTCACTGGCGTTTGCCGGCCAGGGTGCTCAGGTTTTCGCCGCCTACCTTCAAGATGATGCCGCTGCTGCTGAGACTGTTGCATTGGCTGAAGGGCTGTCCAGAAGCGTTACCACGATCATGACTGATGTCAGCAGTTCCGAAGGGGCTCAGCTGTTGATCAGTGAAGCCTCCCGCACCGCAGGTCATATCGATGTGCTTGTCAACAACGCCGGCATAATCCGTGACGGCTGGCTGGCCATGATGGCTGAAGACGACTGGGATGCCGTCATCCGGACCAATCTCTACCCGCTCTTTCACTGCTGCAAGTGGGGTGTGCGCAAGATGATGTCCAGACGTAGCGGAAGTATCATCAACATATCCTCCATAGCAGCGGTCACCGGTACGGCCGGACAATCCAACTATGCAGCCTCCAAGGGCGCCGCCCTCAGCTTTACCAAGTCCCTGGCCCGTGAAGTCGGCGCGATGGGAATCCGTGTTAACGCTGTGGTCGCAGGATTGATAGCCACCGACATGACCTCCGGTCTCAAACAGGAAATAGTCGAAGCGATAGTTAAAGGGTCTGCCCTGGGGCGTATTGGAACTCCGGAAGAGATTGCCGATGCCGTTCTTTTTCTGGCATCAAAGCGGGCGTCCTATATCACCGGTCAAGCGCTGGTAGTAGATGGCGGTATCATCTGATGGGCGGAATTCGCGCGGTCATAACCGGGTTGGGCGTGTTTTGCGGCGCAGGAAAAAACGTGGCCGACTTCAGCAAGTCTTTGGAAAACGGCATTAGCGGCATAGGAGAACTGAGCCTGTTCGACGCGTCTGAGTTTCCATCTCGAATCGGTTGCCAAGTAAAGGATTTTGATCCTCAGGATCATTTCGATCGACGTGCTGCTCGAAAACTTTCCCGTGCCGACCAGTTCGGTCTGATTGCTGCCGCTGAGGCGATGGATTCCAGTGCAGTCACCCGCCACTATTCCCCCTTTGATATTGGTGTCTGTATGGGAGCCGGAGCGGCCGGCATGTTTCAGTCGGAACAGTGGTTGAAAGCCTTGCTGGGAGGAGAAAAGGCCTCCCCGGTTCTGCTGCGGGGGATTCTGCCGGACAAGACCGCCAGTGAGATTGCCCTGCGCTTTGGTCTGGCCGGATATCAGGGCACAATCACGACCGCCTGCTCGTCATCGGCGACAGCAATCGGCTGGGGGGCGGAGCTGATTTCAAGTGGCCTGCAGAAGGCGGTAATTGCCGGAGGTTCTGATACCCTCTCGCTCCTGACTTTCGCCGGCTTCAACTCTCTTAAAGTGGTCGATCCGGAACCATGTTCTCCCTTTAGTCTGGGGCGTCAGGGCATTTCCCTCGGCGAAGGGGCTGCTTTTCTTGTTCTTGAGAATGAAGCAGAAGCTCTGGCCCGCGGAGCACGCATCTATGGTGCGGTGCTTGGGTATGCACTGGCTGGTGAAGCCTTCCACATGACAGCACCGGAGCCGACCGGGTCTACGGCGGCCCGCGTGATGAGGGAGGCAATGGCTACGGCAGGAATTCAATCCGGGCGGGTTGGCTGGGTAAATGCACATGGCACTGGGACGCCGCTCAATGATGTGGTCGAGTCGAATGCCATGAAACTTGTTTTTGGTGAGCGGACCGGACAGGTGCCGCTGATTTCCACCAAAGCCATGACCGGGCACTGTCTGGGAGCAGCCGGAGCAATCGAGGCTGTTGCGACAATCGTTGCGCTTAATAAGTACTACATTCCAGGAACTCTCAACTTCAGGGGCCACGATCCTGAATGTGATCTGGATTACTGTCATACCGGAAAGCGTTCGACAGACTCGGCAGTCGCTCTCTCCAACTCGTTTGCTTTTGGCGGCAACATTACCTCTTTGGTGCTCGGAATATGAATTTGGAACTTGGCAACATTGTTATCACCGGTTTTTCTGCCATTACAGCGGCTGGCTCTGGAATCGGCCCGGTTCTGGAAATGATCCGAAACGGTTCCGATGCTCTGACGCCGGTGCCGGACGAAATTGCTGGCAAATCCGGACATCGTTGGGGTAAGGCCCACAACTTCAAAGCCACTGATTTCATACCCCCGTTGAAAGCCCGTAAAATGGATCGTTGCAGCCAGTTTGCCGTGGCGGCTGCAGGTATGGCTCTTGCCGATGCGGATATTGACCTCAAGAGGATTGATCCCGAACGGATTGGGATTGCGCTCGGTTGCGGCTTCGGCGGCGTGGCCAACTCGGCCGAATTTTTGACAGGGTATTTTCAAAACGGCATCAACGGTCTGTCGCCGATGCTTTTCCCTAATACGGTTTCCAATGCACCGGCCAGCAATGCATCCATTGAGCATGGCATGAAAGGACCGAACGTAACCTTGGTGCAACGCTTCTGTTCGGCTGAGTCGGCCTTTATGATGGCCTGCCGTTTCATCGTTGAAGGGCGGGCTGACATCATGCTTGCCGGAGGCGCCGATGATCTTATGCCGCTGATGATAAAAGCATTCTCCGCTACCGGCCAGCTTCGGAGCTATGCATCCTGCTTTGGAGAGGGGAGCGGCGTTTTGGTGCTGGAGAGCGCTGACCACGCAGCCCGGCGTGGTGCAATCCCCAGGGCCACTGTTCAAGGTATCAATACGGTCGCGCTGCTGCCCAGAGGTCTGGAGAACGAGGGGATTAACCGCCTTCTGGCAGGTTCCGATCTCAGCGGACTCATTTCCATTTCCGGAACAGTATCGGATTTTGCACCAATTATGCAGCGCATCACATCTCACTCAGCAATTGATACAGCCAGCCTGGTGGGGCGCTCACTGGCGATGGGTGGAGTTGCCATGTCTGTTCTTGTGGCTTCCATGGATAATGGCAGGCCGGGGCTTCATGTTTCCGCATCTCCAGAAGGCCCTTATTATGCTATCCGGCTTAGCGGAGGCGACTCTGTTTAATACCGATCCTGCCAAATACCTTCCGCACCGTTATCCATTTCTACTGCTGGATCGCATCACCGGCCTTGAAAAGGGTGTAAAGGCCTCTGCCAGGTTGTCGCTCTCGGCCGGTCTCGGATTTCCGCAAATTATGTTGATTGAGTGCGTGGCACAGCTGGCCGGGATCCTGACGATATCGGAAGAGGGGCAAGGGGGATTTCTGGCCGCTGTTGATCGGGCTGAATTTGCCGGCATACCTCAGTCAGGAGATGTGCTGACGGTGAATGCCAGAGTGATCAAGTCGTTCGGACGCCTGTTTATGGTTGAAGGAGAAGTCAGTTCTGAACGGCAGGCTTTACTGACGGTTCAGCTGACTTTGGGAGTAGGGCGGCTATGACCCCTTTATTTATGCGCCTGCTGGTGCTGTCCGCGCTCCTTCTCCTGGCAACGGGATCTTCTGCCTACGCTCGCCAGATTCAGCCGTTGGAAGGCCTTGAGGCGCTGCGCAAGGCTTTTGAAGGTGTCACGGATTTTACGGCTGAGATTTCCCAGGAAAAACAGCTCTCATTGATGAAGCGCACACTGACCATGAAAGGCAGAGTCCGCTTCCGCAAACCGGATCTGTTCTATATGGAAATTAATTCACCCTACGCAAGCCGAATGCTGCTGCGTGACAGCACAATTGAACAGGTCATGGGTAACAGCAGTGAGCGTAACATGATCGTGCTGCCGCCGGAGCAGGGACTGAAACGCTGGTTCTCAAAAATATCGGTGCCGATAGTTAAGCTGCCGGAAGGTATGCAGGTGCAGTCCGATTATACCGCCACGCTTTATACAGTCACATTGACGCCGCAGGGGAAAGGGCAGGTAAAGGAACTGACCATAGTTTTTTCAGAAGATGGCTCTGTAAGGCGCCTTGTAATCAGTGAGCAGAACGGTGATCGTGCCGTCATGACCTTCAACAAGGTCCGTCGTAACGTCGGCTTGACGGATAAGGATTTCAGTCTCGATTGATATCGATTCAAGAGCGGGGGATGAGCATGCTGTTTTCAGGGTTCATACGGTTGGTTGCGGTATGCACTTTTGCTCTGCCGCTTTCGGCCTGTACATTGTTTTACCCTGAATGGTCCAGGCTGCCAGTGCACGAATACAGATCTGAAATTGTTTCAAGGGACCGTACGTTATTAATAATGCTGCCTGGTCGCTTTGATGATGCCAACAGTTTCATGAAGGAAAATTTTGTTGAAACTATCAGAAAAACCGGACTCCCGATTGACATAAGTGCCGCAGAAGCCCACATCGCATATTACTATGATTGTACTGTTGTCGAACGCATTCATGAAGATCTGGTTATTCCGGCCAGAGAAAAAGGATATTCCAGAATATGGATTCTCGGGGTGTCATTGGGTGGGCTGGGCGGCCTTTGGTACGACCGCACCTATCCGGGTGAAGTGGATGGACTGATACTGCTTGCCCCGTATCTGGGTGAAAAATTTATCGCGGAAGAGGTTGAGAGAGCGGGGGGGCTGAGGAGCTGGCGGCTTAAGCCCGGCGATGAAGGTACGTTTGATAAGGATATCTGGTCTTTCTTTAAGGAATATGAAGATAAATCCACAACAGATGGTCGGCTCTTTCTGGGGTACGGCCTGAAAGACGGCTTTGCCCGTGCCAATGGCCTACTGGCAGCTGTGATTCCTGAAAGTCAGGTTGCTGTTGATCCGGGCGGGCACGACTGGAAGACGTGGCACCGTCTTTTTACAATGCTTCTTAACAATGTTTCTTTGCGAAAAGGTCTTGAACCGAATAACAGCCGTTAAATTTCTCTGGGGATTCAATGAACCGCTTAGTCTTCTGTCTCGTTATATTTGTTCTAATGATTTTTACCGGATGTGCCACGGCTCCGCCTGCCGGGCTCGACTACCGTTCAGGAGCTGTGGTGGAAACCCTGGCTTCTTCCGTGTCGCTTTCCATACACGCTTCTGACAGCAGTATGGGCGGAAACGGTTTCATGGTGTTCCGCCGTCCGGACCGGTTGCATCTAGTTGTATTGTCGCCATTTGGAACGACCATGCTGGAGGTCTTTGTGTCAGGTGAACGGATCACTCTGGTTTATCCTTCACAGATGACGGCTTACAGCGGGCGTTTTGATGAACTCCCGGATAAGGGCGGATTGCAGGGGTGGCGCATGATGCGCTGGGTTATGGATGCTGACCCATCCGGCAACAGGATGCTTAATGAGACTCTGGAGCGTGTTGGCAAGCTTGGTTTTATTGAGAAAGTTACTTTTCAGAACGGGCTTGTGACTGCCAAGTCATCTCCGCTTGGAGATCAGGTGTATTACGGAAAATATTCTGTCGTAAACGGTGTGCCTTTGGCTGCTGAGGTGGAAATGCGCAATGCGCGCGAAGACCGTGTCCGCCTGACACTGGATGAACCCGAGGTCAATACGCCACTTGAAGATGCTGCTTTTACGCCAAAGCTGGACGGAATGACAGTCTACCCCCTTGCGGCTTTACAACACCTGTAGCTCATGGATCGCAACCTGTTTTATCGTATTACATCTTTCTGCAACGCTCTCACCCGCCGTCATCTGGAATGGATATTCCGACTGACCACTTCCCGCCCACTGCCTGTTATCTGCCTGTTTGTCCTTATGTTGATCTTTTCGGCAGCAGTCATTACATCGATTCGTTTTGATACTGATATTTTCCGGCTATTTCCGACTCGTCAGCCCGCACTCAAGCTTTTGCTGGATTCTCTTGAATGGACCGGCAGTGCCAAGGATGCCTATTTTCTGGTAGAGGGGGACAAGCAGACTCTACCCGCCGAAGCCGGACGATTTGCCGAACGATTGAAACAGGCGAAAATTGATGGTCAGCCGGCATTCAGCCGTATTACCTGGAAGGTGTATGATGAGAGCCAGGCGGCCGCTTTTACCGAATTTATCTCGTTTGCGGTAGCTCATCCCCAGCTGTTCATTGGCCCTCATGATATCCAGAGCTTCACGGCGCGTTTTACCCCGGATCAGGCCAAGGCTGCACTGCAGCGTCTCAAGTCAGAACTGGCCGGACAATTAGGTGGCGGTATGTCCGGCCTGTTTACTGCTGATCCGCTTTATTTGAGGGACTTGATTCTTCCGCGTCTCAAAGCCGGAAGTCAATCCCTTGACCTTGACCCGGCCTCTCCCTATTTCATCTCCCGTAACGGAAATGTTCTGATCATAATTGCAGAACCGGCCAAACCTGTACAGGACATGGTTTTTGCCCGCAAGCTGGTAACATCCATCAACGACGCTCGTCGCGGAGCTACTGTCTCAATCTCATGCGCAGGCGCTCATATCAGTGCTGTTCTGGACGAAGCAGCCATGAAGACCAATGTTCTGGTCAGCGTTGTTTCGTCACTGGTTGTTGTTCTTGGGATTTTCTTTGCAGCATACCGTCGTCTGTTGCCGACCCTTCTCATACCTTTGATTCTGGCATGCGGAGTGGTTTTTGCTCTGGGTACTGCCGGGCTGTTTTTATCTTCTATTCATATCATCTCTTTTGCTTTCACTGCTCTTATCACCGGAATCGGCACAGACTATTCGATCCATATCTATGACCGTTTTCATACCGAGCGGGCAGCTGGCTGTGATACGGGTGAAGCGCTACGTCTGGCACTGCTGGATACCGGACACGGGGTTTTCACCGCTGCAATAACCACCGGAATCCCGTTTCTGGCACTTATGATATCCGATGTACGCGCCCTGTTTGAGTTGGGAATTCTTGTTGGCTTGGGAGTAATCTACTCCTTTTATGCGACTATCATTTTTTTACCTCCGCTTTTGATTTTCATAGATAAGCGCTATCCGATCATGTATCGCCCCATACCAGGCCTCGGCCTGTCGAAGATCTGGCGTATGGTATCGCTCCGCCCCGGAGTGATAACAACAGCCTCGCTGCTCATGATTGTTTTTTTGTGCTGGTCTGCCGGGAAAATAGCCTTTGACGGAGAACTCAAAAATCTTCAGCCGCGTCATTCCGAGGCATTTCTGGCGCATGAAAAACTCGAAAAAAATTTGAGTATCGCCCCCAAACAGCTGCTGGTGGCGCTGGAGGGAAACGATCTGTCCAGTGTGCTGGAGCGAGTCTCCAGACTGGACTCTTTAGCTGAAAGCCTGCAGTTGCGGGGTGAAATAACGGCCTGGTCGTCCCTGACGCGACTGGTTAACAGTCAGGCTACGCAGGCAGATGTTGCTCGGCAATTGCGTGAACATTTTGTTTCAGGCAAGTCGGCTGGATTGGTCGCTACTCTGCTTGATCGGCAGGGTTTCACACAGGCGTCATTCCAGCCATTTCTGGACGCCACTCAGCTTCTGGCACAGGCCGCTCCGGTCGGCCCGGAAGAGACGGTTGCCAGTCTGGTCGCCTCGCCGTTCAAGGGGGTGATTGACAGGCATCTGATCAAAGATGCCGCAGGGTATCACGCCCTGGTATACCTGCATTACGGAGCAACCGGTTTTGATCTGCCGGCATTCCGGAAGAGTCTGGCCAGCATTGATCCGGCTGCGCGTCTGACCGGCCTGGACCTGGTCAGCAGCCAGCTGAAAGAAACAGTGCGAAGCAGCTTTACCTGGTCATTTCTGCTGGGCGGAGTACTGGTGATATTTCTGCTGTTGGTTCAGTTTTCAGAAAGACGAAGCGGGATATTTTATTCGCTGTTTCCTGTTGCGGCCGCCGTTGGTTGCATGCTGGGAGTTATGGTGCTGGCAGACATGGGACTGAATTTCATGAACGCGATGGTAATGGTGACCATAGTTGGCATGGGGAGTGATTTCGGTTTATACATAAGGTTCAGAGTTACGGCAGAGACGCCGGAAGCCAGGGGAAAACAGTATATTCAGATTGGCAGGTCCGTGCTCCTGTCGGCAATGACCACCATTGTCGGATTTGGATCACTGGCATTTACCGATTATGGTGCCATGTCCTCAATCGGGTGGGCTACTAATATCGGCGTTGGCTTTGTTACACTGTTTTCACTGGTTACTCTGCCGGCAGTCATGTTTTTGGAACTGCCCCGTCACTCCAATAAATGATGCCATCAAGATATTTTTCAATCACGATGCATTGTTGTTGACTCGAGTAAAATAGAGTTTATTGTTGCAATAAATTTGTGCTCAAATTTTAATTTTATTATATTAAGCATATTCTTAAATGTAGTAATAGGGGGAGAATGTTAATGAATGAACTCAATTTCCCGGATAAATTTCTAAAAATTTATCATAAAAATGAAGTTATTTTCCGTGAGGGTGATTCCGGTTCACAGATGTACGTCATCAGTTCCGGGCAGGTAGATATTTTTAAGCTGATTGATGGTGAAGAAAAATTCCTCAAATCGCTCGGCGAGGGGGAGCTTTTCGGTGAAATGGCCCTTATAGACAATCTTCCCAGATCTGCTTCGGTTGTTGCTGCTCAGGACAATACCCATCTGCTCGAAATTGATCATGCCCTGTTTGTCTATCTTGTCGGGCAGCAACCGGCTTTCGCTTTGATTGTATTAAAAGCGATGAGTCACCGTCTAAGATCTCATGGAATGCCAGGCATCCCCGACAGCCTTAGAGGCTCAGTTTCTGGGCAGTCAGCCGCTCTTCCTGCCACCGCAGCAAAGAATGAAAATAGTGTGGTGCAGCTGAAAGAGGGCATTTTTCAACTGCGAGGCAAATGTATGGCCTATCTGGTCAAAGGTTCCAAAAAGAATCTTCTGATCGACACCGGCCTGCCGTGGGAAAATGAACTTCTTGAGAGTCAACTCGCCAGCGTCGGCCTTTCCAAGGAGGACATCCATATTGTTGCCCTGACTCATGAGCACCTCGATCATATCGGTTGTGTGCCTATATTCTCGCCCAGAACTGTAATTGCAGCCCACTCGATGGCAGCTAACAAAATCAGTATGCAGGACGAATTTGTTTTGATGAGTAAGGCGTTTCACTTAAACGTTGATGAATATCACATTGATTTTCATCTGCACCATGGCACAAATATAGATCTGGGCGGAATCGTGCTGCAGGTTCATCATACTCCTGGCCACAGTTCCGGCTCTATCTGCCTTTATGAACCTGTGCAGCAAATTCTGTTTACCGGCGATACTATCTTTGCCAATGGCATTTTAGGCGGCATATTTCCTTCCGGCAGTATAAGTGATTATGCTCTCACGCTGCGTCAATTAAGCACACTGCGTATCAGGGAGCTGTACCCCGGCCATGGCAGGATTTCAACCACCCCTGAAGAAGATTTTGCCAAGGCGCTCAAGGGCTCCGTAGGTCTGGTACATGATACACGATCGCTGTTCAGCGTGCTTGATTCGCATGAAGAGTTTGCTCAGGTTGCCAAGGCTATTTCGACATATGCAAAAAGGGTTTGACGGTAGCTGTTCCAGATACTGAAGATGTCTGCCGGGTCTACTTATGAAATCTTCCCGGAACAGGTATCCCCGTCACATTCGAGAACGGTTACTTTTACCTCCTGATTGACAGCCACGTTTTCCCCCTGAAACAACACACCTATATAGTTACGAGATAAACCTTTATAAATTAAAGTATTGGAATTAAGGTTCTGAATCAGTACATCAAGTCTGCGGCCGATCATTTTATCCAAAAAATCTCTCTTTTTCCTCTCTGCCAATTCTCTCAGGCGGGCAGCTCTTTTCTTGATCATGTGGTCCGGCAACTGCCCGTCCATTTCAGCCGCTCTTGTGCCGGGACGTTTGGAGTAGGGAAAGACATGCAGGTCAGAAATGGGGAGCTCTTCCAGCAAATTAATTGTTTCTTCAAATTCAAGATCTGACTCCCCCGGAAAACCTGCTATCACATCAACTCCTATAAATGCGTCCGGCAGAATCAGCGCAATTTTCAAGATCAGCTCTCTGAAGTGCCGGGAGCTGTACTGCCGCCTCATTCGCTTTAGAACAGTGTCGCTGCCGCTTTGCAAAGGCAGATGAAGGTGCGGGCAGATGATCTTCGACGCTGACATCAGGGTCAGGAGATCGTCGTCCAGCTCGTTCGGTTCAACGGATCCGATTCTCAATCGAGGTATAAGGTGCTCACTGTCGATCATCCTGACCAATTCAGTCAGTGAAGTTTTCACTGGTAGATCAAGTCCGTAGGCCCCCAGATGAATACCGGTCAGGACTACCTCCTTATAGCCGTTGGCAGCCAGTGTGCGAACACCTTCCAGCACGTCGCCCGGCAGCACACTTCGACTGCGTCCGCGGGCATACGGGACAATACAGTAGGAACAGAATGAATTGCAGCCGTTCTGGGCCTGTAGAAAAGCGCGTGTATGCTCGGCAAAGCTGGTCAATTTGAGCGGTCCGGAATCTCTATATATCGAAATGTCGGAGACCTGATGGTCGGTTGTCTCAAGTAGAGCTGCGATATTCTGTTTTTCCAGGTTGCCGAGCACGCCGTCCAGTTCCGGCATCTGTTCGAGTTCACCCGCTGCCACCTGGGCATAGCAGCCGGTAGCAACAATCCGCGCGCCAGGATTCCTCCGGCGGGCGCGGCGGATAAGCCTCCTGGTTTCGGCATCGGTGCGGGACGTTACGCTGCATGAATTGATGACGTAGATGTCGGCCTCATCACCAAAAGGAACCACGTGGTATCCTGAACCCTCAAGCTGCTCGATCATGGCCGCCGATTCGAACTGGTTTGTCTTGCACCCAAGTGTTGTAATTGCAACACGCTTCATGTGGCTTCGCTGTCCTTTTCAAGTGTTGCCAGAGTTCTGCTGACATATATCACAACCACGATGGCGGCAGACCAGGTTACACCCAGGATGCCCCACCAGACTCCGGTTAATCCCAGGCCGAGAACAACGGCCAGCAGATGAAAAACCAGAAAAGGTCCGGCAATTTGTCGGTAGAGACCGATGATGAGTCCAAAAACCGGCATTTTAATTCCCTGCATGGCGGATATGCAGATATAGAGCAGTACGTAGGCCGGGAAGGTAAAGGCTTCAATACTCATGAATCGGGTGCCGATCTCAGTGACAATGCTGTCGGTGGTGAATATGCTTATCAACTCACGACTGAAGATCAGGGCAACCAGTGTGCCTGCCAGAGCTATTGCAACCCCCCACTTAAGTGATACCTGCAACGTTTCACGAATTCTCTCAATTCGCCCGGCTCCGTAATTCTGAGCCGCCAGTGCCAAAGTGGAAATGTTAAGGCCCATTACCGGCAGCAGTGCAATCTGCTCAATGCGGGTTCCGATGCCGTAGGCTGCAACAGCCTGCTCGCCGAAACGCCCGACATACCAGGTGATAATGAAGATGCCCAGCGAGACGGTCATCATGTTCATTGCCGAAGGAAATCCCTGTTTGAAAAGTTCAGAATAATAGGGCCAGCGCGGTCGTAAATCGTTAATTCGAAAAAATGTCATAGCCCCGGATTTCGAAAGTTGGCTGAAGAGGTAAAAATTACCCATGCACTGTATGGCAACAGTTGCCAGGGCGATGCCTGGAAGTCCAAGCGGCGGGAGCCCCAGTCCTCCATACATGAACCAGGGATCCAGGATCACATTCAACAGAAAGCCGATTATAAGAAAATTGCGGTAGGCGATGGTGTTACCGTGTGCGTTAAGAATCGCATTCATAACATAGTTGAGAAGAAAGAAAATGCTGCCTGCAAAAATGACATTCATGTAGCTCAGGGCGTGTTCCAGATACACACCGGTTGCTCCCATCACCCTGAAAATGTACGGGGCAAAATATAACCCTGTGGCGGTTAGCAACAAGGCATGCAGCAGAGTGAAGGAGAGCGACTGAAGAAGGTATGTCTGCGACTCTTCCGGTTTTTCTCTGCCGATGGCATTCCCGATCATCGTTGTCGCTGCAGAAGAAACTCCGCTGCCTATTGCAAGAATGATGAAGAAAACTGGAAAACAGAGCGACATGGCAGCCAGGGCTGTTGTAGAAAGCCTTCCGCCATACCAGACATCGACTACATTGAACATTGTGGTGAAGAAAAAGCCGGTCCCGGCCGGTATTGCAAGCCGGCGGACAAGTTGTGGTATTGGGGCGCTTGTCAGGTCTGAACTCATGGAAACAGGGTAAGTGGTGCAAGGGCGAGGGTCAAGGGAAAATGAACGGATGGCAAATTGGTTGATTTTTTTCAGTTAAATCGGTACAATGGAAAGTCAAGCCGTGATGTATCAGATGCATCAGGGAGTAATACACAAAAAGTCGGAGGTCAGTTATGAGTCTGGTCAAGCTGTATGATACAACCCTGCGGGATGGTACCCAGGCGGAGGATATCTCATTCCAGATGGAGGACAAGATTCGCATTGCCCACAAGCTTGATGAGCTTGGTATTCATTATATCGAAGGTGGTTGGCCGGGGAGCAATCCCAAAGATGTAGCCTTCTTCAAGGATATTAAAAAGGAAAAACTGTCCCATGCCAAAATTGCGGCTTTTGGATCAACGCGCCGGGCCAAGGTGACTCCTGACAAGGACAGCAATATCATAACTCTGGTTAAAGCGGAGCCGGATGCAATCACCATCTTTGGCAAAACCTGGGATTTTCATGTTCGTGAGGCGCTGCGTATTCCGCTGGAGGAAAACGTGGAGCTGATTTTCGATTCACTGGAATATCTCAAAAAGCACGCTCCGGAAGTTTTCTACGATGCCGAACATTTCTTCGACGGCTACAAGGCCAACCCGGAGTACGCCATCAAGACGCTCAAGGCGGCTGAACAGGCCAAGGCGGACTGCATTGTCCTTTGTGACACTAACGGCGGCACCATGCCGTTTGAAATTGCGGAAATCATCAAGGCTGTCAAAAAGCAGATCAAGACACCGCTGGGCATCCACACTCACAATGATGGTGAGTGTGCCGTGGCCAATACCATGATTGCTGTTGAGCAAGGCATTGTACAGGTTCAGGGCACAATCAACGGATTCGGTGAGCGATGCGGCAACGCCAATCTCTGCTCCATTATCCCGGCTTTAAAAGCCAAGATGAAGCGGGAATGTATCACTGATGAGCAGATGCGCCACCTGAGAGAAGTCTCCCGTTACGTCTACGAACTGGCCAATCTAGCTCCAAACAAGCATCAGGCCTATGTCGGGAACTCTGCCTTTGCCCATAAGGGCGGTGTGCATGTCAGCGCCATTCAGCGCCATCCCGAGACGTATGAACACATGCGTCCCGAGCTGGTCGGTAACTGTACCCGTGTACTCGTGTCCGACCTGTCCGGACGTTCCAATATTCTTGCTAAGGCCGAGGAATTCAATATTAATCTGGACAGTAAAGACCCGGTTACATTGGAGATTCTCGACAATATCAAGGAGATGGAAAATCGCGGATACCAGTTTGAAGGTGCCGAGGCTTCTTTTGAGCTGTTGATGAAGAGGGCACTCGGGACCCACAGAAAATTCTTTACCGTACTGGGCTTCCGCGTTTTGGACGAGAAGCGGGGTGAAGATCAGAAGCCGATGGCCGAGGCTACTGTCAGAATTAAGGTAAGCGGTAAAATTGAACATACTGCAGCCGAGGGAAATGGACCTGTCAATGCGCTTGATAACGCCCTCCGTAAGGCTTTAGAGAAGTTTTATCCCAAGCTTAAGGAGTTGAAGCTGCTCGATTATAAAGTGCGCGTGCTGCCGGCCGGACAGGGTACCGCCTCTTCAACCCGTGTGCTGATTGAGTCTGGCGACAAGCTTTCCCGTTGGGGTACGGTCGGAGTGTCCGATAATATTATTGATGCTTCCTATCAGGCACTGATTGACAGCATTGATTACAAGTTGCACAAATCGGAGGAGTAACAGTCGCCAGAGCAGATTTAATGCAGCGTTTAATAATAACTGCTCTAGCAGTCATTATTTCTCTGCCGGTAATTATTAAAAGCCGTGTGAGTGGGATTAGCTCCCCTCCCGTGGCTTTTTCCGTTTTTTCATCTCATAAAGTCCTGGTAAGAGTGAGTGGAGATGTTGACAGTTCCGGGGTTTTTTCTGTTGACGCCAATGAATTGACTATAAACGTCATAAATATGGCGGTTGCAAACAGTGCAAAAAAAATCAGATTATAAATGAAACAGGATCGTGTACAGTAATCAACGGAGCAGATCTTAAGGTTAAAAGAAGACCTGACGGAACCGGCATGATCACTTTCGGATCGATGCCAGTCGGCGAGAAGTTAGTTCTTGGCATTCCACTCGATATTAATTCCATGAGTACGTCTGATTTTGTTCTCCTGCCTGGCGTTGGCCAGGTTTTGGCGGAGCGTATTATTGCATATCGTCAAAATAATGGCGGAAACATGAAGACAGAAGACCTGTTGGCGGTAGAAGGTATTGGTGAAATCAAGTATAAAAAGTTGTTAAAATACTTTTAAATGTCTGAATAAAAAGAATAAAATATAAACCTATTTTTTTATGTGCTGGCGATTTAACATATTGGCACGGATGATGTAAACACCCCGATACAAATTATCTCAGCCTCAGGGGAGGGTTTATATGCATTGTCCACGTTGCAAAGGTAGAATGTTTGCTGAGAAGTTTTATGATTTTGTACGTTCCTTTGACGCCTGGAAATGCACCTGCTGCGGAGAGCTTCTGGATTCAACTATCCTGGCTAATAGAGCCAGAAACAACAACACTCACCTCGGATAATAAAAAATTTAGAATGGTCACTCACACAAGGGAACCTGATTCAGGGTTCCCTTTTTGTTTGACACAATACCGGTGACAGGTTAATGAACAGCATGGTTTTTCAATAAGTTTGCGACAGGAGTCCCAGATATCATGCCCAGAAATGATGGCCGTAGCCCTGAAAATTTACGCCAGGTAAAAATTACTCGCAACTTTACAAAGCATGCTGAAGGCTCTGTTTTGATTGAATTTGGTGACACCAAAGTTTTGTGTACAGCGTCGATTGAGGAATCGGTGCCGCCATTTTTGAGAGGAAAGGGTAGCGGCTGGGTGACGGCTGAGTATGCCATGCTGCCTCGTGCCACACATACCCGTTCGCCCCGTGAAGCCGCCAAAGGCAAGCAGTCCGGCCGTACCCTGGAAATCCAGCGCCTGATCGGTCGTTCGCTCCGGGCGGTGACTGATCTGGCAAAACTAGGCGAGCGGTCAGTCACTATTGACTGCGATGTTATCCAGGCCGATGGAGGTACGCGCACCGCTTCAATAACCGGGGCTTATGTTGCTCTGATTGATGCCTTGAGCACGCTTCGTGACAAGGGAATACTGCCTGAAATTCCGCTTAAAGAGGCTGTGGCCGCAGTTAGTGTTGGCATATTGAACGGGGAGGCGCTGCTTGATCTTAATTATCTTGAGGATTCAGCAGCCGAGGTGGATATGAATTTTGTCATGACATCCAGCGGTCGTTTTGTCGAGGTACAGGGAACCGCCGAGGCGGAGCCGTTTACCGCCACCGAGATGGATCTTATGCGTGAACTGGCCTCGGAAGGTATTCGCCGACTGTTTGAAATCCAGCATGAGGCATTGTCTTTATGAAGAAGTTGGTGGTTGCAACACGCAATCGGGGTAAAATAAAAGAGATTCAGGCACTTTTGGAAGGTATGGTTGAATCGGTCATCTGTTCGGCTGATATAGACGGATTTTCCGATACTGTTGAAGACGGAGTAACCTTTGAAGAGAACGCACTCAAGAAGGCCCGCGAGGCAGCGCTTTTCACCGGATTACCCGCTCTGGCCGATGATTCCGGCCTGGTGGTTGATGCACTAAACGGCCGTCCCGGTGTTTATTCCGCGCGTTTTGCCGGAGATGGTGCCGGGGATGAAGCCAACAATGTACAGCTTTTGAAAGAGTTGAAGAATATTGAGTCTGACAGGCGCCAAGCCGCTTTTGTCTGCGTGCTGGCTTTTGTAACTCCAAATGGGGTTGAGCGCATTTTTGCCGGTAGAGTGGGCGGACAAGTATTAACAGTTCCCAGGGGGAGTGAAGGTTTTGGTTACGACCCTCTTTTTCTGGTTGCCGGCTTTAATCGCACCATGGCGGAACTGGATCTGGCAGAAAAGAACAGCATAAGTCACCGGGGCCAGGCCTTCAGGCAGTTCCGGGATTACCTAAAGGAAAATCAGCTTTGAAAAATTCCAGAAATACAGATCCAAAAAATCCGGCAAAGCCTCGTCAAACAACGAAAGGTCCTGAAGCTGCCATTCCTGCAAAAAAAACGTTTACCCGTTTGCTCCGAAATTCTGTTCTTGAATTGAGAATAACGGCTTTGGACGAAGACGGCTATGGAACTGCCCGCAGTGAAGAGGGGATGACGCTGCGGGTCAGCGGCGCCCTGCCTGGCGATGTTATATCCGTTGTGGTAGACCATGTTGCCGGTGGCACAGCTTTCTGCCATATCCGTAAACTGCTTCAGCCGTCGCCGCTCCGCAGCAAAAATCCCCCCTGTGGCGAGAGTGCCGACTGTTGCGGATGTCCTCTGATTGCCATGAAGTACACCGAGCAGAAGGTCTGGAAGCGCGGCATGATTTTAGCCGAGCTGGCAAAATTTCCGGAAATTTCCGGAATCACAGTTCATCAGCTCCTTTCTCCTAACAGTCTGATTCATTATCGTACCACCGCCAAGCTGACCGTGGCCGGAAAATTTACCGAGCCCTTTATCGGAATATACCGCCGCGCCAGTCATGATGTGTATGATCTGGAACAATGTCCGCTGCACCACCCTCTCATCAACAGGGTGCTGGATGCTGTCAGAAAAGGGATCAAAAAAGGGAAAGTGCCGGTCTACAATCCGCAGAGCAGAATGGGGCTTCTCCGTTATCTGGTCGTGCGGGTTTCGGCACATGAAAAGAAGGCGATGGTGGTCTTTGTCACCGCCAAACGCTCGTACAACGAGATCCATCATCTGGGACGTTTTGTGCAGGAACAGGTGCCCGAGATTGAAGTGGTTGCCCAGAATGTAAACGCCTCAGAAGGGAATGTCATTCTGGGGCAGAAAGATTTTTTTCTGACGCCCAAGCAGCATCTGACCGAGAAGGTCGGGGAACTCTCTTTTAGAATCTCGCCACGCTCCTTTTTTCAGATAAACAACAGTGGAGCCAATCTGATTTACAATAAGGTCCGTGAATGGGCCGGACTTAACGGATCAGAGGTGGTTCTGGATCTATACTGCGGAATCGGCGGCATCGCCCTGTTTCTGGCAGAACAGGCCGGTGAAGTTGTCGGGGTTGAGGTGGTTGAAGAAGCGGTGGCGGATGCCCGCCTGAATGCAAAGATCAATAAAATTAATAATTGCCGCTTTGAAGCCGGTGATGCTGCCGAATTGCTGGAAGAAATGGCTGCTGAGTGCCATAAGGTGGATGTAGCGGTGCTTAATCCTCCGCGCAAGGGATGTGACCGGAATGTACTGGAGCGGGTAGCGGCACTTTCAGCCCGTGCGATTATCTACGTATCGTGCTCTCCTGCCAGCTTAGCGCGCGATCTGGTTGTGCTAAAAAATCTTGGCTACGTTTGCCGCGAGATCCAGCCGGTGGACATGTTTCCCCAGACGGTGCATGTCGAGAACGTGGCCAGGCTTGAAAAAGAAGCAAAATCCCCTTGACATCCACAACGTAAGTTGATATTACTCCACAGCTTTATTGATGCAGGCGCGTAGCTCAGGGGTAGAGCACTAGCTCGACACGCTAGGGGTCGGCGGTT
>CAZUGI010000023.1:0-30908 GCA_964619855.1 uncultured Geobacter sp. | reverse complement strand
AAGGTCCGCATCCGGTCTGCATCTGGTGCGTCTGTCCCTTGAGCGCTTTGGGGCGTTCACGCTTGACAGCCTTTTTGTCCTCTTCCACCGGAGTGGCGGCGACGGCGGCCTGCTCCTCTTTCTTGCCGGTCGAGAGCACCTGCTCGTCGCGGGAACCGTCACGGTAGATGGTGACGCCCTTGCAGCCTGATTCGTAGGCCAGCATGTAGACTTTTTCAACATCGTCGATGGTGGCTGTGTTGGGGAAGTTCACGGTTTTGGAGACGGCATTATCGGTATAAAGCTGGTAGGCGGCCTGCATCTGGATATGGTCTTCCGGCGATATGTCATGTGCAGTGACGAAAATGTCACGCACGTCGGCCGGGACTTCCGGAATATCGTGAACGGTACCATGTTCGGCGATCAGCTTCATAAGGTCCTCAGAGTAGAAGCCGCGCTCTTTGGCGATTTTCTCGAACATCGGATTGACTTCCACCAGAACATTCTTGTCCATGACGGTACGGATGTAGGATACGGCGAAGAGCGGCTCCACACCTGACGACGCATTGGCGATGATCGAGATTGTGCCGGTCGGGGCAATGGTGGTAACGGTTGAATTCCTTTGCGGCGGTGCGCCCTTTTTATCAAAGGTGGAGCCTTTGAAATTGGGGAACGAACCGCGTTTTTTACCAAGTTCCCGGGATGCAAGGTGTCCTTCGTCATTAATGAACTTCATAACCTTCTTACCCAGCTTGACACCTTCTTCGGAGCTGTAGGCGATACCAAGCATGATCAGCATGTCGGCCCAGCCCATGACCCCCAGACCGATCTTGCGGTTGGCGTGCGTCATGTCGTGGATCTGCTTGAGCGGGTAGTTGTTGGCTTCAATGACGTTGTCCAGAAAGTGGACCGCATTGTGAACGGTCTCACGCAATTTTTTCCAGTCGATGGAGTCGTCTTTTACAAACTTACCCAGATTGATGGAGCCGAGATTGCAGGATTCGTAAGGAAGCAGCGGCTGCTCACCGCATGGATTGGTAGATTCAATCTCGCCGATATGAGGGGTCGGGTTGTCACGGTTAAGGCGGTCCAGAAAAATGATGCCAGGCTCACCGTTTTCCCAGGCCTGTTTAACGATCCGCTGAAAAACCTTGCGGGCATTCAGGCTTCCGCAGACTTTTTTGTCACGCGGGTTAATCAGGTTATACTCTTCGTCGCGCTCGACAGCCTGCATGAACTTTTCAGTCATGCCGACGGATATATTGAAATTGTTAAGCTGCTTCTGATCGGCCTTGCACATAATGAAATCCATGATGTTGGGGTGGTCGACCCGCAGAATAGCCATGTTGGCGCCCCGTCTGGTACCGCCCTGTTTGATGGTTTCGGTGGCAACGTCAAAGACCCGCATGAAAGAGAGCGGCCCGCTGGAGATACCGGTCGTAGAGCTGACGACGTCATTGGCTGGGCGCAGGCGAGAAAACGAAAAACCGGTGCCGCCGCCGGATTTATGGATCAGAGCTGTAAATTTTACGGCGTCAAATATTTCCTCCATCGAGTCTCCCACCGGCAGGACAAAGCAGGCCGAGAGCTGGCCCAGCGGCCGTCCGGCATTCATAAGGGTAGGAGAGTTAGGCAGAAATTCAAAATTGGTCATCATTTTGAAGAAAGTATCCGACAGAGCACTGACATCAGCTTTTTTGTCAAACTTTTTATCCGGAGCGGCGATGGTGTCAGCCACCCTGCGGAACATATCGGCCGGAGTCTCAAGAACTTTTCCGTTTATATCCCGGCGGAGGTAGCGTTTTTCAAGTACGGTGGCAGCATTTTTAGTCAATCCGGGGATGCTGTTCTTCGGGGTCTCTTTCTTCATTGGCACTCTCCTTGGTTTAATAAATATACAATATTGCAGGCTTGGATGATTTGATTAAGGAAATGCACTACCACAACATTTTGTGGAGGTCTGGAAAATAACCACAACATATATGTGCTGTCAACAGATATTTTTATGTATAATCTAAGGCATTGAAACAACACAAAAACCGGTATTTTCCCGCATTTCAGGAGGGTTTTTAATGAGAGGACAACATTGGATTTACAGTGCAGGCGATTTATGTTAGAGAATTACGCTATTTCGAGTGGAGCTGCCGCGTGAAACGTGCTTTTTGCTGTCTGATACATCTGCAGATCATGATACTGACGCTCTGTGCCGGTCTGCTGTCTGCCGCTGAGCCTAACAGCAGCCGCTCCACACATGATAAAGCCGCCACGGTTTATGACAGAGCCGTTATCAGTGAGGATGTGACCTGGCGCGGAACGGTCCTCGTTAGAGGATTCGTTGTGGTAGCTCCACAGGCTACCCTCAGGCTGGAGCCGGGCACAGTTGTCCGATTTTCCGGATCATCCTTACCCGCCGCTTCATCCCGTCTGGTGGTACAGGGGCGTATACAGGCGCTGGGAAGCGCTGCCCGTCCGGTTCTGTTTACATCAGAAAAACCGTCAGCAGATCGTGGTGACTGGGGCGGGATCTTCTTTGTTTCCACCGAAAAACGCAATATTCTGGAGCACTGCCGTATCGAATTTGCCGATTCCGGCGTAGACGCACGTTTTTCATCAATCAATCTGAAAATGGTCACCATCACAAAATCTATTACCGCTCTGCGCGCTCATGATTCTGTTGTGCAGATGACCGGCGGTGCTGTATCAGAGTCTGAAACCGGGATTGAAGCCAATGACAGCGAGTTTGATGTGAAGGATGCCAGCATTACGGCCTGCCGGCGCGGTTTTGTGGCGATCAGGTCTGCCGTGGGAATAGCATCATCCAGAATTAATGGAAACGAACAGCATGGCCTTTTTGCCGATCAGAGCCGGGTAAAAATGTCATCGGGAGAGATATCTCAAAATGGCACTGGTGCAGGCATAAAAGGTGGGGAGGGGCAGTTTCAGGCCACCCGCTTTAATCGCAACCTTGGTACGGCGCTCCACCTCTCTGGGGCCCGGATGAAGATTCAGCGCTGCCAGTTTGTTGATAACGGCAGTGACGCAATCCGCCTGGATGACAACCGGTCACTGGTTTTGGGAAATTCATTTTCGGCCAACAAAGGCTTTAATCTTAACAACGCTGGCCGTAGCGATATAACTGCCATTCTTAACTGGTGGGGAACTGACGATCATTCGGCTATTTCCCAAAAAATCCATGACAAAAATCATGACCCCAATTCCGGCACTGTTCAGGTATTTCCATGGCTGAATGAAAAACCAGCCTTGATGCCTTGATGATCTGCCTGTTCCAGAAGTAATAAAGGGTGTTGTAATGTCGATCTATCTGGATAATGCAGCCACCTCCTTTCCTAAGCCGGAATCGGTTTACAGGGCGGTTCTTCAGGCTATGCAGCATATCGGAGCTTCGCCTGGAAGGGGCGGGCACCGCCGCTCGCTGGAAGCGGCCAGGATTATGTTCCAGACCCGTGAGGTTCTGTCCAGGCTGTTTTCAATCCGCGACTCATCGCGAATTATTTTCACACACAATGCAACTGCCGCTCTTAACCTGGCACTGCACGGGACGCTTGCACGCGGTGATCATGTCATAACGACATCCATGGAGCATAACTCACTTGTGCGCCCTTTACATGCTATGAGCCGCGAGGGTGTTGAAGTGACGTTTGTTCAGGCCGCTCCGGACGGCATTGTCGATCCTGACTCCATCAGATCGGCCGTGAGGGATAACACCCGTATGATAGCAATAGGTCATGTTTCGAATGTCTGTGGGGCTATTCAGCCGATTGAGCGGATTGCAGATCATTGCCACAGGGCTGGTGCCCTGTTTCTGCTTGACGCCGCCCAATCTGCCGGCTGCATGGATATCGATGTTGCGTCCACCGGTATCGACCTGTTGGCAGCGCCCGGACATAAGGGGCTACTGGGTCCCCCTGGCACCGGTTTTCTGTATGTTGCGCCAGGAGTCGGCCTGAGACCGATTATTGAAGGAGGAACCGGTACCGAGTCAACTTCCGAGGAACAACCCGTGACAATACCGGACGGCTTCGAAGCCGGCACGCACAATCTGCCCGGCATTGCCGGCTTGAAGGCGGGCGTGGAGTTTATCCTTGAAACCGGCGTCGGAACAATATTAGAGCATGAACGGATACTGCTGGAAGAAGCGCGGCTTCATCTGATATCTATGCCTGGTCTGACAATTCATGGACCTGAAGACAGTGCGCTCAGGGGGCCGGTTCTGACATTCTCAATTTCAGGTATTGACCCGTCACTTCTGGCGGTCGAGCTTGATCAGGGTTTTGATGTTGCTGTACGCTCCGGGCTTCATTGTGCTCCGCAGGCCCACCGCACACTCGGGACGCTTCCGGACGGCACACTCAGGGTAAGTCCCGGGTGGTTCACCACCCGGGAAGAGATTGCATTTTTTGCTGATGCCGTTGTACAATGCGTCGCGAAAATAAGGGAATCGCTGTGACGCGATCTTTCCGGATGCCATACATGAAGCTCATACCTGAAGGAGTTACCAGATGAAACTATTTCCGGCATTGCTGTTGACTCTGCTTGTCTGTACCGCCTGCTCGCTGCCGCCAGAAAAGCCGTTTACCAAAGAACAGCTCTATAAAACCGGTATCTACACCTATTTTACCATTAACGATTCTCCCGAAAGCGTGCTCTCGGCAATCAACAAGGATGGTGAGGTCGTGCTTGACGCGATGTATCGCAAGCGCCCGGTCTGGATCAAGCTACTCGGCAAGCTTGAAGGCATAACCGTAACAATCATAGAAAAATAGTTTCATCAATTCACTGTATTAAACTACCACTTACTTATTCGGAAAGGCCACGCGTGAAGAATTTTATTCTGGATACCAACGTACTTCTGCACGATCCCCAGTCAATTTTCAAATTTGAAGACAACAACATTATTATCCCGATCACGGTTATTGAAGAGGTTGATCGATTTAAAAAGGATATGAATGAGACCGGTCGGAACGCCCGTATGGTTTCACGCATACTGGATGCGATGCGCGGGAAAGGTTCTCTGGCGGTCGGTATTCCGATGCCAGAGGGGGGGACCCTGCGGGTTGAGTTGTTCACCGAGAAATATATGAAAAATCTGCCGGTTGATCTGCGGGTTGACAACGGTGACAACAGAATACTGGCGGTTGCCCAGGATATCAGAGATCGTTTCCAAGACATGCAGGCCATCTTTGTGACCAAGGACACTAACCTGCGTATCAAAGCCGATGCAATCGGCATGATTGCCGAGGATTACGAGTCGGACAAAGTTGATATTCAGGATCTGTATTCCGGGACGCGCAGCGTTGTAGTGCCCCCTGACGCGGTTGACCGTTTTTATGGTCAGGGATGGCTTGAGGCTCCTACAGAGCTGGCTCCCAATGAATTCATCACGATTGTGGACAGCGCCAATCCCTCTCATACCGCCATCTGCCGCAATGACCCGGCCAACACCCGTATCGTTCCGGTTCGCAAAGTGCCCAAAGAGGGGATCTGGAGTCTTTACCCCCGTAACCGTGAGCAGTCCTTTGCTCTTGATGTCCTGATGGATGATACAATCAAGCTGGTTACGCTCGTGGGCAAGGCCGGTACCGGCAAGACTCTGCTGGCGATTGCAGCCGGTCTGCACAAAACTGCCGAGGAGAACGTATATAACCGCCTGCTTGTCTCCAGGCCGGTTTTTCCGATGGGCAAAGACCTCGGTTTTCTGCCTGGTGACATCGAGGAAAAACTGACCCCCTGGATGCAGCCGATTTTCGATAATGTGGAGTTGCTGATCTCCGGCCACGAATCTGAAAAACGCCATAGTAAAGGATACAAAGAGTTGATGGCAATGGGACTTCTCGACATTGAACCTCTGACATACATCCGGGGCCGCTCTATCCCCAACCAGTATCTGTTCGTGGACGAAGCCCAGAACCTTTCCCCGCACGAAATCAAAGCCATTGTCACCAGAGTGGGAGAGGGTACCAAGATCGTACTGACCGGTGATCCGTACCAGATTGACAATCCCTACGTGGATTCTTCCAGCAACGGCTTGACTTATCTGGTTGAAAAGTTCAAGGGCGAGCGGATTGCGGCCCATGTCACGCTGACCAAGGGTGAGCGGTCAGAGCTGGCAGAGCTGGCAGCAAATCTCTTATGATAATTTAAAATCCACCGGAGGCACGGAGACACAGAGGGAATGTCATTTCTGTTCTGATGAAAAGATTTTAGGTGCGACTTTTCAAGTTACAGAATTTGTTTTCTTATCTTTTGATTTTCTCCGTGCCTCTGTGTCTTGTGGTAAAGTCCTGAGATTCTATGATTGTACTCTCCATTGAAACTTCCTGTGATGAAACCGCTGCCGCTGTCGTGCGAGACGGCCGTGAAATTTTATCGTCGGTTATCTCTTCGCAGGTTGCCATCCACGCCGAATACGGTGGAGTTGTCCCCGAAATAGCCTCCCGCAAACATCTTGAAATGATCTGTCCGGTCGTAAGTCAGGCCCTGCAGGATTCAGGTCACGGTTTTAATGATATTGAAGGTGTTGCCGTAACCCGCGGACCGGGACTTTCGGGCGCCCTGCTGGTAGGGTTTTCAGTTGCCAAGGCCATTGCTGCTGCGCAGCGTATTCCCTTTGTTGGTGTTCATCATATCGAGGGGCACATTTTTGCGTCTTTTCTTGAAGAGCCGGTACCGTTTCCCTTTCTGGCACTGGTTGTTTCAGGCGGTCATACCCATCTCTACCAGGTCGAGGGTTTCGGACGTTATACAACGCTCGGCAGAACCATTGACGATGCCGCCGGCGAAGCCTATGACAAGTCTGCCAAGATTATGGGGATGCCATATCCGGGAGGTGCTCTGATTGACCGGTTGGCCGGTTCCGGACAGCCTGAATCGGTAAGACTTCCAAGGCCGTTACTGCATGACGGTACCTTGAATTTCAGCTTCAGCGGCCTCAAAACAGCGCTGCTCCAGTATGTTGCCAAAAATCCGGTGTCAATCCCAGGCCAGGAAGCCAGCGACCTGTGTGCTTCATTTCAGCAGGCGGTATGTGATGTCCTGGTCTCCAAAACTGAAGCTGCCATTCGCCAGACCGGGGCACTTCATCTGGTTGTTGCCGGCGGTGTGGCCTGTAACAGCGGCTTGCGGCAGCATATGTCGGATCTCTGCCGCAAGCTGAAGATCGGGCTTTCTATTCCACAGCCATCACTTTGCGGTGATAACGCGGCAATGATGGCGGTGCCGGGAGATTATTATCTCTCCAACGGGATTTTTTCTCCAATGACTCAGGATGTAACCGCCACCTGGGATATGGACAGTATCAAAGGCATGCTGCCGTGAGTTCATCCCGTCGCCCGCTTAAATCCCTCGGCCAGAATTTTCTGGTTGATCAGAATGTTATAGAAAAAATTGTCCGGTCTGCTGACATTCAGCCGGATGACGCAGTGCTTGAGATCGGACCCGGGCGCGGGGCTCTGACCGCTCAGCTGGCAGAGCGGGCCGGACGGCTGGTTCTGATAGAGTTCGACCATGCCCTGGCGGACTGGCACCGCAACTGTTTCAAGGACAATGAGCGGGTAACTGTTATTGATGCCGATGTGCTGAAGGTTGATCTGACTGACATTCTTTCCGGATCGCCTGAAAAATGGAAAGTGGTGGCCAATCTCCCCTATAACATCTCAACCGAAGTGCTGTTCCGGCTCCTCAAGGTTCATGACAGACTGTCCCGGATGACGCTGATGCTTCAGAAAGAGGTGGGGGACCGTCTTGCCTCGGTACCGGACTGTTCGGCCTACGGTGTTACCACCGTATTACTCGGTTTATGGTTTGATATAAAAAGGGAGTTTGTTGTACCGCCCGGCTGTTTTCATCCCTGTCCCAAGGTTGACTCGGCGGTATTGACGTTTTCGGCACTATCCGCTCCCCGGGTTGATGTCGGCAGCGAGGAGATATTCAGAAATGTCGTAAAAAGCGCATTTTCCATGCGCAGAAAAACGCTCGCCAACTGTCTCAAATCGGCGGAATGCCTCAGAGATATTGATCTGTCCGAGCTGCTGCAGGCCTGTTCAATTGATGGCAGCCGGCGTGGCGAGACGCTTTCGCTGCAGGAGTTTGCAGTACTTTCACGTTGTCTTTCGGAAAGGAACAGCTGATACGGATGTCCCCGTTACTTGCCTATATCATCATAACTGTTCTGCTGGCCTGTTTCAGCCTGCTCTGTCTTCTGTATTTCAGACTAAAGGGCAGCGCTTCGGAATCATCTGAGCTGCATGTAAAAATTGATTCTCTTGAAAAGGCATTTGAAAGGCATGAGCGTTTTCTGCGTGATGAGTTTGCCCGGGGCCGGGAGGAGCTTCTGACCGGTGTGCGCCAGTCCCGCGAAGAGATGACCGCCAGCATGACGGTTCTGGGAGATTCACTGCTGAAACGGATGAGTGAAATAGCCGGTCTGCAGAAGAATCAGCTGGAGCTGTTTGCCTCCCAGCTAAAGGAACTGACAGCCAGCAATGAATCCCGGCTGGACAAGCTGCGCGAAGGTGTTGACGCCCGTCTGCGGCTGATTCAGGAGGATAATGCCAAAAAACTCGAACAGATGCGGGCCACGGTGGATGAAAAGCTTCATGACACCCTTGAAAAGCGTCTGGGAGAATCCTTCAAGCTGGTCAGTGAACGACTGGAACTTGTCCAGCGCGGTCTGGGCGAAATGCAGTCTCTGGCCATCGGTGTCGGCGACCTGAAAAAAGTTCTGACCAATGTGAAGACCCGTGGCACCTTCGGTGAGGTTCAGTTGGCCAGTCTTCTGGAACAGATTCTCTCGCCCGGTCAGTATGATTCGAATGTTGAAACAAGACATGGCAGCGGACAGAGGGTTGAGTTTGCTCTCAGGCTGCCGGGACGTGACGGAACCATTGAGGGATTGGTCTGGCTGCCGCTGGATGCAAAATTTCCGCAGGAGGATTATCTGCGTCTTGTCGAAGCGCAGGAACTTGGGGATATTCCGGCGGCGGTCGAGGCCTCGCGTCTCCTGGACCGGGCTGTGCGTGAAATGGCCAAAAATATCCGCGACAAATATCTTGATCCTCCGCACACCACCGATTTCGGAGTAATGTTTCTGCCGACCGAGGGGCTCTACGCCGAGGTATTGCGTTTACCAGGGCTTTTCGACGTGCTGCAGCGGGAATACAAGGTCATGGTTGCCGGCCCGACCACTCTGGCGGCGCTGCTGAACAGTCTGCAGATGGGTTTTAGAACACTGGCTATTGAAAAGCGCTCCGCCGAAGTCTGGACCCTGCTGGGGGCGGTTCGCACCGAGTTCTCTAAATTCGGCATTGTACTGGAAAAAACCAGGAAAAAACTCCTGGAGGCTGGCAATCACATTGACCAGGCAGCCACCCGGACCCGCGTTATTGAGCGCAAGCTTCGAGATGTCCAGGAAATACCGCATGATGCGGCTGAAAATCTGCTTGAAATCGGACCATCAGATCCTGATGAAGAGCCGGAACCTGATCATGATTCTTGAAATTCATCCCGATCATCCACAGACGCGAATTATTTCAAAGATTGCCGAATGTTTGAAAGAGGGCGGCATTATAGCCTATCCAACTGACACGACCTATGGGATCGGCTGCTCGATCCTTCGTAAAAAAAGCATTGAGCGTATTTATCAAATAAAAATCCGCGAACGCTCAAAACCTTTCTCGTTCATCTGCTCATCACTTTCCGAAGTTTCGAACTATGCCAGAGTAAGCAACACCGCCTTCAAAATTCTTAAACGTCACCTTCCGGGCCCATACACATTTGTTCTGGAAGCGACACGAGAGGTGCCGGACCTGCTTCTGACCCGTCAGAAGACGGTCGGCATCAGGATTCCTGACAACCGAATCTGCATCGATCTGGTCTCAGCACTCGGAAACCCGCTTATAACAACCAGCGCAAATCTTTCTGGTGAAGATCCTGTCGGAGATCCCTGGATTATTTCGGAAACCTTTGGAAAGCAGCTTGATTTCGTGATTGATGGTGGCATACTCTCGACTGATGTCAGCTCTGTTGTGAGCTTGATCAATGACGAACCGGTGGTTTTACGTCCCGGTCTGGGTGACGTTTCATGGTGTGTCTGATTGAAATAGCTTCAGGATGGCGCCATGCGTAAACGTACAGTCAGAAACGGCATGCGACTGGTTATGGCGGCTTTGATACTGATAATACTGGCAAGTTTTTTCCATGGTGATCTTTCCGATATTTTTACTTTGTCAGTTGCTGCCGAGAGTCGCATTTACAGTCTGGGAATTTTCTGGGCAGCAGCAATAGGCAGTTACGGCGTTATCCTTGCTGCTTTCGGCTTTGTGCTGTCATCCCAAAAACGGGATGAATCAGTTCGTGTTCTGCCGACTTTTCTGATTATATCGGGCCTGATTGCCCTGTATTTCTACCTGCTGACCGCTTCAATCAGCAGTCCGGTCAAAGACCAGCAGAAACGGTTGCGTCCCGGGCAGACAATTACGATTTGATTTGGTTGTTTTGAGGTGAAGAGATGAAACCGGACGGTGAAGCTTCCCAGCAGCAGGCAGATGAAGTCTCAAGAATCCGAAAATATGCAGTGGTCTGCTACCTGTTATGGGCTGTTCTGATTTTCAGCCTTTATATTGTCTATGTTTTGGAGAATCGCCAGGCTGTCCATGAAATCAGCCATAACATGGCACTGGCATCATTTGAAAAGGATCTGCTTTTCCGGCGCTGGGCATCCCGTCATGGCGGTGTCTATGTGCCGGAAACCGCAGACACACCCGCCAATCCAAATCTTTCTACAATACCTGAACGCGATATTAGCACCCCTTCCGGCAGACGCCTCACATTGATGAACCCGGCCTACATGAATCGCCAGATTTTTGAACTGGCGCGTGAACAGGAACAAAATGCTCAAGGCCACATAACCAGTCTTAATCCGCTTCGTCCGGAAAATGCTCCTGATCCCTGGGAGACCAATGCTCTCAAGCTCTTTGAGAAGGGGGAAAAAGAAGTTCTTGAGTCGGTACTGATCAACGGACAGCCCTACCTGCGTTTCATGCGTCCGTTGTTTACTGAAAAGCCCTGCCTAAAATGTCATGCCGCACAGGGATATAAAGAAGGTGATAACCGCGGTGGTATCAGTGTGACTCTGCCACTGCTCCCGATAATGAAAGTTATGAACCGCGAACTGAGAAAAGAAGCAGTAATTCATTTTGTCACACTGCTGTTCGGTTTTGGGTTTATCTGGTTCGGGAGTCGGAAAATCCAGGCTGTTCTGATACTGTTGCGTGACGAGCGTAACAAGCTGGTGGAAGCAGAAAATCTCTACCGGTCTCTGTTTACGCGTGCCGGTGACGGGATTTTTATTATCACCACTGATGGCAATATCATTGAATTGAACGAGTCTTTTGCCAGAATGCACGGCTATACTGTTTCGGAAATGCTGAATATGAATTTGAAAGATCTTGATGCACCCGAAACCGCCCGGAAGATTCCAGAGAGAATGCAACGCCTGATGGCGGGAGAATCTTTGACTTTCGAGGTGGAACATTATCATAAGGATGGCCATCTCTTCCCGCTTGAGGTGTCAGCCGGCCTGATCTTTACCGGTGGCAAAACTTATATACAGTGTTTTCATCGCGATATTACCGAACGCAAACTTGCTGAAGCCAGACTGGCTGAAAGTGAATCCTACCTGCGCTCTATTATCAGTAACGAACCGGAATGCATCAAGGTTATTGATGAACAGGGGCTGCTGCTGCAGATGAATCCCGCCGGACTGGCGATGGTTGAAGCTGACTCACAGGAACAGGTGATTGGACAACCGGTATTGGAGCTGATTGCTCCGGAGCATCGCACAGCATATGCCGACCTGCTCAAGCGGGTTATGTCAGGCGAAACAATGCATATGAAATACGAAATACTCGGACTGAAAGGAGGTCGCTGCTGGGTGGAAACCCATGCCGTACCAATGCAGATCCGGGATCAGATATTACACCTCGCCGTAACTCAGGATATCAGCGAGCGCAAGCGGGCGGAAGATGCGCTGGGTCTGAGCAAACATCAGCTTTCAACTCTAATCGAGGCGTTGCCGGATGCAGTTTTTCTGAAAGATGAAGAGAGCCGTTGGCTGGTAGCGAACAAGGTTGCACTGGAGCTGTTCGGCCTCAGCGGTCTGACATGGCATGGGAAAAATGAAACAGAGCTCAAACTTCTGCAGCCGGCTGCAGCAGATGCGTTACAGTGCTGTATCGAAAGTGATGAACTGGCCTGGAAACATAAAGGACAACTGTTTACCCAGGAGCGTATACCTTCTGGAGACGGCAAATATCGGGATTTTGACGTAATCAAAGTGCCGCTTATTGAAAATAATGGAAATCGTAAAGGTATGGTTATTGTTGGACGTGATGTTACCATGCAGAAACGGGCTGAAGAAGAGAGACAAAAGCTTGAACTGCAGCTGCATCACACCCAGAAACTGGAGAGCCTGGGAGTACTGGCCGGCGGAATAGCCCACGACTTCAACAATATTCTGACGGTTATACTGGGGCATTGCTTTCTTGCAAAAGAAGAGGCTGAATTCGAGAAGTCATACGATCTTTACTTTCAGCCGATCGAAAATGCTGCCAACCGTGCTGCCGAGTTGTGTCGACAGATATTGATCTATGCCGGGAAAAGTCCTCTGGTGCAGACGCATGTCAAGCTGGACCATCTGATCAATGAAGTTGTCAAGATGCTGCAGGCGGCCATTAACAAGAATGTTGCTATAGAGCTGGTTCTGGAGAACGATGTTCCAATGATTATTGGCGACATCGGTCAGATCCAGCAGATCGTCATGAATCTCATAATTAATGCAGCCGAAGCGGTCGGTGATGTCAGTGGCCTGGTAAGAATCATTCTGACAGAGGAGAACATACCGACTGAAAATGTATTGGTGGATGTTTTCGGCACACATATCCAGGCCGGCAGATACGCCTGTATTGAGGTAACCGATACTGGCATAGGAATGGACGAAGAGACGCAGAAGCGGATCTTTGATCCGTTTTTCACAACCAAGTTCACCGGTCGTGGGTTGGGTCTGTCGGCCATACACGGAATTATTTCATCGCATGATGGTGCCATGCTGCTATCAAGCATACCGGGTACAGGCACAACTTTTAAAGTACTTTTTCCGCTGCACGAATTACATGATGATCCTGTGACCTCTCATATTGAAGTGTTACCGTCTGACAAGAGCGGCGGCACAATCCTTTTTGTCGAGGATGAACAAACCCTGCGCAGCATGGGTGTGTTACTGCTGGAAACCCTCGGTTTTTCTACATTAACGGCTCAAAACGGTCGCGAGGCGCTTGACATTTTCCGTGAGCAGAAGAACCGTATCGATCTTGTGCTCCTTGATCTGATCATGCCGGTGATGGGTGGTGTGGAGGCCTATCATGAACTTCGCAGTATCGATGCGTCTGTCCCGGTTATTGTCTGCAGCGGCTACGGAATTGATTCAGTAGCTGATGTTTTAAAGAACGACGAGTTTGCCAGATTTATAAAGAAACCTTATAAGCCAGAGGAATTACGTGATTTAATGACGAAAATGATTGATCAATATATTGGGGTCGAGAAAACGATATGAATGGATCATTAGAGCTTCTCTTTCAGCATGATAAAGCCCATATCGTTGTCGTTGAGGATGATGAATATGTTCTTGCCATGCTGGTAAGCATGCTTCAGAGCCATGGCTGCAAGGTATTTCCGTTCAATAACGGGGCAGAGGCGCTGGAAGCGGTCCGTAAAGAAATTCCGGATCTTATACTGCTGGACATTGCCATGCCGGAGATGGACGGTTTCGAAGTCTGCGAGAGGCTTAAGCAGGATCTGAACCTTAAAGATATACCGATTATTTTTATGAGCGGCATGAACTCAATGGAGGATAAGATCAAAGGATTCATGATCGGAGGGGTTGATTATATCACCAAACCATTTCACCCCGAAGAGGTCCATGCCAGAGTCAAAACGCATCTCAGTCTGAGTGCTCTTCGCAATAAACTGGCATATCAGAAGCTGGTTGAGCATAAGGTTCGTGAGGTCTCTGAGGCCCAGCAGGCTACAATATTTGCCCTGGCAAAGCTGGCTGAACAGCGCGATGATGATACCGGTGCCCATCTGGAGCGGGTACGCGATTACTGCGAACTTCTGGCGCAGCAGCTGGCTGAGGATTCCCCTTATTCTGACAGCATTTCTAATGATTTTATAAGCTGCATCCAGCATGCTTCCCCTCTGCACGATATAGGCAAAGTAGCTGTTCCGGACAGCATTCTCCTGAAGCCCGGCAAGCTGAGCCCGGAGGAATTTGAGATAATGAAATCCCACACTGTTATCGGTGCCGAAAACATGCAGACCGTATTTAACAAATATGCTGACAACCCGTTTATCGGCATGGGAATCGAGATTGCCCTGTATCATCATGAACGCTGGGACGGCAAAGGATATCCGGACGGTCTGGTCGGCAGGAACATTCCGCTTTCTGCCAGGATCATGGCGGTAGCCGACTGCTACGATGCCCTTCGTTCAAACCGATGCTACAGGAAGGGTCTTGATCATGAAACCGTCAAGAGAATGCTTCTGGAAGAGGATGGCACTCATTTCGATCCGGAAGTTATCAGGGCTTTTATGGCACTGGAAGAGAGATTCAGCCATATCATGGAAACCCAGCAGTAATAACATTACGAAATTCCCGCCGGTTTTTCATTCTTGAATCTACAAGGGAAGATTAATGTCCGAAAAAGTGCCAATACTTATCGTTGATGATCTTCCACAGAACGTCCTGGCTCTGGAAGCTGTCATTTCCGATTTGGAGCTAGACATAATAACAGCCGGATCCGGCAATGATGCCCTGCGTCTTTCACTCAAGTATGATTTTGCCCTGATTCTTCTGGACGTGCAGATGCCCGGCATGAACGGCTTTGAAGTCGCACGCCTGATCCGGTCCAATCCCAAGACTGATCACTTCCCGATAATCTTCGTGACTGCAGGAATGAAGGACCTGCTTGATCAGATAGAAGGTTATGAAACCGGCGCGGTCGATTACCTGATGAAACCATTTGAGCCTGTTATTCTGCGCAGCAAAGTCAAGGTATTCAGAGAATTGTACCTGCAGCGCAAGGTAATTGAGAAATTCTACAGCAATTTGGAGCAGATTGTTGATGAACGTACAGCCGAGCTTAAAAAGGCTAATGAGACTATTTCGCGCCTGGCGGCCACCGATGACCTGACCAATCTCTCTAATCGCAGGCACTTCGAAGAGCTCATGACTTCGGCACTCAGCGCTGCCAAGCGTCACAACTACCCACTCTCCCTGATCATGATTGATCTGGATCATTTCAAGGATGTGAATGATACGTATGGACATATTGAAGGAGACAATGTTCTGAAGGCGTTTGCGGACCTGTTGCGTGAATTGATCCGGACAGAGGATTTTGCAGCACGCTGGGGCGGAGAAGAGTTCATAGTTATTCTCCCTCACACCGCATGTGAAGCTGCTATGGCTCTTGCAGAACGGATACGGGTAGCGTGCAGAAAGCATTTTTCTGCCAGGAACGCGCTTACTGCCAGTTTCGGGGTCGCTCAGCTTCAAAGCGGCGAGGATTATGATTCACTTATCAAGCGGACTGATGATGCCATGTACCGCGCAAAAAATGAAGGACGTAACCGGGTGGTTGTAGGCTGAAAAAAGGGTCAAGGGGCAAGGGGAAGCAAGGCTTGCACCTTGAACCCTGTTTAAAACAACAGGAGCTGAAAGATGAATCTATATTCCGATCTTAAAATCAAGAACAAACTGATCTTTGCATTCTCCGTTGCAATTGTCTGCTGTTGTCTGGTCGGATTTTTCGGCATCAAGGGCATGTACGAGATAAAAGCAAAAATGAATGATATTCACGACAACCTGATACCATCCATGACTGTAACTAACGAGATCGGCCGGCATATCCAGCAGCATCGTCGGCATTTTCTGCGGTATCTGGCGGAATATCAATCGCAGCATCGCATTGAACTGACATCAAAACTTGACCATGAAGTACAGCAGATAAAGGAGGCTCTGGATCGATTCGGAAAGTTTCCTCTGCTGCCGGAAGAGCGCAGGATGCTGAACGAGGTGGTCATCGCTTTCCAGGTTTATCTGGAAGTAACTGCAAAATTGAAGCTCAAAGCCGATACCGGCGCCAAGTATGATGAGATGCACGTTGAAAACGAACAGATATTTGAGCACTTTAGCATCCTGGAAGCGTTAGTCAGCAAGCTTACCCAGTTTAACGCTGATGAAGCCGGGTCGCATTTTGAACAGAGCAACCAGTCTTTTTCAGAGCTGGTTTTCTGGATGTCCGCCTTGTTATTCGGCGCTATTTTTGTTTCTGTCATAATGACGGTTCTCATGATCAGGAGTATCGCGTTTCCTTTGCGTGTAGCCCATGATGCCGTGCGCTTACAACAGCAGGGTAATCAGGAGAAGACCCGTCTGGTTGAATCTATTGCCGGCGGTGACCTTGACAAGGAGTTGATAGTTACAGAGCCATTACAACTGGATACTGATCATATCAGCCGCGATGAGGCCGGCTCACTGCTTAAGGCGGTGGTGGAAATGAGCGAGGTTCAGTATCTGCTGGATCAGGCATTTGCTGAAATGACAAATTCACTGCGCCACAGTCGTCAGCGGGATGCTTTGCAAGCCTGGTTTAAAAACGGGCAGAACGAATTCAATGCAATATTGAGAGGTGATAAATCCACTAAGGATCTATCGGAGCAGGCCCTTGAATTTCTGACCGAATACCTTGGAGCCGGTGTGGGGGTTCTGTATGTTTATAACGAAATCGAGTCAAGCCTGACAATTGCGGCCAGTTATGCCCTGACGCAGCGTAAGCGTCAGATCGAGCGGATTGCCTTGGGAGAAGGGCTGGCCGGTCAGGCGGCGCTGGAGAGAAGGATGATCACCCTGCAGGATGCACCGCCAGACTATCTCCGGATCAGTTCCGGTCTTGGAGAATCTGAACCGGCTCATATTGTTGCACTTCCGCTTCTGCACAACAATAACCTGATCGGACTTCTGGAAATTGGTTCGTTCACGTCATTCGGTGAGGATGATCTGGAGTTTTTAAAGCAGGTCATGGAGGCGCTTGCGATCGCTCTCAGTGTAAATAAATCCCGGCAGCTGGTCAACGAACTGCTGGAACGGACCCAGGCTCAGGCAGAAGAACTCCGCGTTCAGCAGGAAGAGCTGCAGCAAACAAATGAAGAGCTGGAAGAGCGGGCCCAGATGCTGGAACAGCAGCGTGAGCAGATTAGAATAAAAAACCGCGCGATGGAGAAGGCCGGCCAGGAACTTCAGAAAAAAGCGGATGAGCTTGAACGGGTCAGCACCTATAAATCTGAGTTTCTGGCCAATATGTCACATGAGCTGCGCACACCCCTGAACAGCCTGATGATACTTTCCAGCCTGCTTAAAGACAACCGTGAAGGAAATCTGACAGTCAGGCAGATCGAGTTCGCCGCCACCATTAATGGAGCCGGACGTGATCTGCTCAATCTAATCAACGACATTCTGGATCTCTCCAAGATAGAGTCAGGTCACATGGAGTTTCATTACGAAGAGTTGACGATTCAGGAAGTCCTTTCGCAGCTTGAATCCGTATTCAACCCGATTGCCGGGGACAAGGGGATCGAGTTCGCTGTGACAATGGACGAATCCGCTCCCAAAACAATAACCGGCGATTCTCAGAGAACCCTGCAGGTCCTGAAAAACCTGCTTTCCAACGCCTGTAAATTCACTTCAAAGGGTTCTGTCACCTTGCGGGCCTATAAACCGGTTGGAGAGGAGAATCCGCTCGGCAAATCCGCCATTGCCTTTGATGTCATCGATTCCGGCATCGGCATTCCGGCTGATAAGCAGTCATTGATATTCAACGCCTTTCAGCAGGCTGATGGAAGCACCAGCCGAACATATGGCGGCACAGGTCTCGGGCTTTCCATCTCGCGCCAACTGGCCCGCTCCATGGGAGGTGAGGTTTCTCTGGTCAGCGAACCGGGGGTGGGTACCACTTTCACTCTCTATCTGCCTGTTTCGTCTGAATTCGGACAAAAGCAGTCTGTATTCACGCCTTCCGAACCGGTTCGCCATTCGGTTGCAAAAACTCCGGCAGCCAAGCCGGAGCCTCCCGTAGCAAAAAGCAAGGTTATTGAACCCCTCCCGGCGCCGATTCCGGATGACCGTGATTTGCTTCAGGATGGCGGCAGAAGTATTCTCATAATTGAGGACGATCTGAATTTTGTCAGAATTCTGATTAAAATGGTCCGTGATCGTAATTTTCACGCGCTGGTTGCTGTCGACGGCGAAAGCGGAATCGCATTGGCTGAGCGCTACCAGCCCAGTGCGATTGTCCTGGATATAATGCTCCCGAATATTGACGGATGGGGTGTCATGCGCAGCCTGAAGGACAACCCGGTAACCCGACATATTCCGGTGCATTTCATAACCTGTCTCGAAGAGCGTCAGAAAGCGATGAGCATGGGGGCCATTGGTTTTGTCACCAAGCCGGTCAGTCGTGAGCAGATGGACGATGTCTTTGGCACACTTGAGTCGGCCATAGATAAAACCATGAAGATGTTTCTGATCGTGGAGGATGATCCGGATCAGGCCAAGGCCATGGTTGCACTCCTCGAGGAAAGAAATGTGACTATCACCGTAGCCGATAGCGGCGCCAGAGCGATTGAGCTGCTTTCAAAGGAGCAGTTTGACTGTATAGTACTTGATCTCGGCCTGGCTGACATGGGGGCCTTCGAACTGCTGGAGGAACTGAAAAAACTTCATCCGGAGCGGCGCATTCCGGTCATCATTCACACCGGGAGGGAATTGACCCACGAGGACGAAAAGAGACTGCACCATTACGCCGAGAGTATTATCATCAAGGGGGCTAAGAGTCCGGAACGGTTACTGAATGAAGTTACGCTCTTCCTGCACCTGGTGGAGACATCTCTTGATCCGGACAAGCAGCGCATGATCCGTTCCGCACTCGATAAAGAGGCGATGCTTGACGGTAAAAAAATTCTGATAGTGGATGACGATATGCGTAATATCTTCTCACTGTCAAGCGCTCTGGCCGAAAAAAACATAGTGATATTTGAGGCTGAGAACGGCACCGAAGCTCTTAAACGATTGAATGAATTCCCTGATATTGATCTGGTGCTGATGGACATAATGATGCCGGAAATGGACGGTTATGAGGCAATGCGCAGGATCAGGAGTGATCGGCGTTTTCAGGATCTGCCGATTATTGCCTTGACCGCCAAGGCAATGAAGGGTGACCGCGAAGAATGTTTGAAGGCCGGAGCCAGCGATTACATACCCAAGCCGGTTGATATCTCAAAACTGTTCTCGCTGCTGCGGGTCTGGCTGTACGCAGCAGCTGCACCTTCATCGGAGAAGAGTTAGGTATCTATTTACCCTGTTAAAGGTGACGTTACGTAAGGAGACTCGCAATGAAAAGTATCCGCATTTTAATTGCAACCATTTGCACGGTGCTGGCGGCGGCAACTGTTAATGCAGAAGAAATCGTACTTAGTGCCGGCAGCGGCCCTCTGGACAGTGTTATAAATCCGGTAAAGGAGTCATTTGAGAAAGATACCGGCATAAGGCTTACTATTCTGTTCGGAAGCGCATCGCTGGCTTTCAAGCAGTTTTACAAAGGTGTTGCCGAAACTGCTGCAGTCGGGACCGGCTTCGATGAAATTCTCGAAATCTTGAAAAAAGAGGGTTTTGAAATTAAAGACTCCTCGTCACTCCGGCACGTCACAATCGGCAGAGGAATGATCCGGACGATTGTCCACAAGAGCAATCCGGTTTCAAAGCTTTCAAAAGAGCAGCTTAAAGGTATTTTCAGCGGCAGGATCACAAACTGGAAAGAAGTGGGCGGGATTGATTCCCCAATCATTGTTATTCTCTCCAATCTGAACCCGGCTACTATCAGCACTTTCAAAAAAATAATTCTCGATAATGAAGCGTATTCCCGGGAGGTACTTGAACTGGGACATATGGATGAGCTGAGCGGTGCTGTAGAGGTCAATCCGGAAGCCATAACTTTCGGTTCCTCTGCCGTCCTGAGCAGCAGGGTAAAGCCAGTAGAAACTCCGGAGATTATTCGTCCGGTTACCCTGATTACAAAAGGTGCACCATCCTTAAAGATTCAAAAATTGATCGATTATATCCTGACAGGACCGGGCAAGAGCCTTGTAAAGGAATGAACGTGTTTTTACGGAGCCCAAAAGCATGACCATCAGATCCAAGCTGATAGCCAATGTGCTGGTAACAGCTGTCATTGTTCTGGCAATCTCTGCGGCCAGCTTCTTATCAATGCGTTTTCTTTGGAATAAACTCTCTTATCTGACTGAAAAGAGCACTCCTTTTCAGGTTCTTACAATAGAACTGCAGCGCGAAATGCAGGCATGTATTTCCAGTCTTGTCAAGCTGAACAGTGCAAGAAATATTGCGGAATATGCCGTGTTGCGAGAGGAAACCGAGAAAAAACTGACATCTGTTGAAAATGCTCAATCAGCTCTTAAAAAGATCGGGAACGGTGCGGTGGATGTGAACGTCTCATTTGAGCTCGATACGATCGCCCTGGAGCTTTTTTCGGCTTCCGAAGACCGAATAAACAGCAGTGACAGCGCCGCTGCGGCTAATGCCAAAGTGATGTTGAGTATGAAGGAATCAACGGCCCGTCTCGATGATCTGGACAGTTATGTCGGTAATCTGCAGGCAAATCTGTCACGCGCCTATTTGTCGGCTCTGGAGACTACCGGTGCTTTATCAGGCAGACTTCAAAGCATTGAAGAACTTCGTAATCAGGTTAGGGAGCTGCAATTGCTGGCTGTAACTGTTCAAAACGCCAAGACTGGATCCACTGTCCTGATTGCCAAAGGAAAGCTTAAGGCGATTTCTGGGCGCATCTCAAAAAACGAATATTTCAGACTCAACAGGTCAATTGCCGCCACAAGCAGCAGTTTTATAGACAATCTGGCTGAACACATCAGGCTTCAATCCGAATCATTGTCGCAGAAAGATGATGATTCCGCCAAGAGAGTTGCACTCTCCGGTCAGGACATTTCTATTAAGCTGCATGACCTGTTTCAGACGCTGGATCAGGAAACAATGCTGGTTCGTGATGAATTGGCTTTGGCAAGCAGTCGCCAGGTGAATGTTTTCAAGCTGTCCAATATTGCCAACGATACACAGGTGGAAAATTCTCAACTGATCTCGCTTGGACTGATGGTCAGCGCTGAGACCAACCGTCTGCTTGCAATCGAATCAATTACTGAACTTGATAAAATCGATGTCAGGATTCGCAGCTTATTCAAAAAAATTGCAGAACGGGAAAAAGAACTTGAAAAATATCTGGTTAAGCTGAAAGCGGATGAGGAACTGAAGATACTTCGTGATGCGTCGGCGTCGCTGGCATCTGTCCGTAGCAGGATTTATTCTGCTGACGGAATGTTATCAGCGCTGAAAAGGAAATTGAATGCGATAACCCGGGCGGACAGCTCCGCTGATAAATTGAAAAAGATTGTTAACCAACAGTCCCGTAAGGGCACGGAGAGTATCCTGATAGCAAAAGGCGAGCAGGACAGGGCCATTGAGGCGGTAAACAGCGTAATCATGAAGAGTCGCCTGCAGGTTCTCGGTATTGGATTGGCGGCAGTATTATTCGGAATTTTATTCGGCCTATGGATTTACCGTTCAGTATTGATTCCGCTGCGCCTGATTCAGGACTCGGTTCAAACCAAAAAGAAGCAGGCGCATGAAAAGGCTCTTTTGGCTGAAGCGGTTGCCGGGGGGGATTTGAATCGTAATGTTGCCATAAGTGAAGAATTGAAAATTGACCGAAATCTGATCAAAAACGATGAAATGGGAATGGTGTTACATGCTGTTGTGGATATGAGTGCCGCCCAGGTTGTTCTTGACACGGCATTTGCCGACATGACTGCTGCACTTCGCATTTCACGGGATGAAGAAATACGGCGGGATCACTTGAAAAGCGGCCTGAATGAAATTAACAATATTCTGCGAATCGAACAGAAAACCTCGGATATGGCGGACAGATCGTTGGCATTTATGGCCGCTTTTATAAATGCAGGTGTCGGGATCCTGTACCTGTATGCTGAAAGTGAAGGCAAATTGCGTGTCATATCAACCTATGCCATGGCAGGGTCCAGGCGCCAGAAGGAAGATCTGTCTATCGGCGAGGGTCTGATCGGACAAGCGGCCCGTGAACGGAAAATTATCATTTTAGATGCAGTACCGCCGGATTATCTGCCGATCAGTTCTGCGTTGGGCACGGCAGATTCTCCGACTGTTGCTGTACTGCCGATCCTGCACAATGATGTGCTGCTCGGTGTACTGGAACTGGGCAGCTTCAGGAAGTTCACTGAAGATGACCTTAATTTTTTGAATCAGGCGCTTGAAGGACTGGCAATTGCCATCAACATCAACAAATCGAGAAAGATGGTCGACGGGCTTCTGGAGCAGGCTCAGCAGCAGGCTGAAGAGTTGCGGGTCAGCCAGGAAGAGCTGCAGCAGACCAATGAAGAACTCCTTGAACGGGCCAGGATGCTATCTGAACTGCGGCATACCGGCGATAAATGATAATCATGGAATCGACATGACTGACAATGAATTGATCGATATTGAAATCAGGCTTCTGATGGAGGGGATATTCCAGGTCTATGGCTACGACTTCAGGCAATATTCCGAGGCATCACTCAGGCGGCGTCTGAGCCATTGGCTCTCCTGTTCCTGTTTTGACAACCTGTCACAGGCTCAATCACAGCTGCTGAGGGACAGGGATTTATTCAATACCCTGCTGAGAGGAATCACCGTCAATGTTACAGAGATGTTCCGTGACCCGGTTTTTTTCAAGACTGTCCGTGAGCAGGTAGTGCCTTATCTGAAAACATATCCTTTTGTAAAAGTCTGGCATGCCGGCTGCGCAACCGGAGAGGAAGCCTATTCCATGTCGATTCTTCTGTCGGAAGAGGGGCTGCGGGGGCGTTTCCGTATTTATGCCACGGATATTGACGAAGAGGTCATCTGTAAGGCCCAGAAAGGGATTTATCCGTTACAGGATCTGAAGCGGTTTACCAAAAACTACCAGCATTCGGGTGGCACGGCCTCATTTTCGGACTACTATACAGCCAGGTACGACCATGCCATCCTGGACCCTTCTTTGCGGGAAAATATTGTTTTTGCTGAACATAACCTGGCGGTGGATGCTGATTTTGGTGAGATGCACCTTATTCTGTGCCGAAATGTGCTGATTTATTTCAAACTGCCGCTTAAAGAGCGTGTGCTGGGGCTTTTTGACAGCAGCCTGGTACCGGGCGGATTTATCTGCCTTGGCACAAAAGAGAGCCTCGATCACCGACATATAGCAGTTCGGTATGATGAGCTGAAACCGAAATCTCAGATTTACCGGAAACGATATGAGAAATAAACCGGACAGCCGATTCAAAGCTATTGTGATCGGTGTCTCAACCGGAGGGGTCTCCGCTCTGAAATTATTACTGGGCGAGCTGCCGGTCGATTTCCCGCTTCCGGTGCTGGTTGTTACTCATATTGCCCCGGAATCCGGAGACAGTCTGGCAGTTCTGCTTGATTCAATGAGTGCCATCCATGTCAAGGAGGCTGATGAACAGGAGCAGATTGCACCCGCTACCGTCTATCTGGCACCAGCTAATTACCACCTGATGTTGGAGCATGGAGGCATTCTGACTCTCTCCATCGATCCGCCGGTCAATTTTGCCCGTCCCTCGGTAGACGTTCTTTTTGAATCGGCCGCCGATGTGTTCGGTCCGGCTCTGATCGGAGTCATCATGACCGGCGCCGGCAATGACGGTAGCAGGGGGCTGCTCAAAATTCACAACTGCGGCGGAGTCACTGTAGTTCAGGATCCTACGGACGCCGAAATGGAGTCGATGCCGAGAAGTGCTCTGCAGTTGCAAAAAGCTGATCATGTTGTACAATTAAAAAGCATTTCGTCTGTTTTGATGAAACTGGCACAGGAACTGGTATGACCCTTACCCTCCAAACATTCTCAGTACCTATTCTTATCGTCGATGACCGGCCGGAAAATCTTTTGTCGCTGGAGGCTCTGCTCTGCGATCAGGGCTATGAACTGATCAGTGTGACCTCCGGCAATGAGGCTTTGCGCCAGACGCTTATTCAAGACTTTGCACTGGTACTGCTTGATGTCCAGATGCCGGATATGGATGGTTTTGAAACGGCCGAACTGATGAGGGCCAACCCCAAGACCAAGCATATTCCGATTATCTTTGTAACAGCCGGCATGAAGGACCTCCAGTTTCAGTTTAAAGGCTACGATTCCGGCGCAGTTGACTATCTTGCCAAACCGATCGAACCGCTTTTTCTTCGCAGCAAGGTCAGGATATTTGCCGAACTTTTCCTTAACCGGCATGAGCTTGAATTGCATAAAAACCACCTTGAAGTTCTGGTTGAAAAGCGGACGGTCGAATTGCGTGAGCTGGCGGAGGAATTGAAAAAAAGCAATGAGCAGCTTCATTACTGGAACAGGGAACTTAAAGCCACTGAAGAGCTGTTGCGCGGTCAGGTTGAGGAATTTGTCGAAACCCATGATCAGCTGCTGGCCACAGAAGAGATGCTGCGGGTGCAGATAGAGGAGTACGAGGCTGGTCAAAAGCGCCTTAACGAGGCCAACAGAAACCTCCAGACCCTTTTTGATGTTTCTCCTCTGGCAATTGTTGTTTCGTCATTTCCAGGTGGAATTATCAGGTCTATCAACAATACTTTCAGTCATGATTTTGGTTATATATCGGATTTTGTTATCGGCAAAACCGGCGTTGAGCTGGGACTCTGGGTTGATAACTATGAGCGGGACCGATTTTTGAAGTTGATGGAGAGTCAGCAGAGCATTTCCGGATTTGATGCCGAAATAAGGACATTTGAAGGTGAAAACCGTAACGTGCTAGTTTACAGCAATCTGATGGATTTCATGGATGAGAAATGCCTGCTGATTGTTTTCATGGATGTTACTGGTCAAAAGCGTATGGAAGATCAGATCCGGCAGACGCAGAAGATGGATGTCATCGGCCAATTGGCCGGCGGGGTCGCACATGACTTCAACAACATGCTTACAGCCATTCTTGGCTCAACCGAACTCCTGGAGCGTTTTGTCACTGATAATCCGGCGGCGTTGAAGCTGCTGGGCAACATCCAGCAGGCCGCCAACCGTTCGGCCGAGCTGACCGGCCAATTGTTGACGTTTTCACGTAAAGGGCAAAGAAATACAGTACATGTTCCCATTGACAATACGATAAGGGAAGTGATCTCGCTTCTTGAGCGAACTATTGACAAGAAGATCACTCTGGAGACACGCCTGACTTCCAATAACTCCTGTGTAATCGGAGATCCTGCACTGCTTCAGAACGCGTTGCTCAACCTGGGTGTCAATGCCCGCGATGCAATGCCGGGCGGCGGAGTCATAACTTTTACAACTGCAAACGTTGATCTGGATGCCGGTTACTGCGCATCAAGCCCCTTCAACATAACCCCCGGCCCGTATATCGAAATCTCAGTGTCCGATTCAGGAGTTGGGATGTCGAAAGATATCGTCAAGCGCGTTTTCGAACCGTTTTTTACGACCAAGGAGATGGGGAAGGGGACCGGACTCGGCCTGGCCGCCGTTTACGGCACAGTAACCGACCATCATGGTTGTATCGGCATTTTCAGTGAACCCGGTATCGGAACCGTTTTCAAATTGTATCTGCCGTTGTCAGGAGAATTTAAAGCGGAAGAAGAGCCGCCGGAGGAAATTGTTCAAGGTTCCGGTGGTGTTCTGCTGGTTGACGATGAAGAGATAATCCGCGAAGTGGGGCAGTCACTGCTGGAGGGAATGGGCTATAGAGTTTTCCTGGCCGAGGACGGAGAACAGGCTCTGGAGGTGTATTCAAGATGCAGAAAACAGATCGCGCTGATAATTCTGGACATGCTTATGCCAAGGATGGGTGGTAAAGAAACCCTTGTCCGGCTCAAGGAGAAGTATCCTGATGTTCGTGTATTGATCTCATCGGGCTTCCATCAGGAGGGTACCTTATATGAGCTTGAAAAGCTTGGAGCAGTCGGGTTTCTTCAAAAACCGTATCTTAGGCAGGAACTTTGTCAAGCCGTTGCTAAGGCAATCGGAGATTAACATAAATTTCTGAAATGTGACCTGTACAATTAAAAAAAATTAGATTTGCGGGTTGAAATACTGGAAATTGGAGGTAGACTGCTTATGAAATAGTTTTTGTCGTATTTAAAGGGAAACTGATGCCCACTACATCTTCAAATGAAGTAACCGATAATCATAAATTCAGCATTCCACTTTTCCTCGCTCTTATTGCTGCCGGTCTGGCAGGCAACTTTTTTAAATTCCCCCTGTTCCTCAATATTGATTTTCTATTCGGCAGCATATTTGCCCTGCTGGCACTGCAGTTTTTGGGACTTAGACGAGGTGTTCTGGCGGCCGCAGTCATAGCCGGCTATACGTACTTTTTATGGAATCACCCATATGCCATCATCATATTGACCGCCGAGGCGGCGGTTGTTGGCTGGTTGGCAAGTCGCCGTAAATTTGGATTGGTGCTGGCCGACACTATATACTGGATCGTTATAGGTCTCCCGCTTGTCTATCTTTTCTACCATCAGTTTATGCAGGTCCCGGTAAACAGTGTTTATATCATAATGACGAAGCAGGCAATTAACGGAATTGCCAATGCCATTGCGGCACGGGTGATATTCGCAGGTTATGTGCTTAGCACCCGCTCCTCGCAAATATCCTATAAAGAGATTATCAGTACACTTCTGGTTTTATTTGTCATGTGCCCGGCACTGATTATGCTGGCAGTCAGCAGTAGATCAGATTTTGAAAAGATAGACAGCCAGATACGCACAACGCTGGTTAGAGACAGCGGGCGGTTGACTTTGCGTCTAGAAACATGGGTATTGAACAGACAATCAGCTGTTTTAAATCTGGCTGAACTGGCAGCCAAAAAGACACCGCTGCAGATGCAATCCTATCTGGAACAGGCAAAGAAGTCTGATATCAACTTTCTTCGTGTAGGACTTCTGGACAGGGAGGCTATCACAACGGCCTACTCTCCTCTGCAGGACGAACTCGGGCAGAACAATATCGGTAAAAACTTCGCAGACCGCCCCTATATCCCGATACTCAAACAAACTCAAAAACCTATGCTATCAGAAGTGGTCATGGGCAGAATCGGTCATCCAAAGCCTTTTGTATCCATTCTTGCGCCGGTGATGGTTAAAGGTAGCTACGAAGGTTATGTCATAGGTGTACTTGGTCTGCAGCAGATTAAAGAACATCTGGACAAAAGTGCGGAGGATAATTCCATGCTTTATGCGCTGCTCGATAAAAACGGCAGCGTAATCATGACCAACCGCGATGATCAGAAGACCATGGCTCCATTCTCTCATGGCAAAGGTACGATTATTCGACTTTCTGACAAAGGAATCAGTCAATGGATTCCGGTTCTGCCGCCCAATACACCGACTTCTGAACGATGGCGGAAATCCTTCTATGTGTCGGAATCATCAATTGGTAATCTTGCAGAATGGAAACTGATTCTCGAACAGCCTGTGGCACCTTTCCAGGCAGTGCTTTACAAGAGCTACACAGACAAGCTGATCCTGCTGGCCTTGCTTTTCCTTGGTGCGCTTATTTTATCAGAATTGGTGAGCAGTAAAATTGTTAGCACTCTACTATTGCTGCGCACTCTGACTTATGAACTGCCGATAAAGCTGGCGACAAATGAAAAAAATATCGTATGGCCTGAAAGCGGCTTTAGGGAAATTAGCCATTTAATAAACAATTTTAAAGAGATGGCAGCATCTTTGTCTGGTCAGTTTCTTGAAGTGCAACAGATCAACGAATTATTGGAACATCGGATTGAAGAACGCACTGAAGAACTGGCATCTATGACTCAGGAGCTCAACATTCTTCTTGAAAATGCACCGACAGGAATATGTAAATTAGTCGACAGGAAACTGGAGTGGTTTAACCGAAATGTACAGGAACTGTTCCAGTATTCAAGAGAGGAAATATATCACCAGACGACCAGGAAATTTTATCCATCAGATGAAGCTTACGAAAAGCTGGGTCAGGATGCTTATCCGGTTCTGGCTCAGGGGCGGGTGTATGAAACCGAGCAGGATCTGATCAAAAAGGACGGCGCTCATATAGTCGTCAGGTACACAGGCAAGGCACTGGATCCACCGGATATGAGCAAGGGAACACTCTGGATACTGGAGGACATCACTAAGCAAAAGCGGGCAGAAGAAAATCTTAGAAAATCAGAGGCACTTTATCATTCACTGGTGGAAACTTCACAGGATCTGATCTGGCAGTGCGACTCGCAAGGAAGATACATCTACCTAAACCTGGCCTGGGAGCAGGTCTTTGGTTATGAACTTGATGAAATGCTAGGCAAAAAATTCAGCGACTTTCAATCACCGGAAATAGCGGCACGTGATCTGATAGAGTTTAACCGGTTAATTGAAGGTAATTCTGTCAGTGGATTCGAAACAACACATATTGGCAAGTCAGGTAACGAAATCCATCTGGTTTTCAATGCTCTGTTTATGAGTGACGAAAACGGGAACATAATCGGCACCAGCGGCACGGCATATGACATAACAGAGCGGAAAAATCTGGAGAAGAATTTAACCGAGGCCAGAGCGGCGGCAGAGTCGGCCAGTACAGCCAAAAGCCGGTTTCTGGCAAATATGAGCCATGAAATCCGTACCCCGATGAACGGTGTGATCGGTCTTATTGAAATGCTTATGGGCACTAACCTGGATGATGAGCAAAAAAGATATTGCAAGCTTGCTCTGCAGTCTGGCCGCCACCTGATCCAATTGATAAACGATATATTGGATCTCTCGAAAATAGAAGCTCATAAAATAGTTCTGGAAATTAGCGATTTTGATCTTTCCGCCGAGTTAAATGGGGCCCTTAATCTTCTTGCTCTGCATGCCCAGGAAAAAGGGATAGAGCTGAGATTATTTATTGAACCTGATGTGCCGCTGTTTCTGGAGGGTGATGCGATCCGTCTGCGTCAGATTTTAAACAATCTGGTAGGCAATGCCATCAAATTCACCTCGAAAGGAACAATATACATTCATGTGCGTAAGGATTGCGCAATTGAGTCCAATGTAACTCTACGTTTTTTAGTGCGCGATCCTGGTATCGGCATTGGCAGTGACAAGTTGGATTTGATATTTGATCCATTTAACCAGGCTGACAGTTCCACTACCCGAAAATTCGGCGGCACCGGGCTGGGGCTGACTATCTCTCGGCAATTGACAGAGCTGATGGGTGGTTCCATTGGTGTGGAGAGCGTCGAGGGTGAGGGGTCGACATTTTGGTTTACAGCAGTTTTTGAGGTGCAGAAGCAGCCTTTTGTCAAAAGCAATACGGGTGAGCCGGCGATAACCTCTTTCAAAGACAGCACTTGTAATGCCTGCCTGCTTCTGGCAGAGGATGATCCGATCAATCAAATAGTGACAAAATCGATCCTCGCAAAATACGGCTTCCGAGTGGATGTGGTTAATAACGGCAGGGAGTCCATTTATGCACTGGAAAACAACGATTACCAGCTCGTGCTGATGGACTGCATGATGCCGGTGATGAATGGTTATGACGCGGTAGCGCTCATCCGTGATAAGAACTCAAAAGTCAGAAACCACGCCATACCTGTTATTGCACTTACTGCAGGTGCCATGCTGGAAGATCGGGATGCCTGTATTGCAGCCGGAATGGACGACCATCTGGCGAAACCTCTGGAAGTTGCGGAGCTGTTGGCCATGCTCAGGAAATATATCTCTGCGGATGGATCCAACTCTCCGGATCCGGCCGGCGCCAAAAAACAAAATATCAGCGGAATCGAAATTTTCAACCGTGATGTCTTTGTAACACGCAACCTTGGCGATATTGAACTTTCAAAAGATGTAGCATCCATATTTATCGAAAGCAGCTCTGAATATCTAGAATCGATACGTAAATCAGCGGCGGAAAATGACTCATCCCTTTTGTGCCAGTCAGCCCACAAACTGAAGGGTGCAGCTGCAAATCTGGCGTTGTCGCTTCTGTCTGAAACAGCCGGTATGATCGAGTCTTATGCCAGAGGATCCGATCTTGAAAAAGCCTTGGAATTGCTGCCGGATTTGGAAAATAGATTAGGCCAGGCAATTGAAGCTCTAACGGAGCAGCTTCTCTCAAAGCAGGAGCATACAAAACCATGAAGGTCCTGATCGCCGAAGACGATGCACCTTCCCGCTTAATGCTGCAGTCCCTGCTGAAGGAGTGGGGATACAAAGTCACAGCAGCCTGTGACGGTGAAGAGGCCTGGCGAATACTTGATGAATATCAACAGCCCTCTCTTGTAATTCTGGATTGGATGATGCCGGGGCTGGAGGGACCTGAAATTGTGCGCCGTCTAAGGGTAAAAGAAGACAGCATTCCGCATTACATAATTATAATGACCTCATCCAGCAACGAAAATGCAGTTGCTCAGGCGCTTGATGCCGGTGCCGATGACTTCATCGGCAAGCCTTTCAATCTAAATGAGCTGCGGGCAAGGATTGCGGTCGGTCGTCGTGTAAACTGCCTGAATCAGGCTTTGGCTGATAAGCTGCAAAAACTTGAAACGGCCACGGAGACCATTTCCCGTCTGGCTAAAACGGATGAGCTGACCGGGCTTCACAACCGGCGTTCATTCAGAGAGATCCTGGCTCTGGCTTTGAATGCCTTTCGGCGCCATGCCCATCCGCTTTCACTAATAATCATCGATCTTGACCA
>CAZUGI010000022.1:0-31868 GCA_964619855.1 uncultured Geobacter sp. | reverse complement strand
TCGGCCCAGGCCATGCGCGCCCTCTCCGCCCAGGTCTGGGTAACGGAAGTCGATCCGATCTGCGCCCTGCAGGCCGCCATGGAAGGCTACCGCGTCGTGACCATGGAATATGCCGCTGACAAGGCTGACATCTTTGTTACCTGTACCGGCAACTATCATGTCATCACCCATGATCATATGATCAAGATGAAGGATCAGGCCATCGTCTGCAACATCGGCCATTTTGACAACGAAATTGAGGTGGCTGCCCTGGAGAAATACACATGGGAAGAGATCAAACCTCAGGTTGACCACATCATCTTCCCGGATGGAAAGCGCATCATCCTGCTGGCTAAGGGGCGTCTGGTAAACCTCGGCTGCGGCACCGGTCACCCCAGCTACGTAATGTCATCTTCATTCGCCAACCAGACCATAGCCCAGATTGAGCTGTTCACACGCAATTCGGACTATCCGGTCGGGGTCTACGTTCTGCCCAAACATCTGGACGAGAAGGTTGCCCGCCTGCAGCTGAAGAAGCTGAATGCCCAGCTGAGCGTACTGACAGATGAGCAGGCCGCCTACATCGGCGTGAAGAAGGAAGGGCCCTACAAAGCCGAGCAGTATCGCTACTGATCAAGACATTGACTTTTTTTGTTCAGACTGTCACAACCGGGATGAGACTGCATGTCTTATCCCGGTTTTTTTGTCGATAAAATCATGGTTGCTTCGCGAGGGGGAAATATATGACCATTACCGTCAACCTGAAGATTGAAGAGAATCCCTTTGCCCAGAAGCTTGGAATCAAGGAGTGGCAGGGCCTGGAGTTCATTCAGCCGAAACCTGATGACTATCTTATTGAAGAACTGATCCCGGCCAATGCGCTGGTTTCTCTGCAAACCAGCGAAATTTTCGGCAAGACAACCCTGGCTACCCAGCTCGCCATGTCGGTGGCTTTCGGCCTGCCGTTTCTCGATCGCTACCGTTGCCTGCAGCCGGGAAAAGTACTCTTCATCAATGCCCGCGACACTGATGAAGACAGTCACCGGCGCTTCAAGCGTTTAGTGAGGGAGTGGGCATCAATACCCGACCTTTCGGCCCGTATCGATCAGAATCTGGACAATCTCACTCACATTTCACTGTTCGATGAATGCTTCGGTGTATCGCCTCACCTGATTGACGTCTCCGGCAGCATGACAAAAACCTACACTTATCTGTATCAGTTCAGTGAATATTTTAAATGCAAGCTGATCGTCATCGACCCGGTCGAAGATTTTTTTCCGGAGAATCTCAAGAACATCTCCGAACTCTACCTTAAGCTGCGTCAACTCCCATCAACGGTACTGCTTGTTGCCGACCGAAGTCGCAACGAAGCCTTCCATAAAGTGGAGGTCGGAATGTCGATAGTTGAAAACGGGCTCCGTATCCACAGCGATTACCTTGGGCGCCGGGACATCGGCATGACTATGGGTGCTGGTATATGGCTTCCAACAACTTAGAGGCAGTCTGCCGTATCGGCTGCGCTGCCTGCTGCATAGCGCCCTCTATTTCCTCGCCGATACCTAGGATGCCGGCCGGGAAACCTGCCGGAGTGCGCTGTGTTCAATTGACTCAGGATAACCGCTGTCAGTTATTTGATCAGAATGAGCGCCCACCGGTCTGCCGGTCCCTGAAGCCAAGCGAAGAAATGTGCGGATCCGGGCGTGAAGAGGCTTTTAGGCATTTAACTGAATTGGAGCTGAAAACCAGCCCGTAATTATCAATTATTCAAGAGAGTCTTGAACCTCAACGACCCCCGTGGTATGTCTATCGGCATGAATCTAATTTCTCCAGACAAACTGTTGTTGATTATCTTTGCCCTGAATGTCCTGTTGGTGCTTCTGGATGCCACGGTCGGATATCATCTGGCACCGCGCTTATTGAGGATGTCCGGCACAGGAGACGCAGAACTGCGGGAAATAGCGTTGCAGAAAGTCCGCCGGATGCTGACCGGACTGGTGGCGCTCTACATGTTTTTTAACTGTCTGGGATATTTCGGCGGAAACAGTACGCTCTTGATGATTGTAGCGGGAATGATTGCAGTAGATCTCGGATTGCAGCTGTACTTAAGCCGCCGTTCAGGAAATGACGGGGAACAGCCGTGAGCCGGCCATTTGAACAGCACCGTAGCGGCCTGCCCCCCGTCTGAGTTTATTTAAGAAGCATTACTTCTTCTGGCCTGCCTCATTCATTAATTTTATCACGGCCTCAGTGACATCCTGGGCATCAACAGCGTTGCCGACGTAAAGCAGTTCCTTTTTAATAACTATTACGGCAAATCCACCTGCCGCCCCATGAGCAGCAGAAGTTCTCTCAATTTCTTCGAACAGCGCCTTGGTTTCCTTCTCCTGCAGCGCCATAAATTCTTCTTCAGCCGTACGGACAAATTTCTGGTATTCGTCCAGCTTCTTCTGGAATTCCTTTGATTTTGCCTCACGCTGAGGCGGGGTCATGGTTGCGATTTTTGACTCGATCGATGTTTTAAGTTTTTCGATCTGTTTTTTCTTGCCGTCGATCTTCCCCTGAAGCTGGTTTTTTTTTGCATCCAGAAGAGCTCTGAGAGCCTTCCCCTTGTCAGACTCTGTTCCGATGCGGACAATATCAACATAGCCGACCCTGGTGGACTGACGGACAGGGGTTGCTGCTTCAGGCTTGCTTTCTGCAGTGATCAGCGGGGGTGTGCCCAAGGATGTCTTGGCAGGAGTGGAAACCTTCGGCTCGGCGGTCTGAGCACCGTCTGCCGCGACCGACAGCGTAGGAAGAAGAACAGTGATAAGAGCGATTAGTACTATCTTGAATAGCTTTTTGTGCATGAATGTCTCTCGCTTTCTGGAATGATGTGGGGACACAGCATAATGGGATTGCTGAACTGTGGCAATATAATTTACCGTTGCGACAGCATCCATAACCAGCTGGAACCGACTAATCAGGTTTTCCAATCATGATGAACGCCCCCCAGTAAAAGGGATGAGGCTTACGAGCCATCATTGCAAGCTTAGCTTCTCTCAGGGCCTGGCTCTTGGAAATTCCCCTGGACATCAGTAGATAAAATTCCGTCATCAGCTCGGTTGTCTCGGCACTTGGCACACTCCAGAGGCTCATTACCAGGGTCTTGGCACCGGAGAGCAGAAAAGCCCGCTTCAAGCCGAACACGCCCTCGCCGTTTCGTACATCACCGACGCCGGTTTCACAGGCTGACAGCGTTACCAGATCGGTGCCCTGTAGCCTCAGCCCGAGTATCTTTTCAGCACTAACCAGCCCTTCGTCCGATCCCTCACGGAGGGATCTATTTGCACCGGCCAGAACTATTCCGGAGCGAAGCATGGGATTCTCAAGCTGGGTAGCAGAATCCTCCCCGGCAATGTCTTTCAGTTTACGTTTGAGTCCGCGTGTCGCGGCACCAGAATTCATATCATCCTTAAGAAAATATCCGTGAGTCGCCAGATGAAGTATTCTCGGATTAAGACCCGAAAACAGAGCCTTTTCTACGGCATCCTTTCCTTGAAAGTTCTGTACCTTTACCCCTGAACCTTTAAGAATTCTGGTGATTGAATCAGCTTCAATTTTCGTATCCGGAAGCCTGTCAAAGTGAACACCCTTAAAATCATTGGCAAGGCTCCCGCGTGATTGGCCAGACTGCTGTGATGGCGTCTTACCATCTTTTGCCATGGCCATGTCAAAATCAGGATCGGCAATTATTATCGCATTCCCGGCTGACTTATCAGTGATAGCTGCGTTTCGCATCATATCCCTTCCGGATGCGATATAGTTGATCCGGTATTCTTCTGCGATATAACTGGTCTTCTCCCCTTTAAGAACCTCAAACGGCATGAGGTTGAGAGCGCCGTCCGGGCTTATGAAAAGGTTTTTTCTATCTTTCAGGTAGGGCAACAGCGGCTTGAAAACCATCTGGTAGATTTTTGACGCGTACTGTTCCAGGCGCTTTTGATCGTGGTCTGGCCGAGCCTCTGACTTTTTCTTCATTTCCTGAAGGTAATCACGTACCAAAGTATCCAATGCATCCCTGTCAGCAATATCAACAAGACTCACCTGATTGCCATGCCCGGGAATAAGAACAAAAGCAACATAGCGTGGCTTCTTTGTTTGCTTCCAGGAAAAATCCGCCATGGCTATTTCCGCGAAATCTATATAAACGGCATCCTGCGGTAACACTTTGGCAATTTTTTCAACGCTGACTTTACCGAAAAGCCGATCAGATGTGAAATTCCTGCTGAGACGGCTCAATTCGGCCTCCAGCTCGCCCTTTCTTTTTGAAAGATTACGCCCCTGAGCAGCCGGCTTTTTCTCGTCATCCGCAGAAAGCTGCAGCTTTGCCAGCTCGCGCTGGACCTGCGCCAGCTCTTCAAAACGATTCTGGATCTGAGGATCATCAGATCTGTAAAGGGCCGACACATATCTTCCCTGAGCCTCCGTAACAGATCCTTTCCAGCTCAGCCAGATATCCATGGCCGCAGAGGCCGCGCCCTTGTCAAATGGACCATGCTGTATAAAATGTGAAAGGTAGAGCTGAACCTCCAGAAGCATCGTGTTAATATAATTCAGCTTCTGCTGTTCAGAGAGAATCAGGAAGGCGTCCTCGCGGCCACGCTCATTTATTGTCAGAGCTCCTGCAAGCAGGCTGCTGGCTTCGCGATGTTCAGCCTGCGCTGTGAGAGTGCTGGCCAGGTTTGACATAAATGTGGCAACACTTTGATGATTCTCGCCGACTGTCGATTTTGCCAGGGCCAGCACCTCCCGCAGTATCTGCTCCGCTTTTTTAAGGTTGCCAAGATTGGTGTGGGTAACCGCAATATCGTTCATGCTCTCCAGAGTCTTGGGATTATTCTTTCCCAGAGTTTTTAGAAATATATCCAGCGCATATTCCCCAAAATGCAGGGCTGCCTTGTTGTCTCCGGATTTTCTGTAAAGATTGGCCAGACTGCCGTAATACCCGGCGACCACAGGATTTGGTTTCCCACCGTAAATCGTCAATGCTGTATTAATTGCTTCTGTAAGAAGTTTCTCAGCTTTTGCAACTTGGTTACTCTCAACATAAAGGACTCCGAGATCACTTTTAACACGGGCAACTTCAGGATGATCTTCTCCAAGGATGCGTCTGAATATTTCCAGCGCCTTTAAGGTCAGGGGTTCAGAATCCTCATAACGCTTCATGCTGAAATAGAGATTTGCCAGGAGCATCATTCTCCTGCCCCACTCAAGCTTCTCTTTGTCGCGGGATATATTCATTTTTTCATCCAGCCAGTCGCGGCTGGTTGACTTTTCGGCCATTTTCAAGGCTTCCAGAAGTAGTGGTTCCGCATCGGCATACCGTGCCGTATTCATGTACAAAACTGCCAAATTGTTCAGCATGTCAACTTCTTCATGTGCAGATTTTTCAGGGCGGGACTTCAGGATTCCGAGAGCCTGAAGGTACAGTCTTTCAGCATCCTGATAGCGTCCCATTTCCTTATACAGCCCTGCCAGATTGTTCAGTGCAGATACCGTGTAAGAGTGGTTGTTTCCCAACTCTTTTTTCACCAGATCAAGTGCCAAAACGAACTGCTCCTCGGCATTCCGAAGCTGCCCCATCGCCCGGTAAACTGACGCGATCCGGTCAATTGCAGGCGCGATGCCGGCAGAATTTGCACCGTATATTTTTTTTGCGGTTTCAAGGATTTTCCGGGCCTGTATCATTGCTTCATCGAGCCTTCCGCTTCGCAGCAGCGTGTTCATGCGCTCATATCTTGCACTCAGCAAATCCTTCTGATCTGAAAAATCAGAGGCAACCCCAGAAAGAGCCGTCAACAGCAGTATTGCGACGACCATCAAGGTGGTTCTGAAAAATTTCCCAATGGATGTCTGTTTCATGGCTGCACCGTCCGGTCGGAGTTTATGCCATTCCAATTCAGTTTTTTTGTGATAGACTTTGAGCATATTTGATCTCAGGAGGCCGTCAATGAAAAAATGTCTTATTTTCAATGTGTCTTTACTGCTCTGTATCATATCCGGGTGCGCCGTCGCCCCTACGACTCCGAGCAGTGACAGGTCTGAAAAAAGAGCTGATAAGCGGGCTGAGGTCCTTCGTGCCAAGATTTCCAGTCAGAATGAGGCCGTGGTGGCTGGCGCTGACAACTCTGAAAAAAGAGTTGATAACGTTCGTTCCCGCCGGGGCAATGTTCAAAGGCCGGCACCGACGGCGAATGATCGCGGGGCCGGTAGCAGCGCAACTCAGAAACCGTCAGCCACCGACGACATAAACCCGGCCCAGACTTCCGATGATCCTACTTTTGGCCGCACCAAGGAAAACCCGGTAAAACTGGGTTCAGCCAGTGGTGAATTACGTCAGCACGTCACATCTTCATATGTGTATATCAAGCAACTTCGTGACAAGGCCCGCCTGCCATTTAAGTATAACAGAACCGGAAGTGTGGGACCTGGCGATGACGGGCACATTATTGACCTGTACAAACTGACCGACTCTGCCGGGACCGATTTCGATCTCTATATTGATATGTACCATCCCGATAAGAACCCGCTTGACTGCATGGCGCCGAAAGGGATGTTCATCTCTCAATGATAAAGTAAGAATGCCTCTATGAACCCCAAAACCATGAAGACCCTGGTATGGGCTGCCATCGGCACTCTGCTGATCGGCATGACCGTCATGTCTCCTGTTGCCGGCTTAGCCCTCTCACTGTTATCAGCCGTTTTTTCTGTATTTCCAGCCGTATTTGCTGTTGCGTGGATCCGGCTGGCCGGTATTTTGATCCTGGTTTTGTCAATATCGTTTTCTGTTGTGACTTATCCAAAATACAGCGCCGAAATGAAGGCATACCGGACAAAAACCAATAAAGCACCATAAATAATGGCGAGTGGCTATCAACTGTTATAATCGCCATGATACATCATGACCAGCCTGGCCCGGTTTTCGAGACATACAGGGCATAACTGTCCAGAATCCTGCCAGACCTCTCCGGCCAGCCATTCACCGGCTTCGGCATACTCAGAGAGAGCAGCCGCCTCATCATATTCCTTACTGCAGATCGTACAGGTTTTCATGGTCTACTGCCGACCACTGCAAAGGCCCGTTCGTACTCCCGCCGCAGCATGGCAATTTCCGCAGTGCCAATGACGCTCCAGGTCAAAAATTCATGTTCCGCAATAGTACGGTGAACGTATCCATCCGTTTCAATCCCGCACAACTTGGCAGCTTTCTTGAGATTTGCTCCCTCTGACATACTGACCAGCAGCGGTGCCAGCCGCCGGTCTCCGCGCGACAGTAGCGCCTGCAGGTAGGACCCGCGTAGGCTTTCAACCTTTAGCCGCACGTTGGAAAGTGGCCGCAGGCGACTCTCCAGAAACTTTACCTTGCGCTCCAGTGATGGCAGCGACTCCATGCCGCACCACTGGAAGGGGGTAAACGGCTTGGGGATAAAAGGGTTTACTGACAGGGTTATTTCTCCCAGTCTTTTATTGGCACGTGCCCGCTCGATAACCCTTTGGCGGATAGCCTCCACCAGCCTGACCAATTCTTCGAGGTCATCATCAACTTCAGTCGGCAGACCTATAATAACGTACAACTTGAGGTTGAGGATATCTCTGGAAATCAGCATCTCACAGGCATTCAAAATCTGCTCTTCGCTCAAATTCTTGCGGATTAGATCCCGTAAACGCTGCGATCCGCCTTCCGGGGCCAGTGAAATGGTCTTGTGTCCGCTGGTTATGAGAGCATCCAGCATATCAGAATCGATCCTGTCGATCCGCAGGGAAGAGACCGATACCTTGGCCCCCTTGTCGACAATATAACGGCAGAGCCGGCCGACCTGCGTGTAATCCGAAACGGCCGCACCCACCAGCCCGATTTTGTTGCGGTGCAGAAGCCCTTCATCAATTAATGCCACAAGATGATCATAGGGCTGCTGTCGAAAAGCACCATAGATAAAGCCGGAACTGCAGAAACGGCATCCGCGCGGGCAACCGCGACTGACTTCAACCAGAAACATATCACCGAATTCTATGTCCTCAGACATAATCTGCGATGAGGACGGCAGGTGCTGTTCAAGACAGGCGGTCTTACGAACTACCGGGTATGGCACACCATCATCAACATCGAAACAGCTCTGCCCGTCAACGCTGTAAATTGGACGATACCGGGAGGGGATATAGACGCCGGGAACTGATGCTAAAGACAATAGCAGAGCCTGACGATCTTCGACCTGATCCGGAGAAAGCAGTACGGCAGCAAGCCCGGGAATTATCTCCTCACCCTCTCCGATACAGATGGCATCCATAAAATCCGCCACCGGCTCGGGATTTATAAAAAAAGCCGCTCCACCGGCAATAACCAGCGGATGTGATTGATTCCGTTCAGCTGCATACAATGGGATTCCGGCCAGCGAGAGGATGGTGGGGATGTTTAGGTAATCCGGTTCAAAGGAGGTGGAAAAAGCAATGATGTCGAAATCAGCCAAAGGACGCTGAGATTCAAGCGAAAGCAGCGGAGAACCATCACGCCGATACTCGTCCAGATCATCACGATCCGGCAGAAAAGCCCGCTCGCACCGCAGACCTTTACTTTCTGTCAACAGCCGGTACACAGCCTGGAATCCCAGGCTGCCCATTCCGGTACGGTATATGTTGGGATAAACCAGACAGACGGAGAGCTCGCCACCATGACCTTGTCTACTGCGGCAGAGATTGGTTTCGGCTGCCAGTGTGGCACGTAGTTTCTGTCTGATCTTCCGGCTCATGCCGGGAGTATAGCAGGGCAAACAAATTTTACACAAAAGAAAAGCGCTGCCGAAGGCAGCGCTCGAAAAGATTCATATGTATGCGGCATCAGGCTTTTTCAAGCTTGACAGCGATTGTGTTGGCTGAGCCTTTCAGCAACTGCCCGGACGGTGACTCCCGGAAGTGTGAGGGTACAAACAGTGCTCCCGACTGAACAGAGTCAGACAAACGGGCCGACAGCGTAGTGCTGCCGGCAGCCGATGTCAGCTTTACTGCAGCTCCAGCTACAATACCGGCATTTGTCGCATCCGCTGGATTGACGGTCACATACCCTTGTCCTGCCACGTTCATGTTGTTTTCTGACCAGAGTGACATACTCCCGTTATGATGCAGGATCGGGCCAACCGTCAGACTGAATAAATCTGCCGAAACTGGCATAGAAGATGGGGCAAGAGCGGCAAAAGCGGCTGGCTTATCACTGAAGGAGTTGCGGTATTTAAGCCGGCCCATGCGGCAGCCGGCATGGTCGCAGACCTCATTGTACAAGCCGGTTAACGTGGTGATTTCATGATGCAGTTCTTCAGGCGTTTGAACCGGCACGGTAGCAACCGGAGCGATCAGCGAGATCAGCTTGGCCAATATTTCTGAATCGGTACGGGTCTGACCTGAAGGAGAAACCGCGCTGCTGAAACATTGGACCCGGTTGTCGATCGAAGTGAACGAACCTGATTTTTCGGCGGCAGTTGCTGCAGGCAGAACGACTGTTGCCAAGCGGGCGGTCTCGGTCAGGAAAAGATCCTGAACTATCAAAAACTCAAGTTTTTGCAGGGCTTTAAGTACACGGTTGCGGTCAGGCATGAAGTGCAGTGGATCGTTACCCAGAACGTACAACGCCTTGATTTCGCCCTTCTCTATACAATCGATAATTTGGAACAGGTCCCTGCCGGCGGTGGCTGGAACATTACTATTCCAGGATGAACTAAATTTGGCCGCCATATGCTCGTATGTGTGATAGCCTGGCAGGTACTCGGGGCAGACTCCCATGTCGAGCATTCCCTGGGTGTTATTTTTCTCATCCAGTGGATATATGCCGGCTCCCGACTCACCAACGGCACCGGTCAACAGCGCCAGATTGACGACACCCTTCACAGCATTGCCCATATCAGCCGACCTGATGACATCAGCACCGTAGATCACCGTTGTGTGTCCGCCGCTGACCGCCAGTGCGGCAGCTTCACGAAGAGCCGCCTCACTTATGTTGGTGGCGGCAGTTATCTGTTCAAAGGAAATACTGTCGAGCGATGTTTTGAGAGCGTCCAGACCCGAAGCGTTCTTCTCGATAAATGCGATATCAGCAAGCCCTTCAGCAAGAATGGCCTTATTGAGACCTGCCACCAGCCAGGCTTCGCTGCCCGGCTTGCACTGCAGGAAGGAATTGGCAAACTTGTTTAACGATGTTGAACGGCTGTTAGCAAGGATCAGCTTGGCATCATTCTTTGTGGCCGCCTGAATGACTCGATAAGCAAAACCGGCTGATTCCGCTTTGAGATCACTGCCGATTACAATGACAGCCGTTGCCTTTTCAATGGCATCCATCGGAGAAGAACCGCCACTATAACCGAGCATTTGATACTGAATAATCTGGGAAGGGAGGAAACCAAGCCGGGCTTCTGAGTCGATATTATTGGTACCGATCGCACCGCGCAGGAACTTCTGGAAGAGATAGCTCTCCTCGTTGGTCACGCGCGGCGAGCCTATGCCGGCAACAGCGTCCGGACCATTGGCCGAAACGATCTGCTTAAGCTTGCCAGAAACAACTCCCAGTGCCTGCTCCCAGGTGGCTTTCTGCTGAGTACCGGAGGCATCTGTAATCAGCGGCGAGCTCAAGCGCCCGGATGAATTGAATGCGGCATAGCCGAAACGACCGTTAACGCAGAGATTACCCCTATTAAAACCTTCATCCGAGCTGGTAACACGCTCGATGCGCCCGTTTCCGGCATGATATTCAATCTCGCAGCCGGACGAGCAGAATGCGCAGACTCCCGGTGTTACATCAAAAGTCCAGGGGCGACCACGGAACTTGAAGGGCTTGCTAATCAGAGTACCGGTCGGACAGGCATTGATACAGTTACCGCAGAAATCGCAATCCAGCGGCTGTCCGGTCAGGGTGTCAATGATGGTGCGGTCGCCGCGGTCGACAATCTCAATCGCCTCTCTCCCGACAACCTCGCGACAGACTTTGACACACTTTTCGCAGAGGATGCAGCGGTTCGGATCGCTCTCCAGCAGCTTCCAGTCATAACGGATCGGAAGACGCTCCAGATCGGCACCATACTTGTTCTTATCAACTTTGAGACTATAACAGGTATCCTGAAGATCACATTCTCCTGCGGCATCACAGATCGGGCAGTCAAGCGGGTGATTAACCAGCATCAGCTCAAGCGTTTTCCTGCGGGCGGACTCAAGTTCCGGTGATGCGGTGATGACCGTAATGCCATCCTTGACCGGAGTATTGCAGGCGGTCATGAATCGTTCGACACCCTCGACTTTAACTACGCATATCCGGCAGGCACCGGTTGTGGAAACTTTTTTGAGCCAGCAGAGAGTGGGAATTTTTATGCCTAATTCCGCAGCGGCCTCCAGTATGGTCGCACCGACCGGTACCGTTATCTGCCTGCCGTCAATGGTCAGTGTTGCCGTCGTCTTTTTGTCGCTGGACTCTGTATGTGCCATTTGTTCGCTTCCCATACCTGTCAATTGATATTTTGCTGTTGATTACTGAAAACGCGGAGTTTTTCGTTCTGGGTTCGGCTTTCAAGGAATGGCGCGGAGGCGTACCCCTTGGTACGCCGCACAAGGTGTTCCGATGAAAGGCGGACTCAGAGCGGAAAAGAACCGTTTTCCCTAAACCGCTACCATTGCCATGCGGTAGCATCTCAGACACCGATCCGCCTCGGCCTGAGCAGTACTGTCGCTGAAACCCAGCTCAACCTCGCGGTAATTCCCTTTGGCGGCGCGGGCCTTGCCATGGACTTCTTTCTGCTTGGCACGGTGTGCTGAATCGAGCCAGGGAACTTTCTCTCCCTTATCGTACACACCCAGATAGGTCAACAGGTCGTCGAAAATATCCTGCTCGGAAAGATAGGCTTTCCCCTCTTCCAGCCAGCGCTGGATGACAAGGGCAGCCCGATGGGCGTTGCCGATACAGGCCACTACCGTCAGCGGACCGATCTCGGCGTCACCACCGGCAAATACTCCGTCGCAGTCTGTAATCAGCGAGCGGGAAAGCATATTGCCCATACCGTCTTTCAGGTCCTTTCCGGTAGCATCCTTAAGGGGCAGATACTTGGTAACCACTGTGTTCCACTTGGTAATGTCGATCCCCATGTCAGGCGGGATAAAGCCGAGGTCCGGGTCCTGACCGATGGCCGGGATAACAGTATCGCACTCGACAATGAATTCGCTGCCGGGAACCGGTTCCGGGCGGCGACGACCGGAAGCATCCGGCTCACCCATTGCCATCCGCACACACTCTACACCGATAACCTGCTCATTTGCATCAACCACTATTCTGGTCGGCAGCACCTGGAATTCGAAACGGACGCCCTCTTCATCGGCACCGTCAACCTCCCACACGTCGGCCGGCATCTCTTTGCGGGAACGTCGGTAGAGCAGGATCGATTCCTCGGCTCCTTCCCTAAGTGCCACCCGTACACAGTCAATGGCTGTATTGCCACCACCCACCACGCACACTTTTTTGCCCATTCCGGTCGGACGCCCCATGTAGGCTTCTCTCAGAAAATCTATGCCGCCGGTGAGAAAACCCTTGTAGCCTTTATCCTCACCCTCGACCCCCATAGGCTTGGAGCGGTGTGCTCCCGGTGCCAGAAAAACCGCATCATATTTCTGCTTCAGTTCCGGCAGGGAGATGTCTTTGCCGACCCGGCAGTTGTAGATAATTTCGACACCCAGAGACTGGACGATATCAATATCGCGCTGCAGAATGTGGCGCGGCATACGGTAGGCCGGGATACCCACAGCGATCATGCCGCCGCCGAATCCATCCGGCAGGGCCTCATAAATTGTGCACTGATACCCCTCAAGCGCCAGATAGTAGGCACAGGCCACTCCGGCAGGACCGGCCCCAACAATTGCAACCGTCTTATTCTTTTTAGGCTTGGGCTGCATGGGAGGCGTGATGTTGTGCATCCACTCGAAGTCTGAAGCGGTCCGCTTCAGGACCATTATGTTAACGGCATCATCCACATTCTTACGGCGACAGGCGGTCTCGCAGGGATGCGGGCAGACCCTGCCGCACACGGCCGGCATCGGCATATTTTCACGGATGGTGGCCAGAGCTTCGGCATATTGATAATTCTTGATTTCTTCAATGTATTTCGGGATATCTATATGAGATGGACACTTGTCCATGCAGGGAGCGGTAATTTTGTGGATATAGGCAGCTTTCTCGGTATTCGGCCCGCAGGCCTTATTGATATAGGCCTGAAAATCATCGCGATAATGCTTTACCGCATCAAAAACCGGCACAGTGGCGCTCTGGCAAAGGGTGCATTTGCAGTTTTTGAGCAGGTCCGCCAGGTCTTCAACAGTTTCCAGATCAGACTCTTTGGCTTTTCCGGTCAGAACATTCTGAAGCAGGTCCATTAGAACCTTGGTGCCTTTTTTCCCCGGCGTACATCTGCCGCAACAGTATAGAGTCTGCACCCGCTTCATGTATTCGGCCGCCATGGCCGGCACATCTACGTACTTGTCGAACAGAATGATGCCGTCCCAACCCATGAAAGCACGCAGCGGGCGCTCACCATCGAAGGCAACCGGCAAACGATAACTGACAGCCTGCGGTTCACCGGAAACATTCCTGTTATCGACAACACTCCCGCCCCACGTGGAAAAGACTACCTGTGCCACACAAACCTCCAAAAACCCACCCTGAAAATTACCGGGCTAAGTGCTTGCAATTATTGAACAAAGTTGTAATTTACAATTGTATACAGTATGCATGATTATCACATTAACACTCCAAAAATCAAGGGAAAAAGAACAAATATATCTCCCTTAATTCAACCGATTTCATCCTGGGGCTCGTTGTGATATATATGTCTCGTACAGCTTCATTTCATCGCTTTTGGGAGACTCACCTTCATGTCTACAATTTTAGATCTCGACGAAGCTTTCCGCAGACTGTTTGAAACCAACATGGGCATTCGTCCGGATGAGCGCGTGCTGGTTTTCAGTGACACCATCCGGGCAGAAGAAACGGTTTCCGCCAGTGACCATGATCGGCGGCTACGGTTGAATGCCACTGCACGTGCCGCAGCAGCATTTGCAGAACGCACATATGGCAGCGGCGACTTCATTGATTTTCCATCCACCGCCTCCTCCGGGACTGAACCTCCCTATGAACTTTGGCGGGCAACTTTCGGAGTCGAAACAGTGGCGGCACTTGAAACTGCGGGCCTGCTGGATAAACTGCTTTGCAAGTCAGCCTCAACTGATGAAATTGACTGCGCGAAGGTAATCGTGCTCGAGCGAAAGGATGATGCTGCGGACATCATAATAGCGCTCTCCAACAACTCTACCAGCCACACACGTTATCGTGCTCTGGCCTGTGCTGCCGGCAGCCGCTTCGCCAGCCTGCCACATTTTGATCCGGACATGTTCCACACCTCGATGACCGTGGACTGGATTGCCCTGGCAGCCCGCACATCCGAGCTGGTCAATGCGGTAAACCGGGCTGAATGGATCCGGGTCACAACCCCCAATGGCACGGACATGATGATCTGCAAGGAGGGTCGGCGGGCTGAAGGGGATGATGGATTGCTGACAGAGTGTGGCAGCTTCGGCAATCTGCCAGCCGGAGAGGCTTATCTGGCTCCTCTGGAGGGGAAGAGCCGCGGAGTGATGATTATCGAGTGGGGGCCTACCAGTAAGCTGGATGAACCGCTGAAACTGACTGTCGAGAACGGTGTTGTCGTGAAGATCGAGGGGAAAGGCAGCCTTCGGCAGAAACTGGAAGAGAGATTCGGAGAGAATTCAAACTGTCGCAACATCGCCGAACTGGGCGTCGGCACCAATGACAAGGCCAGCCGCCCGGACAACGTACTGGAAGCCGAGAAAATACTGGGCACCATCCACATCGCCCTGGGCGACAATACAGGTTTTGGCGGCAGGGTCAGCGCACCGTTTCACGAGGATTATGTTTTCTACCAACCGACCTTGACAACCATAATGGCGGATGGAAGTGAACGGGTTATTATTGATAGAGGACATCTCAAGCTGTGACGCTGCTGGCCGTCAAAGCATGTCATGTGTCATTTGTTGCACACTTTGTGTAAATAGTTTATAAGTCAGGTATGGAACCTATTGTAACCTACAAGGAGCGCTGCCGACGCTGCTACTCCTGCGTACGCAGCTGCCCGGTCAAAGCCATCAAGGTCGACGGCGGTTTTGCACAGATCATGTATGACCGCTGTATTGGCTGCGGCAACTGTCTGAGCTGCCCTCAAAATGCGAAGGTGGTCGTTGACCGTATGGTCAGGACTCAGGAGATGCTGGCTTCCGGGGCGCCTGTTGTTGCTGTACTGGGTTGCTCATTTCCAGCTTTTTTTCACGCGCTGATGCCGGGCCAACTGGTGGCGGCATTGAAAAGCCTCGGTTTCTGCGAAGTGCACGAAGGGGCATACGGCGCCCGCATGATTGCAGACAGCTATCGTTCGGCACTGCAGGCCGGCAGCAAGCCTTTGATTTCGTCGCACTGTCCCGCCGTGGTCGATCTTATTGAACGTCATTATCCAAAGCTGGTCCCTAACATCATTCCTATTGTATCGCCGATGATTGCCATGGGCCGCTTCATAAAAAATGTTCTCGGAGAAAATACCCGGGTCGTCTATCTCAGTTCCTGCGTCGCCGCCAAATTCGAAAAACAGTTCGAAGTATCGGGCGCCATTGACGTTGTTTTGACCTATCAGGAGATAGACAAACTCCTGAAGAATCGTGGCATTACTCCTTCCCACATGACTGAGATGCCCTTCGATGGTCTGGATCCCGGTTTTGGTCGACTTTTCACGCTGGCTGGCGGAACGCTTAAGGTTTTTGGAATTGAGCCCGATATTCTTGATACCGAAATCATCTGCGCCGAAGGAGAAGAGCACACCATAGGCATCATAAGAGATCTGGCAGCCAACAGAATCTCACCCTCATTTGTTGACCTGCGTTTCTGTGTGGGCGGGTGCGTCGATGGTCCGGCACGCGACAAGGAGCTGAATCACTTTTATAAACGAAAACTTATCGTCTGCCACAACAGTAGCAATCTGCCATATGAGACAGCACCACATTACACTTCAACCTCTCTCATGCCTGATCTTGATCGCTCATTTTCTGATAAGTCACTCAAGCTTGCCACTCCGGAAAAGGACGATATCAAGAATATACTTCACGCCACCAACAAATTTACGCTTGGCGATGAACTCAATTGCAAGGCATGCGGCTACAACAGCTGCAGAGAGCACGCTGTTGCGGTGTTCCAGGGCTTGGCAGACATCGAGATGTGCCTTCCGCACAATATGCAGTTGATAGAAGAGGATCGCGGCCGCTTAATGCAAAAATATGAAATGGCCCGGCGCGAACTCGATCGACAGGCCGGGGATAATCTGATAATTGGCAACGATCCCGGCATTAAAGAGGTTATGGAGCTGATACGGCAGGTCGGACCAACCCCCACTACGGTACTTATCCGAGGTGAAACCGGAACCGGTAAAGAGTTGACTGCCAGAGCCATCCACCATCAGAGTTTGCGGAACGACAAGCCGCTTATGACCGTCAACTGCACCACTATTACTGATTCACTGCTGGAAAGCGAGCTGTTTGGTCACAAGAAGGGCTCTTTCACAGGTGCTATTACTGACAAGAAGGGACTTTTCGAGGCCGCTAACGGCGGTACAATTTTTCTGGATGAAATCGGAGATATAACCCCGAAACTGCAGGCCGAACTGCTGCGTGTTCTGGACCTGGGAGAAGTGCGACCGGTCGGCGGCGTCAGCACCAAAAAGGTGGACGTACGACTGATCGCCGCCACCAACAAGGATCTCGTCAAGGGAGTGAAAGAAGGATGGTTCCGGGAAGATCTGTATTACAGACTTAACGTTTTCTGTATTGTGCTGCCACCGTTACGAGAGCGGGTGGAATCCGTGCCCGAACTGGCACTTCATTTCATTGAGAAGGCCAGAAAAAAACTGAACAAAACAATTGCAGGAATCGAGGAGCGGGCCGTAAAGGCCATGCAGTATTATCCCTGGCCTGGTAACATCCGGGAAATGCAGAATATTATCGAGCGTTCGGCTGTTCTAGCCAAAGAGGGCATTATCCGTCTGGAGAATCTTCCCACAATTTTTTCTAACACCTACTTGGCCTGCCACGATGAGGATGTAAGCCGCCGCCGCGTGTCCTTTAAAGCCGAACGTGAGCGACATGTTGTTCGGACTGAAAAGAGTATAATTTCAAGGTACCTTGAGGAAACTGGCGGCAATGTTGCAAAGGCCGCACGCCTCGCCAACGTTCCCCGCCGCACTTTTTATCGCCTGCTTGAGAAGCACGGCATCGAAGTTATCCGCGCAAAAACCGGATAAGCATATCTCCTGAGACACCTAGTTTTACACCGCAAGTAATACCCAATCCTCTCATTTAGAAATTGCTGTTACAAAATAGTGTATACTTTTGGCCATTTATGTGCCACTATTGACACATAAATGGATGGATTGCATTCAATACAAATTTTATACAGATTATAACTACAAGTAATTACTGAAATTTAAATTTTTTAGTCAGCTTGGCACGATACTGGCTTATGTATACGGAAACAATTGCTCAAACACAATTGACGCAAAAAATACAAAAAAACAAAGGAGGATTAAGGCCATGGGAAGAATGAGAGAGAATCCACGCTACAATGTAATTTCGATGAGGATCAGCGACGAGGAGCGCCTTCATCTGGAGAGCCTTATGAACAAGACTCACAAGAGCGTGTCCGATGTCATGCGTGAGGCCATGGATTATTTCACGACTCACTGCAATCAGGGCGATCTGAGCCGCAAGGCTGCATAGCGACCGGCTTGATTCCGGAAAGACAAAAGGCGGGGAGATGCTCCCCGCCTTTTGTCTTTCTGACTTTCATGTTGCCATGTGTCAGTTGATCATAATCTCGAACTGTTCCTGATGAAATCCTGGCTTGGCCCGCACCGTAATCCGCTTCTTGAACTTCTTTTCCAATTCTTCCAAACCGCGACGCTCCTCGTCATACAACAGATCTGCAACATGAGGATGAACGGTAACAGTTGCCTTGGTGCCGCGGATATCCAACATCTCCCGGCGCAACTCTCGAAAAATCTCATGGCAGATTGTTGTCTTTGACTTGATATAACCCCGCCCCTCACAGTAAGTGCAGGGTTCGCACATCATGCGACCAATGCTTTCCCGCACACGTTTTCTGGTCATCTCGACCAGGCCCAGTTCGGATATCTTGAGTATATTCGTCTTTGACTTATCGCTCTTGAGAGACTCTTCCAAGGCCGTAAAAACCTTGTCGCGATTGACTTCTTTTTCCATATCGATAAAGTCGATAATGATGATCCCGCCAATATTTCGGAGACGCAGTTGGTACGCAATCTCCTTGACCGCTTCAAGATTGGTCTTGAGTATGGTGTCTTCCAGATTATGTTTGCCGACAAAACGCCCGGTGTTAACATCAACCGCAGTCAGGGCTTCGGTCTGCTCGATGATGATATAACCGCCGGATTTGAGCCAGACCTTCCTGCCCAGCGCCCGGCTGATCTCGACTTCAAGCCCGTAATGGTCAAAAATCGGCTCCTCTTCATCATAAAGCTCAATAGCATATTTTCGCTTATCCGCGAACGTTCCGATAAACTGAACTATTCGGTCGTGGTCGGTCTTTGAATCAACGACTATCTTGTCAACCTGCTCGGTTACGATGTCACGCACCACCTTTTGTACAACATCAAGATCTGAATGCAGCAGAGACGGAACCGCGGCCTTATCCTTCCGCTTGGCGATCTCGTCCCACAGCGTCGAGAGATAATGCATGTCGGCAACGAGGTCTTCCTCACTTTTTCCTTCTGAAACCGTTCTGACAATATACCCGGAACCGGGCTGCTTAAGACGTTCTACGATCTCGCGAAGTCTCTCTCGCTCTTCTTCATCCTCAATACGCCGTGAAATACCTATGTGGTCAACGGTTGGCATGTACACCAGATGCCGTCCCGGTAGCGATATGTGAGAAGTTATTCTGGCCCCCTTGGTGCCAATCGGCTCCTTGGAAATCTGGACCAGCAGCTCCTGACCTTCCTGCAGCAGGTCCTCAATCGGATGCAGCGGCCGATATTCGGAATTGCCATTGCTGACCTGATCGCCGTTGGGCTCATCATCCTTTTTCCGACCATCATAAAGCAGTGACTCATACTCCTCTATAGCGTCGAAAACATCAGCAACGTAGAGAAAGGCGGCCTTCTCCAGACCTATATCCACAAAAGCCGCCTGCATGCCTGGCAGTACCCGGATAACACGCCCCTTGTAAATATTGCCCACGATACCTTTTTCGCGACTGCGTTCGATGTAAAGCTCGGCAATGGTGCCGTTCTCGATCAGCGCGATTCGTGTTTCGTGGGATGCAGCATTAATAACCAGCTCAGATCCCATAGTGACATTCTCCGTTTATATGAAATGATAAATCGTACGCAATTAATTAATAACAAAGAAAACTTCCAGTTTCTGAACGGCCATATCATCGCCCTGAATTGCCTCGTTACCGGTTATGGCACGGACGAACTCAGCCGGCTTACCCCTTTTGGCAACAAGTTCAAGTACCTGACCGTCTGCAGCCAGCGAGACGGTTTCACCTCTCAGGTCAACTTCCTGGGTCTGTCCTTTTTTTGTCCGCTTAATGACAAAAGAGTCATGTGCCAAAAACTGCACACATTGATTCTGCAACTCTTCTGGTTCAGCGCCAGCAATGGTTATGCGATAGCGAGTGGCATCAATCAAAGTAGAAATGGATGGTGATTTAACGTCAACCTCTTCAGATTCCATAATCCGCAAACCTTGCGGCAGAACTGCGTTGAGCTTCTCCTGCACTTCCAGAGCTGAAATGCCGGCAGAAACAAACATATCCATGTACTCTGCCAGTGATTCAACTCCCACGGACGTCGCAGTGCCGAATGAAAAACGTGGATGGGGGTGAAAACCGAGCGAAAAAAGAATCGGCACTCCGCCTCGGCTCACGGCCCGCGTAAAAACAGTAATCAACTCAAGGTGGCTCAAAAATCTCATGGATCCGTTTTTTGCAAAACGAAGCCGAATACGAGCGGCATTCTGTCCTGCAACGGTGGCGGGCGGCCGATGTGGCATTTCCGCATTTTTTGAAAGTTTTGTGGCTATATTTCTGAAATCACACACGCCGCAGGCAGTGCAGCTGCCATTGCGACAATCTTCGGTAGCGGCCTCGGCCAGCGCTTTTTCACGCTCGGCCATTAGAAACTCACGTGTTACGCCGCAGTCAAGATGGTCCCAGGGCAGGATTTCATCCAGACTTCTCCGACGAAGATACCATTCCGGCTGGATGCCGCACTCTTCAAAAGCTTTTTGCCAAAGTTCCAGCGAGAAATGGTCGCCCCAGCCGTCAAAGCGGCATCCCAACTCAACAGCCCGAATGATCACCGGAGCCAGCCTTCTGTCGCCACGCGCAAAAACCCCCTCCATGAACGAAAGCGCCGCGTCCTGCCACTTGAATCTGAGCTTGCGTTTCTTCAGGTCGCAATGCAGCTGATACTGCAGGTCCATGGTTTCCTGTATGGATATCTGGGGCTCCCACTGGAAAGGGGTATGTGCCTTGGGCACAAAGGTGCTTACCGCAACATTGACATCACCGGAAACGCCGGATCCTTTGGCCTGATCCTTCACCTGTCGCGCCAGAACTGAAATCTGGGCGACATCTTCAATCGTCTCGCCCGGCAGTCCGATCATGAAGTACAGCTTGATTAAGCGCCATCCGGCCCCGTATATACTTGCGGCACCTGCAATCAGGTCCGCTTCTGAAATACCCTTGTTGATGACGCGCCGCATCCGGTCGCTACCCGCTTCGGGTGCCAGGGTAAAACCGGTCTTGCGCACTTTTTTTATCTCTTCTATCAACTCGTCACTAAGAGTTCCGACCCTCAAAGATGGCAGAGAAACAGCCACTCTTGCCTCGGAATGGAGAGCCATAAGTTCTGCTACAAGCTGCGATACGCAGGAATAATCCCCGGTAGAGAGTGAGAGCAGGGACACCTCATCATATCCGGTTGAGCGCAGCGATTTTCTCACAAGCTCAAGAACAGTCTCAGGAGAGCGCTCTCGCAGCGGCCTGTAGATGTAGCCGGCCTGACAGAAGCGACAGCCGCGGGTGCAACCACGGGCAATTTCCACCGCCACTCTGTCATGAACGGTTTTCATGAAGGGGACAACCGGAGAATCGGGATACGGTGCCGCGTCAAGATCCGCTAAAAATCGGCGCCGAACAGAGGAATATCCAGGTTTGCACGAGATGATGGCTGAAATGCTGCCATCCGGATGGTACTGCGGTTCGAACAGGGCAGGAACATAAACCCCTGCTATGACGGCCAGGCGCTCCAGCAGTTGTGATTTATTTTCTCCGGCTTTTTTTGAGGCCAGTGCCGCTTGTGCAATTTCCAGTACTGCCTCTTCGCCGTCGCCCAGCAAAACAGCATCAAAGAAGGGCGCCAGCGGTTCCGGGTTATAGGCGCAGGGGCCGCCGGCAATAATCAATGGAAAAGGATCCGGACGATCAGCTGACAGCAGTGGAATACCACCGAGGCGGAGCATATTGACGATGTTCGTATAGGAGAGCTCATACTGCAGGGTAAAGCCGATTATGTCGCACTCTTTCAGCGGTGTTGCGCTTTCAAGCGTTGTCAGCGGCAAGCCGCAGTCCTGAAGCTGTTTCTCCATGTCGGGCCATGGCGCAAACACCCTTTCGGCAGCGATGCCGTCAGCCTCGTTGAGAATATGGTACAGTATCCTCAGTCCAAGATGGCTCATGCCGACTTCATACACATCAGGAAATGCGAGCGCAAAACGCAGATCAGCCTCATCCTTACGGATGGAGCCCATTTCGCCTCCCATGTAGCGGGCCGGTTTTTCGACTGCGAGGAGATTCATTAATAAAATTCAGTTCTTGAAACAGATTTTGCAAGTCTTGAAATATAGCAAACAGAATGGTTATCTGCAAGGGAAATAGCTGTTTTTCTGACTTTATGGCAGCGGGTACCGCCCCCCTTGCGCTTTTTACATATGGTGATTATTATATGTCCGAACTGGCTTTATCCGAAAACCGCCAAAGTGACTGAGGATCGATATGAACACTCTCAAGACAACCTTTTTTATGGGATTGTTAACTGTGCTGCTTGTAATAATCGGGGCTGCGCTCGGCGGAGTTGCGGGGATGACTTTGGCTTTTCTGCTGGCAGGCGGCATGAATTTCTTCTCCTACTGGTTTTCTGACAAGATCGTGCTCAGAATGTATGATGCCGTTGAGATTGAAGAGAGCGATGACCCGCGTTTCTACGGCATGGTGCGGCACCTGGCCGAGAGAGCTGAACTACCGATGCCGAAGGTCTACATAATTGAGGACGACAGTCCGAACGCCTTTGCGACCGGACGCAACCCGGCACATGCCGCTGTGGCTGCCACGACCGGCATCATGCGGCTGTTAAATGACGAGGAGCTGGCCGGGGTCATGGCCCATGAACTTGGCCATGTCAAAAATCGTGACATTCTGATTTCCACTCTGGCTTCAACCTTTGCCGGGGCTATTACGTATCTGGCGCAGATGGCACAATGGGCTGCCTTTTTTGGTGGCGGGCGCAGCGATGAAGATGATGGAGGCGGCATAATCGGCTCTATTGCAATGATGATACTGGCGCCTATAGCTGCCATGCTTATACAAATGGCTATTTCACGTTCGAGGGAATATGGCGCCGATGCTGCCGGAGCACAGATCAGCGGTAATCCGCTATCTCTGGCCCGTGCCCTTAAAAAACTGGAGACCGGCAGCCAGCAGGTGCCATTGGCTGCCAATCCCGCAACTGCACACATGTTCATAGTCAATCCGCTGACCGGTGGCGGACTGATGTCGCTCTTTTCAACCCATCCGCCTATTCCGGAACGCGTGCAGAGACTGGAAGATCTGTCTAGAACCCATGATTATTAAGCGTGCCGCACAAGGCACCTCCACGGCAAACCCTCGCCAGGCAGCCCTTGATACGCTTCTGCGCATCAGGAAAGAGGCCGGGTTCGCCGATCGGCTGATTGATCATGAGCTTTCCAAAGGAGTGTTGAGTGGGCCGGACAGGAGCCTGTACGCTGAACTGGTGTTCGGTGTACTGCGACGCCAGGGGACCCTGGACCATATTCTTCAGCAGCTGCTTGAAAAACCTATAAATGAAATGGATCCACAGGCGCTGATAATCCTGCGGATTGGACTCTACCAGTTGACCTGCCTGGACCGGATTCCGGAGTCGGCTGCTGTCAATGAATCCGTCAACCTGGCAAAACTCGCCACACCCCGCACCAGCGGATTGATCAACGCCGTACTGAGAAACTATCTGCGCCGTCACGACTCCGTCAGCTTTCCCGATATCAGCACCAGTCCTGGCGCCGCGATAGCAGCCAGACATTCCCAGCCGGAGTGGCTAGCAGAACAGTGGATCGAGCAACTTGGCGTCGCGGAAGCCAGCCAGCTGGCTGAAGCCTCTTCGCTTCAACCTCCTCTGACCCTACGGGTCAATACACTCCGCTCCAGCCGCGATGAATTACTGCGTGAATTTGAAACGCAGGGCATTGAAGCCGCACCCTGCCGTTTTTCACCCGATGGCATTGCAATCACGGGGCGATACACGATCAACACACTTCCAGGCTTCGAAGCCGGCCTTTTTGCCGTTCAGGATGAGGCCTCACAACTGGCTGGGATGCTTCTGGGAGCCGAGCCTGGTGAACGCATCTGGGACACATGCTGCGCACCTGGCGGGAAAAGTGGCCATATAGCACAACAGATGGATGATACCGGAGAACTTATTGCAACTGACATTTCCCGCACGAAGCTGGCAATAGTCCAGGACAACATCCGCAGACTCGGTATAGGTTCCATATCAACAGCGGTGGCCGATCTTCATCAGCCTGCAACGTTTCCTGAAGGCCACTTTGACCGTATCCTGCTGGATGCCCCCTGTTCCGGACTCGGGGTTATCCGTCGCAACCCTGAAGCGAAGTGGCGGCTGTTCTCCGGTGACATCACCCGCCTGGCCTCCGTCCAGAAAACCCTGCTGAAGAATGCTGCTGTCAGGCTGAAGCCGGGCGGGACACTCCTCTATGCCACCTGCTCGACCTCAGAGGCGGAAAATGAGCTGGTGGTGGAGGATTTTCTTTTGCATCATCCCGAGTTCGTGCTAGAAAACCTGAACGATCTGTTTCCTGCCTGGAGTGACCTGATCGCATTTTACGGCATGTTCAGAGTATGGCCGCACCGCCACGGCATGGATGGCTTCTTTGCGGCACGAATCAAGCGAATAAAACGATAAAAGCATTTCAACACAGAGACACAGAGAACACAGAGGAAGGCAGAAAAACAAGAAGCCTACCCAAAATAAATCATTTATTGGGCACACCATGCTGTCTTGATTTTTTTGTTTTTCAACCTTTTTCGCCTTTGATTTTCTCTGTGCCCTCTGTGTCTCTGTGTTTAATAAAGATTCAGGAGCCTTGATATGAAAAAAATCGCCCCATCAATTCTCTCTGCCGACTTTGCACGTCTTGGAGACGAAATCCGTTCGGTAGAAGCGGCCGGTGCCGACTATATCCATATCGATGTCATGGATGGTCATTTCGTACCCAATATAACCATCGGACCGCTGATAGTCTCTGCGGCCCGCAAAGTTACCACGCTTCCTCTTGACGTTCATCTGATGATTGAAAATCCGGACCTTTACATTCCGGATTTTGCGGCAGCGGGATCAGACATAATTGTCGTTCATGCTGAAGCGGTTAATCACCTTCATCGCACCGTGCAGCTGATAAAATCATGTGGCAAGAAGGCCGGTGTTTCACTCAATCCGGCCACTCCGCTTACCGTACTTGATTATATTCTGGAGGAGTTGGATCTGGTACTTCTGATGACCGTCAATCCTGGTTTCGGAGGACAGAGCTTTATCGAAGCCTGTCTGCCGAAAATTCATTCACTGCGGGCCATGCTCGATCGCAGGGGTTGTGAGGCTGAGCTTGAAGTCGACGGAGGGGTCAAAGAGTCAAATATCGCCAGCATTTCCCATGCCGGAGCCGATGTTTTCGTAGCCGGCAGTGCTGTCTTCGGCAGCCCTGACTATGCTAAAACAATTGCAGCACTGAAGGAATCGGCGAAAGAACCGCGACTTTAAGGGTGTTTTTGAATTTGAGTTTATTGCTGATTTGAGGTAGAGTTCAAAACCATGCCTAACAGCGTACTGATCATAGATGATTCCGTTACCGTACGGGAGGAGATCATCCGCATACTGGAGTCATTCAACCTGTTTTCCCGTTACTACGAGGCGGAAGACGGTCTCGATGGCTTCAAAAAGCTGCTTTCGGCCCCGGTTGACATCATCCTGTGTGATCTCGAAATGCCCCGTATTGACGGCTTCAAATTCCTGGGAATGCTCAAATCCCGGCCTGATCTTCAGGACCTGCCGGTTCTGATCCTGACCGGCATGAATGACCGTGACCGCAAAATCAAGGGTCTTGAACAGGGCGCCAGCGATTACATTACCAAACCTTTTGATCCGGAGGAATTGGTCGCGCGGGTCAAGGTCCACCTGAAAATAAAAAATCTGCAGGATGACCTCCGACGCTCCAACGAACTGCTGCTGGAGTTATCCAACACTGACCATCTGACCGGCCTTTTTAACCGCCGCTACATGATGGAAGCCCTGGGTAAAGAGGTACAGCGCAGCATCCGCAAGGGCGGAAATTTATCTTTTATCCTGCTTGATATCGACCATTTCAAGCGTGTAAACGACACCTACGGCCATCTTCAGGGTGATGTTGTACTGCAGAAGGTTTCTCTTTTGCTTCAGCGCGAGTTACGCAGTTATGACTGTGCCGCACGTTACGGAGGCGAGGAATTTGTAGCCATTTTACCGGACTCTACGCTCAAGGAAGCGGTTTTTGTGGCCGAGCGCATCCGGATGTCAATCCAGGACGCCAGCTTCAGTGACGAACTGGCCGATCTTAACCTTACTGTAAGTCTGGGAGTTGCCTGCTTCCCGCTTGAAGGCGTTTCCACCGTCGACGCCTTTATAAAGCTGGCTGACGACGCACTCTACCGCGCAAAAAACAATGGCAGGAACCGGGTGGAATTCCATGGTCCTGACGGAGAATCCACGTAACATGAAATCAGAGTCCATTACACGGGACCTGACTTTAACATTCAGAATACCACCTGAAACCCACGGCTTCATCTGCAGGAAACTTCCATGATTTTATACATACGAATTGTCATCACATTTTCGCTGATTATCTGCACTGCCACCACTTCATTCGCTGCCATAGTGAGGAAAATAGACCGGCCTCCCCTTTCGGAACGCTGGTTCGGAATTTATGTCGACAACGAAAGGGTCGGCTTCTACCGTCAGGCCATCAGCGAGTCACCTGACGGGTACCGCATGGATGGGTACGGCAGTGTCCGCATGCGGGTCATGGGGTTCTCCAAGGAGGCCTCAACTCGCGAGACCTACCTGGTTGCAAAAAACCTCAGCCTGCGCTCTTTTGATGTCGAGCAGACCATAAACGGCTCACCTTCCCGCGTCTCGGGCAAAGTCGGAGATAGCACAGTTCGTATCAGGAGTGAGGCCGGCGGTAAAACTTCTGACAAGCAAATAAAAATTAAGGGCGACGTTTTCCCTGGCCCGGCTCTCAATATTTACCCTCTGATGCGGGATACTTCTGCAGGGAAATCATACAAAATCCAGACCTTTGATCCCGAAGAATCGAAAGTAAAGGATGTTACCATAACCGTGCTGGGAGAGACCGTGACTCCAGAGGGGCTGCCTGCACTGAAACTGCGCAACAACCTGTATCCTTTCGTCAATAATGACATCCTGGTAGACAGTCTGGGCAACACACTGACTGAGACGGTCCGGGATGGCCTGGTGACAACGAAGAGTGAAGATCCGAAGCTTCTGGGTGCATTTGTAAGTAGTGTGGCACTAGCCAAAAAAGATCTGATCTATGACTTTAGTCTGATCCGGACCGAACCTCCCATCAAGGATCCCAAAAAACTGCTCGGACTGGTGGTAGAAATCAGCAATTGGGACAAAGCGCTGCCGATCCTGCAGGAGGGGGGGCAGACTGCTGAAAAACTTGCTGAAGACCGCATTGTCATCCGAACAGGTTCACTGACCCGACCCTCCATAACGACTGAACCGCTCAAACCGGCCGATAGCTATCTAAAGCCGGCTGACAAAATAGAGTCCGATGCGCCTGAGATTGTTGCTCAGGTCAGGCTGCTTGCTTCAACCGCAAAAAATCCTGAAAATCTGGCCGGAGAGCTTGCGGCCTGGACTGCCGACTGGCTGAAAGATACTGTTGATGACGGCGGAAGCGCCGTAGCCAGCTTCAAATCCAGAACCGGCAACTGCCAGACGCATGCTCGCCTTTACACGGCCCTGGCCAGAGCGGCCGGCATACCGACCCGTTTTGTCTCTGGTCTGGTTTATCTGGAAGGGAAAGGTTTCCTCTATCACAGCTGGGCTGAGAGCTTTATCAACAGCAGCTGGATCTCCATCGATCCGACCTACAACCAACTGCCGTCAGATCCAACCCATCTGAAGTTTCTGGAGGGACATCTGCCGGAGGATATGGCGCCCATAATTGCCATAATCGGCCGGATAAAAATTAATGTCCTGGAATCAAAGTACTAACGTCCAATGATATAAACAGTTGTTCCGGTGGATACTTTATTATACATTGCCTTGATCTAGGGAGGGGAGGATAGACAAAATGCCAATGAGACCTGAAACGCTTGCCGCGATCGACATGACCGAGGATCAGTTAATCAAAAGTCTGATCAAGGATGTACAGGATGTTTTTGTAAATATGGTAGGGGTTGAGGATTTGATGCACCTGCCGATTCAGATTGATGTGACAACTCACTTCAAAGACTGCTTGACCGCCATGGTCGGCCTGGCCGGTACCTACAACGGCCTGGTGAGCGTTCATCTTCCATGGCAGCTGGCCATATCTTTTACCTCTTTAATGCTTGGCATGGAAGTGACTGAAATAGACGACGACGTAAACGATGCTATGGGCGAGATTGCCAACATGATTGCCGGTTCCTTTAAACAGCACCTGTCCAAGGGTGGTACGGATATACAACTTTCAACTCCCTCCGTGGTTAATGGTTCCGACTATATGGTTTCATCAGGCAGCAATCTGGAAAACATCACTCTTAAATTTGCGACTGACGAAGAATGGTTTATGGTTTCACTCTCGATTGAAGAGTAGAAATGTCCACTCTCTCTCATCCGATTCTGGTTGTTTCATACGTAGACGATACCCGGATTTCCCTGACAACGATCCTGACCAAAGCCGGAGTTGCGGCTGCGCCCTGTTCGACCTTTTGCGAAGCTGAAAACCTTGCACTAAAGGGATTATACAGCGGCCTTCTTGTAGATCTCTCATCAATTATCAAATCCAAGGGTGAAGAAAAGATTGTTGCCTATACCCTGGCCAATTTCTTTCCTACCCTGCGGGTGCGGACCATGGGCCCCATGCTGGTGCCGATGACCATGCCCGGAAGCGCCAAACAGGACAAGAGCCTTGAGGATTTTATACACGTAACCTGCCCTGCGCACGTACACAGAAAGCTGCGTTTTTTCAGGAGACATCCGGTTTACCTTGCGACTCTGATAAGGTGCAATGGGTCAGAATATCGCGGTTTTACGCTTAATCTGTCCTGGGGAGGGGCGTTTATTGTAGATGTGTATCCGGAAAAATTTTCTGATGAAAAAGACATCTCGTTGGACATTCCGGAGCTTGAATTCAACCTTGAAGCATCAATATGCTGGACAAAAACATGGGGTAATCGTCATGTTCCCGGGATTGGCATCAGTTTTAAGGGGCTTAGTGAGTCGGTCGAGTCAGTTTTTGCAGGCATTCTGAAATCCAGTAAGGAATTCGATCGCGACCGCTTGACATCCTGACCGCGATCAACGATCGAAGCGGGCTTCATACCCGCTCACCAACTCCTGCAGCTTCTTTTTCATTCCGCGCTTCCAGGGTCCGACTGCTACCATCCGCAGGTTTTCCGGCCTGAAAATCTCTCTGGCAGTTTTTTGCAATTCTGAGACTGTGATACGACGGGCTTCCGACTGATCTTCTTCGATGCTTCGGACAACCCCCATCAGTTCACCCCAGCCAAAACGGCCGCCCATTTCGTAGGCCGAATCCCGGCTGAACTCCAGATCAAAAATATAGGAATTGCGAACCCGCTCCAATTCGTCGGTAGGAACCTGCTCATCGGTAATCCGGAACAGCTCTTCCAGCGTCGCCTCGATGGCAGCAATCAAAGTTTCAGGAGCAGTGGACAGGTCAAAGGCCATGCAACCGGTCTCGTCATACGCGCCGATAGAACCTTCCACCGAATATATTATTCCCAGCTCCTCCCGCAGACGCACATGCAGGCGTGAACCGCCGCCACCTGCCAGAATGCGCCGCAGGAAACGTACCGCCATAAAGCGCCGGTCTTCCCGGGCCGGCCCCAGGTATGCCAGCTGCAGATTCATCTGACTGTCAGAATCCTGCACGCATTTGATCCGTGGCCTGCCGCATGATGATGCAAAAAACTTCGCCGGCGAGGGAGCACTGCCCTGCCAATCACCAAAACATTCGTGGGCAGCGGCAAAAACATCGTGACTGTGCACCGGGCCGGAAACAACGAGCACTGCCGCAGGCGGGACATAAAAATTCCGCAGATGCCCTTCAAGATCCTCTCTATCAATGGCGGCGATACTTTGCAATGTGCCGATTGTGGGCATTCCCAGTGGATGTCGGGGCCAGAGCAGGCGACTGACGATCGTGTCCGGATTGATCTCCTCACCCTCTTCGTTCAGGTCCTCCCTGGCTTCTTCGGTAATAATCCGTTTCTCTACCTCAAGACCGCTTAAGAGCGGGCGCTGCAGCATCGAAGCGAATATCTTCATGCCATCTTTGACATGATCCGGGTGAACCCGCGAATAGAAACAGGTCGACTCGGCATCGGTGGCAGCGTTGGGCGCGCCGCCAATGGCCTCAAAAGCAGACTCAATTGCCATCGATGAGTCAAAATCAGCCGTTCCGCGAAAGAGGATATGCTCCAGAAAGTGCGAGAGCCCTTCCCGGCCGGGCGGGTCGTTGCGGCCTCCGACTTTCAGATAGATTGCCAGCTCGACCGCATGCAGATGCGGCATTTCGACACAGACCACCCTCAGGCCGTTTGTCATGGTATGCAGAAAAGGGCGGATCATGGCAGCGCTCCCCTGATGTTTTCGATGCGCCGTTTGTACTCGTCAGGTGCAGGCAGCAGCTCGTCATGTGCTTCGGCCCAGATCGGGCGTGGCCAGAGCGCTTCGGAGGCAAAGCGCGGCACGATATGCCAGTGGATGTGAGGCACCATGTTGCCCAGCAGCTCATAGTTGATTTTTGCCGGATTGAAAACCTTGTAAAGTGCTTTCGCAACGCTGCTGACTTCTTCCATCAGCCCGATCCGCGCCTCCCGCTCCAGATGGAACAGTTCGGTTACATGGTTTTTCGTGAACAGCAGCGTATAGCCGGGGAAAAACTGGTCCCGGTTGAGGATAAGGTACGAGTGTTCAAGTTCCGCAATGCGCAGGTCGGCATCAGCCTCCCAACGGGAGCACATCGGGCAGTTGATCATGCTATTCATACCTCAACGCATCGATGGGATTGAGTCCGGCAGCTTTTCTGGCCGGATAGAAACCAAAGAAGATTCCGACCGCGCCTGAGAAGAAGAAGGCCAGGGTAACTGATTGGATCGAAATGAGAGTCGGCCAGGAAAGCATGCTGGACACTGCGGTCGCTCCGACCGCACCCAGCGCAATTCCGATCAGTCCACCAATCATGGTCAGCAGCACCGCCTCGGTCATAAACTGCAGCAGGATGTCGTTCTTGCGGGCCCCGATAGCCATACGGATACCGATCTCGCGGGTCCGTTCGGTGACTGAAACCAGCATGATATTCATGATGCCGATACCCCCCACTATCAGCGAGATGGAGGCGACTGCACCAAGCAGCAGCGACATCGCTTTTGAGGACTGTTCGGCTACGGCCAGGATCTCCGACAGGTTACGGGTGGAAAAATCCGGCTCCTTGCCGCCGGTGATGCGGTGGCGTTGAGTCAGAAGAGCCTGAATCTCCTCCTCGGCCTTGGCCAGCAGTGCCTCGCTTTTGGCCTTGACCATTACCGCACCGACCGTGTTGGTGTTCTGGGAGCGCACCAGATTGCGCTGGGCAGTACGCAAAGGGACAAATATGGCATCATCCTGATCCTGCCCCTGCGGGGATTGCCCCTTGCGGTCAAGAACGCCGATAACGGTGAATGGAACCTTTTTTAGGCGGATGATCTTACCGACCGGATCGACTGCCCCGAAAAGATTCTCAGCTACAGTCTGCCCCAGCAGACAGACCTTGGCGGCTCCGTCTACATCCTGCTGACCGATGCTGCGGCCGTTGACCACACTCCATTCACGGATATCGAACAGCTCCGGCGTGGTGCCCATGATAACGGTGGACCAGTTCATGTTTCCGTACACCGCCAACCCGGAGCTCCGTACGGTCGGAGCGGACAGTTCAACCGAGGGACATTCGGTCATGATCGCCTTGACATCATCACTGGTCAATGCCTGAGCACCGCCCATTCCGGAACGGAGACCACCGCTGGTGGTAGAGCCGGGCAATACTAGAATGATATTGCTGCCGATGCTGGCGATCTGCTGGGAAATGACATAGCTGGC
>CAZUGI010000021.1:14861-32027 GCA_964619855.1 uncultured Geobacter sp. | reverse complement strand
GGACGGACGGGGAGAAGCGCGGAAAATAATTCCGAAGCGGTCCAGGTCGTTATGTGAGGGGCCGGTGGCCATCATCTCGATAGCAAAGCAGGCCAGACCAAAAGTCATCGGCCAGATGGACGACTTCCTTGACCAGTTGACCAGGAGGTCCAGTGAGGTGGTGATGACATTGTCGCCAAGCGGATTATCTACTCCCATTCCAGTGCTCCTTTTTTCCATACATAAATATAACCGACAAAGAGGATAACAATGAAGAGTCCCATTTCGACCAGACCGAACACGCCGAGCTTTTTGTAGAGGATAGCCCAGGGATAGAGGAAAACAGCTTCAATGTCGAACAGGATGAAAAGTACGGCAATCAGATAGAATTTGATCGAGAAGCGCTCGCGGGCGGTGCCGATAGGCTCGCAACCGCTCTCGTACGGTTGAAGCTTTACTTTTGACGGTTTCTTCTGGCCGATCAAAGAAGACATGACGAGCGACACACAGCCAAAGCCGATCGCCACGAGCACTAGAAGTAATATTGGCAGGTATGCACCAAGCATGTAAAACCCTCCTCACTGCGCACGGTATACTGTATACAAAACGTTGCGAAAATAGGTTATTTGACTCCCTTTGTCAACCGTTTTTTTTACAGAAATATATTTCATATTTTCATCCGCAACTTACTAAATTTCAAACAAAATTGCCCATTTACCATTGACATACCTGCATACTGTATGCTAACAAATTCGTATTGACCGTCAGTAGATTTTTATGTTTGCCAAGGAGCAATCGCCATGAACCATTCCCGTTCCAGTTTACTTTTCCAACAGGCCAAAGCCGCCATTCCGGGCGGTGTCAACAGCCCGGTGCGAGCCTTCAAGTCCGTCGGCGCTGATCCACTCTTCATAAAAAAAGCCTCCGGCTGTCACATCTACGACGAGGATGACAATGCTTTTGTTGATTACGTCGGTTCCTGGGGACCGATGATTGTCGGACACTGTCATCCGGATGTTGTTGCTGCGGTTCAGAAAACCATGGAGAGCGGTGCCAGCTTCGGCGCACCGACCGAGCGCGAGATCACGCTGGCGAACATGGTGATCGATGCGGTCCCGTCTATCGAAATGGTGCGTATGGTCAGTTCCGGTACCGAGGCCACAATGAGCGCCATCCGACTGGCACGCGGCTATACCGGGCGGGACAATATCCTCAAATTCTCCGGCTGCTACCATGGTCATGCCGATGCCCTGCTGGTAAAGGCCGGCTCCGGAGCCGCCACATTCGGGGTGCCGGACTCCCCGGGGGTGCCGGCCGACTTCGCAAAACACACGCTGACTGCCGAGTTCAACTCGCTTGAATCAGTCAGGTCACTGATTACAGCCAACAAGGGCACAATTGCCTGCATCATCGTCGAACCACTGGCCGGTAACATGGGCACCGTCCCACCCCGCGAAGGCTTTCTTGAAGGGCTGCGGGAAATCTGCACTAACGAGGGCATAGTCCTGATATTCGACGAGGTCATGTCCGGCTTCAGAGTTGCCTATGGCGGCGTTCAGGAACTATACGGGGTGACCCCTGACATGACAACCCTTGGAAAGATTATCGGCGGCGGCCTGCCTGTCGGTGCTTTCGGCGGCAAACGGGAAATCATGGAGAAGCTTTCCCCTTCCGGCGGTGTGTATCAGGCGGGAACATTATCCGGCAATCCACTGGCCATGTCGGCCGGCATCGCAACCCTGAATATTCTTAAAACACCGGGGTTTTACCAGAAGCTGGAGGAAAAGAGCCGGCAGGTGGCAGAAGGCATTGCCAAAGCCGCAAAGGATGCCGGCTACCCGATCTATTCCACCCGCGTCGGCAGCATGTTCTGCGCCTTCTTCAGCACGGGGGAGGTCCATGACTGGCCCACTGCATCGCAATGCGACACAAAGGCTTTTGCGAAGTATTTCCTCGGAATGCTGGATGAAGGCATCTACCTGGCCCCCTCCCAGTTCGAGACCGCCTTCGTCTCGGCAGCCCACAGCGAGGCTGATATCGAAAAAACAATAGCTGCCGCAACAAAGTGCTTCAAGATGATCGCTTAAATTGACTTCCCTGTTTATAGCACATGAGCCCTGACTTTGTATGAAGTCAGGGCTCATTTTGTTTAATCAATTGACCTGGATACGGCTTATGTCATGCCGGCAAAACACTCACCCCCGACATAAACCTCCTGTACGACACCGCAGTGAACCAACCGCTCCAACAGACCACTCTCTCCACCACCAATATTACTTACCACCTGAAAATCGGCCCTTTTACCGGCTTCCAGAGAGCCACAACGCTCAGAAATTCCGGTGGCCGCAGCGCCACCGACCGTGACCATACGAAATAGGTCCGCCGGTGAAATATCTTTCGAAAACAGATCAAGTGCGAATCGCATCTCATCCCACAATGAGAGCGAATCATTGCTGGCCAACGAGTCTGTGCCGAGCGCAAGCGGTATTCCAAGTTTCTTGAACAGAGCCACTGGAGCGCTGCCGACATCCAGGCGCTCGTTGCTGCGTGGACAGAGTGCTATGCTGGCACCGCGCTCCTTAAGGATCCGCGCATCGGCCATAGTCACATGAACACAATGCACCGCCAGCGTGGACGGAGTAAGCAGTCCGTGGCGATCCAGCAACTCGGTTGAGCTGCAGTGGCGTGGCGCCTTCAGGTAGCGCTCCCAGCCAACAAAAGGGTAGAAATCAGTTGCCAGAGGCCCGCTTGAGTCAAAGACAAAGTCGGACTCGGCGGCAGACTCGGAAACATGAATTGCCAGCGGCAGACTGTAAGTGGCGGCGATATTGCGAATACCCGGTAGATGTTCCTCGCCTATGGTATAGGGAGTGTGCGGAGATAGTCCAGTCGCCATCAGCCTCGTTTCAGCGGTTATGGCGGCTGAAACAGCAGTATCCAGCATTTCATCGAATCTGGGTTTGCTCTGTCCGAAAACCTCAAAATAGAGCCGGCCGGATAATAAGGACTCTTTATAAACCGGCAGTAAAAACGGTCGTGTGAGAATCTCTCCGATAGAAGTGGTACCGGACTCCAAACACATTCTCATACCTTCATGCGCTGAATGAGAAAAATCGTCCACTGTCAAACCGCGTATAACTTTGATCAACTGGATCATCCAGTCTGTAAATCGGCGTGGATGGCTGCCGACATCGGACCGCAGACGCCATGACGGGAAGTGGGTCAATTCCAGATGGGTGTGGGCATTTACAAAACCGGGGATGATTGAACTGTCTGGGTATTCAATTGCAGGGGCAGTATGGGAGCTGCGCAGCTCGGACAACGTGCCGACCTCAACGATTAAACCATCGCGGACTAATATGGCCCCTCCAGCGATGGGTGGTTTGTCGGGATTAATCAACCAGGATGCAGCATGAATGGCGGGGTCTGGCATGGACAACCTCCGGTCACTTAATGTCAACTGCGACCGTTACAATGCTCCTCAATCTGCTGCAGCAGGGCCTGTATGTCCGGTTGTTGTACTATCTCGCACTGTTCAGTCAGAACCGACGCCAGAATATCATCGGTAGTCAGCGGGTTGGCCAAAACAACACGTAACACGGTAAGCTCCTCACCATAACCGGCCATGTGCAGACGGGTCCGGGATACAAAGGTCTTTCCGGCTTCGCGCTGAGATTTTTGCAGCAACTGGCAGGCCTGGTCCAGGAGGGCATTAATGGCCGCGCGCTGCTCCGGCGGTGCTCCGGTCAAGGCCTGTTGCACTGCATAAGGACAGTAGCGGTAGGTGAGAATATTCAGCTCCGGCACGCTGGTCAGTTCGAAATCGGGATGCTGCCGGATCATGGCGGCAAAGGTCTGTGCCCGTTCGATTCCCATATCGATGAGAAGTTCATACCCTTTACGGCCGATGATCGAGAGACCGGCATGGACCAGCATCGCCATCCCGGGCCGGGATCCTTCCAGGGTATGGCTGCCAAGGTCCTTGGAGCCGTGGCGAAGAATATAGTTGGCATGATGTTCTATTGCCGCCAGGGCGGTTGGATCCTTGAAGACAACCATCCCCGCCCCCATCGGCACGTACAGCTGCTTGTGCGCATCGATGGTGACCGAGTCGGCCCGTTCAATACCGGCCAGCAGGTGGCGATGGCGGTCGGAGAAGAGAGTCGGCCCACCCCAGGCGGCATCCACATGGAAGTGGCAGCCGAGCTCACAGGCAAAATCGGCCATTGCATCCAGTGGGTCGACGTTGCCGGTTTCAGTTGTTCCGGCAATGCCGACTAAAGCCAGCGGCCGGATATTCTCGTCCTGCAGGCGCCAGCACTCCTGACGCAGCAGCTTCAGGTCAATGCGATTGTTAGTGGCGGTCTTCACTTTGACCAGATGATCCCGGCCGAAACCGAGCAGGTCGGCGACCTTGCCGAAGGAGTAGTGTCCGCGCTCGGAGACGAGGACGGCAACCCCGTCAACCCCGAGATGCTTCAGGGCGCGGGCCAGACCTTCCTGTGCAATGCCTCGGAAGGCCCCGTCCGGAGCAAAGAGACGATTACGCGCCACCCAGAGTGCCGTGGCATTGGCAATAGTGCCACCGGAGCAGAAGGCCCCCAGAGCGGCCTGACTGTTATGGATCCAGGGGGGATAGAAGTTGTCATCACGACGGTATACCAGATTATGGAGCATGGCCAGAACCTGTCGCTCCATCGGGGTAAAGGCTTTGGAGGTTTCCACCTTGACCAGGTTCTGGTTGAGGGCGGTCATGAGTCGCGCCAGCGGCAGCATAAAGTAGGGGAGCGCCGAAGTCATGTGACCGACGAAACCGGGTGCGGCAGTGTGGACCGACTGTGCTACAAGGTTTTCTTTGACGAACTCAGTGTATTCTGAGACGTAGGTCGGTTCTTCCGGAATGGCGGAGGAGGAGAAATTCGCTTCGATCTCTTCCAGGTTGCGTTCGATAGCGACGATATGAGTCTGCAGAAAGCCGGTGACATCATCGGAAATAGCCTGATCGATGGCGCCGAGGGTCGAATCGGGGGCTTCCGGCACGGTGAATATCCGGTAGAGGTTTTCCAGATTGGCACGAGCCTTGTTGGGCATTATGGCGTCACTTTCACGATTTGTCACCCAGCAGGGTGTTGTCGATCAGCCGCGTCATGCCGATCTTGACCGCCAGGGCCAACAAAGTATTATCAGCAGTGTTGTCAACAGATTCCAGCGTAGTGGCGTCACGCAGCTCCAGATAGTCGATGACCGCAGGTGGTTCGGCCGCGATCAGCTCACGTAAAGCGGCAAGCAGAGAGGCGGCGTCACGCTCCCCAGCGGCATAGCGCTCACGTGCCAACCGGATCGCCCGGGAAAGGCAGAGGGCGCTGACTCGCTCTTCCGGCGAGAGGTAGGCATTGCGGGAACTCATGGCCAGTCCGTCCGCCTCGCGGACGATCGGCATACCGACGACCTCAACCGGCTGGGATAAATCGGCCACCATACGGCGGATAATTGCCAGCTGCTGGAAATCCTTGTTCCCGAAAAGAGCAGTATCGGGCTGAACGATGTTGAACAGCTTGGTAACCACCGTAGCCACGCCGTCGAAATGGCCGGGGCGGCTGGCTCCGCAGAGCGGCAACGCCAAATCCCGGACCCGGATAGATGTCTGGAAGCCGGCCTGGTACATTTCCGAAGCCGTTGGGGTAAAGACGATATCCACGCCACACTCCAAGGCAATAGCGCAGTCACCCTCCAGGTTGCGGGGGTAACGGTCAAGATCCTCGGTGGGGCCGAACTGGATCGGGTTTACAAAGATGGAGAGCACCAGAGCATCGCCGCGCTTTCGCCCTTCGCGCATCAGTGATGCGTGCCCTTCATGCAGAAAGCCCATAGTGGGAACGAAGGCGATGCTCTTTCCTTCGCGGCGCAGCGCCAAAGCGATGTTCTGCATTTCGTTGACAGAACTGATGATTCTCACGAGAACGAATGTTCCTCGGCTGGGAATTCGCCGTTACGCACTTCATCAACATACTGCTTGACGGCTCCGGATATGAGCGGTGCCAGATCGGCATAACGTTTGACAAACTTGGGAGAGTATTTTTCACACAGGCCGAGTATGTCGTGAATAACCAGTACCTGACCGTCGCAGGAAGGGCCGGCACCGATACCTATGGTCGGTATGGACAGTTCCGCCGAGATCTCTGAAGCCAGCTTGGCCGGAATCCCTTCCAGCACTACTGCAAAAGCACCGGCATGCTGAACCGCAAATGCGTCATCCATGATCCGTTCGGCCTGGTCGTTTCTCCCCTGCACTTTGTAGCCGCCCATGCGATGGACCGACTGAGGAGTAAGGCCGATGTGCGCCATCACCGGAATATCGATGGAGGAGACCGCCCTGATGACATGGGCCATATTGCTGCCCCCCTCGACTTTTACCGCCTCGGCGCCCCCCTCTTTGATCATCCGGCCACAGTTACGGCAGGCCTCTTCAATACCGGTCTGGTACGACATAAAGGGCATATCGGCCACCACCAGCGCCTTAGGTTCAGCTCTTCGGACCGCCCTGGTGTGATATATCATTTCATCCATAGTAACCGGCAGAGTGGTATCGTGACCGGCAAAAACCACTCCGGCGGAATCACCCACCAGAATAATGTCAACGCCTCCATTATCAACCAACCTGGCAAACGGAAAGTCATAGGCGGTCAATACGGTGATGCGCTTGCCGGACTGTTTCATCTTCATAATTTCGGGGATGGTCATTTTTTTTCGCATGCGGATTCCCTGATACCGGTTAGGCGGATAATAAATATTCGGGGGAAATACTAACTGGTCAAATTCTTCATCGACTCCAGCTCCCTCACTACTTCGGCGCTCTGGAGCCTGCGCATCTCCATATTATCAAACATTTCGGTCACCATACCGCTGACCGATTCCACCGTGCGGCGGATAAGCCTGCCGTCCTCCACCTGTCGGGATGTTGAATTTACCATCTCGTGAGTCATATCCTTGATGGTTTCTATCGAACGGGCAATGCTTCTGGTCGCCTTGGCCTGATCACTGGAGGCCGCAAATATCTGCGATGTCATGGAGCTGATGTCCTCCATCGAGCGTGACACAAGCTGCACGGCACTGACCTGTTCCTGGGTAGCCTGCTTGATCTGCTGAGTCATGTCCAGTGAACAGACTGAACGGTCGTAGATGGCTTTTAGTGATTCACCGGTTGTGTGACCCAGTTCGACACCACGATGAACGAGGTCTTTGGTAGCCGTAATATTGCTGGCGGCCGTCTTGGACTCACTCATGATCTCTTCAATGATAGAGGTTATCTCGCCGGTTGAATGTCCGGTCTGCAGAGACAGGTTACGAATCTCATCGGCCACGACACCAAAACTCTTACCGTATTCACCGGCCTGGGCTGCAATGATGGAAGCGTTCAGCGCCAGCAGGTTGGTTCGCTTCGTGATGTCGTTAATGACGCTGACAATGTGCTCAATGCGAGTGCTGTTATCCTCCAGGCGTTTGATGGCCGCATAGGAGAGCCCAACTGAATTCTGAATTTCAGCCAGCGAGGCAATCGTTTCAGCAACTACCGCCAGACTCTCGTCGGCCTGCAGCTTCACCTGGCTGGAGACTTCATGCGATATGGCCGCATTCTGCTCAACATTGCTGATGGTGCTGTTGATCTCCTCCATTGCTGACGCTGACTGGTGAACTATTCCGGCCAGATGGTCGAGATTGCGGGTGACCTGTTCGGTTGCAACAGATATTTCATTCACGGCAGCGCTGGTTTCGTCAACTGACGACATGACCCCCTCTGAGGCTGAGGCAATAATGGACGTACCGTCTGCTACGGAATCAACACCTTCCTTGAGGTGATTAACATTTTTCGAGTACTGTTCTCTATTTTCCAGCAAAAATTTGAATGAGCTTTCCATCTCGGATGTGAGTGCATCGATCGATTTCAACAGGTTAATGCGTGTAATGGCTGATGCCACCTGATCAGCAAACAGCATGATCGTATCAACATCTGAGTCGTTCAGTGCACGGTGACTGTTCTTGTTATCGATGCCGAAGACTCCGGCACTCTCCCCCTTTACGACGATAGGACAGAGTATGAAGCTTCTTGAGCGTAGCGGTGTCAGATTGTTGTGCGGAGGTTGCAGGTGATAATCTTCGCTATAGCGGGAAATATCATCGATCAGATACACTTTACGTTCGGCAAAACATTTGTAAATCACCCCGATGCTGGAATCAAGCGGCAGGGCCACTCCTGAGCTGTCAAAACCTTCTGTGCCGGAAGTCGTAATAAAACGGAGATGATTGCTGTCATCCGCCATCATGACGTTGACCCGCTCGTAGCCCAAAACCTCATGCAGGCCTTCAGCGCACAATTTCAGAATTTCCTCTAGATTAAGCGACATCTGGATTTTGCTGCTGATTTGATGAAAGTTCTTGATGTTATTGTCAAGTACCTTGTAGCGGTTTTCAAAAATCTCCTTCTGTGCCTCCACCTCTTTGTGCAGAACGTCAAGCTCGGCCGCTCTTTCAAGCAGTTCATCACTGCTGTTGCCTATCATATATCCTAAAGATGCCAGCACAAGTGCGGTACCGCCACCCATGTAACAGTACAGCGCAAAATGCTCCCCGTCCCTGGTAATATCGGAAAGGAGCTGAGCGAAAAATGTCTGTTTGGAATCGTAAAAACAGAGCATCCTGATTACTATCCACCCGATCGGCGCGGTAACACCCAACAGAAATCCGCCGATGGAAAATTGTGTTGAATGTTTTTTCATGGTTTCATCCTCACTTCTCCACGGCAAGCTTTTCATCTATGGAGTGACAGATTTCCTCCATCACTTTTTCAGCATCGTCAATGTTGTATGCAACTATGTTCTTCAGGTGCATATACGAGTCCAGATCAATCTTTTCAAATACAAATCCCATACCGTTTCCATCAATCCGGGACACCCGGCCGTTGAAATTTACCGAAATAGGAGGAGATGTTCCGGTCAGAACTATAGTAATATCAGCCGCTTCACCCTCTGCAAGTCGTTCGTCCGTGACCAGAAGCATACCAGTCATGCTGAGATTTTCGACTCCGCCCTGAAATTGCCGCTCGCCAACCTTAATAGTGGCCTCAACATTAAATCTCACGCGAGAAAACTTGCGGGTACCCATCCAACACCTCCTGGCTCTGATAAATCTACCGCCGGAAATCAGGCTCTTCCAGCCGAACCCAGAACCTTCTCATTCTTGTGCTTGACCAGCTTGACCAGCTCTTTTCGAGCCTCTCCCAGATACTTACGTGGATCAAACTCTTTGGGATCCTTGGCAAGATACTCGCGTACTTTGGCCGTAACCGCCAGACGGCCGTCCGAATCAATATTAATTTTGCAGACCGCACTGGCAGCAGCCTGCCGAAGCTGTTCTTCGGAAATGCCAACCGCACCTTCCAGCTTGCCTCCATACTGATTGATCAGGTCGACATATTCCGGCACCACCGAAGAGGCCCCGTGCAGAACAATCGGAAAACCTGGAATGCGCTTCTCGCACTCCTCCAGGATATCGAAACGCAGCGGAGGAACCGGCTGACCGGCCTTGAATTTGTAAGCACCGTGACTGGTCCCGATCGATATGGCCAGAGAATCTACTCCGGTTTTCCTGACGAAATCTTCAACTTCCTCAGGTTTGGTATAGGTGGAATGCTCGGAAGAGACTTCGTCCTCTATTCCGGCCAGTACACCCAGTTCGGCCTCTACGCTGACATCATACTGATGGGCGTATTCCGCAACCTTTTTTGCAAGGGCGACATTTTCTTCAAACGGCAGATGTGATCCGTCGATCATGACCGATGAGAATCCGCTGTCAATGCAGGATTTACAGAGCTCAAAGGAGTCGCCGTGGTCGAGGTGCAGACAGATCGGAATATTGGATCCGGCTTCACGCGCCATCTGGACAGCTCCCATTGCCATAAAACGGAGCATGGTTTCGTTTGCGTAGCTACGGGCACCTTTGGAGACCTGAATAATAACCGGAGATCCGGTCTCCACACAAGCCGTGACTATTGCCTGGAGCTGTTCGAGATTATTGAAGTTATATGCGGGTATGGCATACTTGCCGGCCATGGCCCTGGTGAACATTTCTTTGGTATTGGCAAGTCCGAGCTCTTTGTAGTGAATCTTCTGTTTTTCCATTACATCCCCCCTGGAATTGATATTTGATGTTACGCGCAAAGCATCAGCACTCCAATAAAATTTCGTATACAATCGGTTATAACTACCATGTAACTACCGTATAATCAAGGAGTAACATATAAAGAGTTTGTGTTGCCAGCTGAAGGCACAGAGCATACAATGGCAACCTTGGAGAAACATACAACATGCCTGAAAAAATCATTTTTAATCCTTCACTGCTTGACAGTCATTGCGTAATAGACGTACGGACACCGCTCGAGTTTGCCGATGATCATCTGCCGGGCGCCTTTAATGTGCCGATCCTGACCAACGAAGAGCGAATCGAGATCGGCACTATCCACAGGCAGCTGGGTGCTCGGCAGGCTCGCATACGCGGCCTGGAACTTACCTGTGGTCGTTTCTCCGCTATGACCAATGAAGCCGCACGCTACGCCGGCGACAGGCCGATTCTGGTTTATTGCTGGCGGGGCGGTCTGAGAAGTCACGCCATGGCAATTCTGCTGGAGACCTGCGGCTACAAGGTCAAACAGTTATGCGGCGGCTATAAAGCCTTTCGGAATAATATTACATCATATTTTGATAATTTCACTCCGCCGGCACCTTTAATAGTCATTCACGGCATGACCGGATCCGGCAAAACCACCTTCATTAACGGGCTCGACCGCCGGCTTTGGACGACCATCGACCTTGAGGGATTGGCCAGTCATCGCGGTTCTGCGTTCGGTTCACTGGGTCTGGCCAATCAGCCGTCTCAAAAGCGTTTTGATACACAGTTATGGGATGCATTTTGTAAAGCGCCATGTGACAGGCCAATCGTTCTGGAGGGTGAAAGCAGAAGAATCGGCGAGATTTCCCTGCCGGGCAATCTGTATGAAGTAATGGCTCAAAGCTGTAAGATCTGGTGCTCCGCCTCTCTGGATACCAGAGTCGACAGACTGGCACGGGAGTACGGGTGCCAGGATTATAGGGAATCGATGTCAGCGGCACTTGAAAGGATCAGGAAAAAACTGGGCGGCATTCATTATGCGGAACTTAAAGAGATGCTTGAGCAGTGGGATATATCTGGGCTTACCCGCGGACTGATCCGGCATTACTATGACAAGCTCTATTACAGGCACCGGCCATGGACACCCGATTTTGAAATTGAGCTGGAGGATTATAAAAAAGGGGAGCGGGCTCTGTATGATTTTTGGGTTGCGCGACCTTCCGAATAGCATAACGCCAAAAAACACCCGGCCTTGGCATTTGACGACATCAGACAGGCCACCTGTTCAAAGATGGTTAAACAATTGCCTGTCTGCCGCACAACAAGAAATCGCTAAATTTGGCGTGTTTAATGCATTAGAGAGACTTCAGCCATGCGGCTGACATCACCCGCGTGATGGTTGCTGGAGGATTTCAGGATGAGAATGTTGATAGCGCTATTGTCTTTGACGGCTACGCTGAGTGGCTGCGCTCACGTTATGAGCGAGGCGGGGCTCAGGCTTGCAGACCGTTCAGTGCCATACGCCGAAGTTAATAATAATCCTGAGAAATTTGCCGGAAAAGTGATCCTGCTGGGCGGTATCATCGCCGGCACACGAAGCAGCGGTGACGTGATAATGCTTGAAGTGGCCCAGCTCGAACTGTTTAATAGCGGTGTACCTGATGAATTTTCTAAATCCGGCGGAAGGTTTCTGGCCGTCAGCGGTGAACTCATTGATCCTGTCATCTACCGCCCCGGACAATTCGTTACTATAATCGGAGAAGTAAAGGGCAAGAAAATTCAGCACCTTGAGGGTGCGGACTATCCCTATCCGCTTATTTCTGTAAAAGAGTTGCGACTGTTCCGATCTTCGGAACCCTTTACGACCTACCCAAACAACCCTTACCAGAACCAGGTCGGAGACAGCAAATTTCTGCTCCGTCCACCAGGTCCTGCAGATGGGGAACCCCGCAGACTTTATTAAACAGCAATTTCTCCCCCCTGTTCGGGCAGGCCTCTGACATCAAAATGCGAGACGCCCCAGCTTAAAACTTCACTGCACGAACAGGCTTCCAGCCCGGGGGGCGGGGTTTGGCCCAGAAAACCGAGTACTGCGCAGAGCAGTCTCGACTCCTTCCCCTTCAAATTCCCGAGTTGATTTGAAATCAGATTGTCCCGTTTGCTCAGCTTAGCGCCGTCCGGACCTGTGACCAGCGGCAAATGGCAATATTGCGGACGTTGATATCCAAGAATATCCTGAATATAAATCTGTCGCGGAGTTGAAGAAAGCAGGTCATCTCCACGAACCACCTGTGTTACACCCGCTAGATGGTCATCCACCACAACCGCCAGCTGATACGCAAAGTCGCCATCTCCGCGTCGCACAACAAAATCTCCGCACAACCGGCCTAAATCCTGGCAAATGTTTCCGCAACGCAGATCCTTGAAACAGATTTCGCTGTCATAAACCCTTATCCGCCATGACCGGATCCCTGCCCCTGCCTTCAAGCCGGTCCTGCAGGTACCGGGATACGGCTGACAATCGTCTTCCTGATGCGGAGCCGAGGATGCCAGAGCTATTTCTCTTCTGGAACAGCCGCAGGGGTAGAGCACTTTTGTTTGTTGCAGCGTTTCAAAGGCCTGGCAGTATTCCTCGTAATGACTGCTCTGGCGAGCCACTTCGCCATCCCAGAAAAGGCCGAAAGACTCCAGAGTCCGCATAATGTCGGCGGCTATGCCGGACACCTGACGCGCTGTATCCAGATCATCAAGGCGCAGCAGCCAGCGACCTCCGGCATTTTTTGCCACGAGATAACTCCCCACCGCTGCCACCAGTGACCCGATATGAAGTGCGCCTGTGGGTGAAGGGGCAAAACGTCCGACTGTTGTGCCTGGTTCAGTATTCACTGGGTCTATGAGGCTGCCACGTTCTAGTTGATAAAAGAACAGCAGTAATCGGAAACAGAAACAACCTTCATAATAAAAGTGGCGTTGGATGGGATTTCAAAAGATTCACCACCAACAACCTTCTTCCAGGCCCGTTCGCCTTTCATCTGCCATTCCAGTTCACCGGAGAAGATCTCCATGACTTCAGAAGCGGCCGTTGAAAATTCATACTCTCCCGGTTGCATGACACCCAGTGTTTTTTTGCTGCCGTCAGCAAACAGCACCGTACGACTGACAACGCCGCCATCAAAATAAATATTGGCCTTTTTCACTACGGTGACATTTGTAAACTCAGACATACGACCTCCCGCCTGTATTTGGATTTCGGCACTTTTATACTCTCAGAACAAGAGCTGATGCAAATAAAAACGCCCGCTGCAGCTTTGACAGCGGGCGTTCCATTCTTTTCTGGCGATGCAATTACTAGTTGAAAGTTCCTCTCAGAATATTGGCGTGCCACATGACCGTGGTCTGGCCTGTTGATGGTGATTCAATCAAATCCGGGACAATGGTCGGAATGGCGATCTTTATCTTGCCGTTATCAATTTCAGCCAGTGCTCTGGCCGACTTGGCCAGTCCGTAAGCGGTACCTGCCAGTACGCCGGCCGCAGCGCCATAACCGATGTAATCGAGATGATCGGCCGGTTTCTTCGTAAAAACCATAAACGCGCCACCGACGAGTGCACCGATCCCGGCCCCGTAAAAGGCATCCTGAAAGACTTCGCGAAGTGAATTTTCAGCTGCATACGATGTTGATGCCGCCGTAAACAATGAGATTATTGCCATGGCTGCAATGATTTGTCGGAGCGGTTTCATGGGTAATCCTCGCAAAGAGTTAGTTGCATTGGATCTATGAGACCGTAACAGCAAAAAACAGGCCAACTACTGGCAGCATCTTTAGTTAAGCACAAAAATCACTTAATTACTTGTGGTTAGACTGCATATACATACTGCAGCGGAGCAGTGGAAAGCTCACAAAGCAGGCACCTGCTCTGAGCACTGTTGCATTTACAACACACTCGAGCGCTTTATAGCGTTATCATGGACTGCGCCAGAACCAGTTCATCATTCCGACTGATTACCTCACCATCCAGCCTGGCCTGCAGCAGCCGCTGCCGGATACGCCCGAAGCCTGGTCCGGGGACCAGTCCGAGAGCATGCAGATCGTTCCCGTCAAGCAGCGGGACAACTCCCCTTAGGCGGGTAAGATAGAGAGAGACAAAGCGCCTGACCTGTTCATTGCTGGCCCGCGAGGCAAGGTAAAGCAGCATTTCAAGTGAGAGCGAAGCAAACCATTCATACAGCAGACTGTTGCGCACTTCAGGAGAGCGCTTAGTGCGCCTCTTGATCGACTCCAGAACCTTGAATACTACATGGCGCTGCCGCTGCAGCCTCTCGGCAAGCCGCCCCGGAACCGCCAGACGCCGGCAGGCGTCCTGGAACTCATCCGGCTTGAGGCCGTCGCACATGGCCATAAAATAAACCTGCCACTGTTCGCAGGGGTCGTCCAGATACAACAGCCGAAACCAGGCCAGTATCTGACCGGCTTCGTTCAGAACCCGACCGGTAGCCGGAACCAGCTTGAGTGAAGGGTGAATGAACGGCAGCAAGCTCAGAACAGACATGCGCTTAATGGCGGCCACCGGTTCCTTCTCCCTCATAATCTGTACCAGCTCATTGAAAAGGCGCTTGCCACCCAGTTTATCCAGCAGGTGCATCCTTACCGCACTGCGGACCAGATTTTCCGTGTGAGGCGATATGTGGAAACCAAGCCTCTGCTCAAAGCGGATGGCCCTGAAAACCCTGGTTGAATCCTCCACAAACGACAGATTATGCAGAACCTTGATCACCCGTTCCTGAATATCCTGCTGCCCCCCGAAATGATCGGTCAGGCGCCCGAAGCGATCGCTGTTGATGCAGAGCGCCAAGGTATTGATCGTAAAATCCCGACGGTAGAGATCCTGGCGCAGAGAGGCCCGCTCAACCGTTGGGAGGGCTCCCGGGGATTCGTAGTATTCAAGTCGAGTGCTGGCTACATCTATTTTGCGACCGTCCGGAAAGACCAGTACTGCCGTGCCGAATTTGTCGTGACCACGTGCTCTGCAGCCGTAGCGTTTAGCGAATCGTTCCGCAAAGAAAACACCATCGCCTTCAACGGTAACATCTATATCCAGATTATCAATACCCAGAAGCAGGTCGCGTACAAAACCGCCCACGGCATAAACTGACAACCCCAACTCGTCTCCTGCCGCTCCCAAATTCCGCAAAGTGCTGATGATCGGCTCTGCAAGCCTTTTACCGAGAAGCCCTGCCACCGAACGGCTGCGTGTGGGCACCGCCAGAGCACCGACATCGTAGAGGGAAGCGATCTGGCCGGGACGACCTCCGTAGATATGCCGTAGAAGATCGGTTCTGGTCACCGCCCCGGCCAGCCTGTTCCCTTCAAAAACCGGCACAAAATGACGATTGCCCCCTACAATATAGTTCTGGATATCTGCCAGAGCAGTATCCGGGGTGGCACGCATATATTCCGTGTGCATGAAATCAGTAACTGATGACGCACCCAGATCATGGTAAAGAGCCTTCTCGACAATTTTGCGCGATATAATACCCGTCATCCGCTCTCCGCTCATGACCGGCATGGCATTGCAGTTATAGCGGGTCAGAAATTCACGCGCCTCGGCAATATTGACCGAATCAGGCATTGTCTTGACCGGCGTCGACATGATGTCTGCAGCTACTACGTCAGCGCTGACTGAAACCCGTAGCAGTTCCTCAAGCTTCTCCAACACCTGTTTCAAAGACTGATTATGGACGGCGGCAGAGGCGGCGGTTGCATGGCCACCACCCTGAAAGTGCTTCAATATTTCGCCAGCATTAACTTCCGGAACGTGACTTCTCCCAACCAGGTAGACACGGTCCTCCATTGCGACCACTACAAACAGGGCATCCAGATTTTCCATGTCGCGCATCAGATGAACCAGCGCTGCCACATCGCCGATGTAATGATCGCAGGAGGCATGTGCAATCGAAATGACAATCCCGTTGACTGTACTGGTCTTGAGTGTCGACAGGAGCTGTTTCAGGAGTCCCATCTGAGATCTGGTCAGCTCCGGCGTCAACGCCTCGTTGACAATGTTCAGGCGCGCACCCTGCTCCAGGAGCCATCCGGCCGCCTTGTAATCATCCGGCGTAGCGGAGGCAAACAGCAGCCGTCCAGTGTCCTCATGAATTCCAAGCATGATCAGGGTGGCCTCTTCGGGCGTCAGCGTCAGGCCCTGCTCAAACAGCAGTCCAGCCAGTAGCGACGAAGCAGAGCCACGTTCGGCAATAATTCCTCCGTCTGATCTGATGCTTTCGGCTGTAACCGGATGGTGGTCATAGATGTGGATTTCAAGACCGGGGCGTTTAACAATCTCGGCAAACCGTCCAATTCTGGCGGCCTGTTGACAATCTACAATAATAAGGCGGGTAATTGATTGGAGATCAATCTCTTTGGATCGGGTGAAAAGCGGCAGATAATCCGGGTGACGCTCAATAAAATCTCGCACCCCTTTCTCCTGTGACCCGGGAAACGACAGCAGAGCACCGGGATAGAGCCTGAGGGCTGCCGTCATGGCGCCCAGGCAGTCAAAATCGGCATTTATGTGGGTGGTAATCACATCCATCAGGACATTAGATGTTTCTGTTGAGGTTGATTCATACGGCTGTCTCCCGGAAGCGCCGCACGGCTTCCGGAACTGTCTCTTCGCGGATATTTCCAAAGGCCAGCCGCAGGTAGCCCTCCAGGCCGGGTCCGAAAACTTCGCCGGGCAGACATAGTATGGCTGTCTCGTCCAGCAGGCGCCTGGCTGCCTGGCGGCCACTCTGTCCGGGCCAGGGATGCCTCACCCAGGCAAAGAAGGCACCGCTTGCCGCCAGGAAAAAAGGATTTCCGGGCTTCAAAAATTCAGATCGAAAGAGGTCGTGGCGGCGGGTCATCATATCGCGATTGGCTGTCACCCAGTCATCAAGGTGCTCAACACCGAATTTAACGGCATGCTGGGTTATGCGGGGCTGGCAGACCGCCATGGTGTCCTGGGCTTTTAGGGCATGGTGAAT
>CAZUGI010000021.1:0-14851 GCA_964619855.1 uncultured Geobacter sp. | reverse complement strand
GGCCAGCAGACCTGCCCGGTAACCGGTCAGGGCATAGGTTTTTCCAAATGAGGCGATATGCACAAAATGTTCACCCCAGTTCGGGTGGCTGAACAGCTCATGAGGGCGGCGGCCGCCCGGGATGAATTCATTATAGGTTTCATCAAGCACCAAAGCGATGTCATGATTTTTTGCCAGCCCAAGAAGCTCTTCAAGTATTGCCGGCGGGGTGATGGCACCGGTCGGATTGCTGGGTGATACGATCAGTATTGCCTTTGTTCTGTCGGTAATCAGGTCTGCGATGGCGGATGGATTTGGAAGTCCACTTTCCGTCTCCACAAAGGGGGCATAAATACCCCGGACACCTAAAATATCGAGTGCCATGGGGTGATCAAAGTAATAGGGCGCCTGTACCACGACCTCGTCACCGGCGCGACAGAGCGTGACCATTGCCAGCCAGAAAGCCTGGCTGGCGCCGATCGTCAGGCAGAGATTGGCGGGAGACAGGGCTGCCCCGTACTTCCTCAGGTAATAGCCGCAGAGCGCTTCACGTACTTCCAGCAGCCCCTCGTCCGCTGAATACTTAGACGTAAGCGGGTCACGAAGCAGAGCGGAAAGGTGTGCCGTTAATCCCCCGGCAGGAGCGTAGTCCGGAACAGCCTGACAGAGATCAATCAGTTCCTGTCCATCATCGACGCGCTCGGCAAGCCAGCGCTTGACCTCCGAAATCGGTGGGAAATGTACATTTGTAATCAGCGGTGACACCTGCATACCTGCCAACAGCCCTCCTGTCATAAATTCAAGTTTGAATATATCAGAAATCAACATTCCCGCATGTAGAATTTTCACCTGCAAAGTTCATATTTTATCTTGACAGAGAACTTTACTGTCGGTATAAGTTCCCGTATCGTGGAAAAAAGTGGAACATTGTGGAAAATAATACCAACAGGATGGATATGTTCAGAGGTATTTTCGAGACAACTGTAGACGCAAAGGGGCGCACCAGCCTGCCGGCCAGATTCAGGGAGATTCTGCTTGAAACCCATGGCGATGAGCGTTTTTTTCTGACCAACTCGGTCCCTGTCGACCTCGGTGGCGGGGTATTCAGCTCGGGCCTTCTGATATTTCCATACAAGGAATGGTTCCTGTTTGAGGAAAATTTCCGGGTCAGCAAAGGTTTCACATCGGAACAGCGCAAAAGCATTCTGCGCACCATCATTTCGCCGGCACAGGAATGCAGTGCCGACAAACTGGGGCGCTTCCTGATTCCACCGCCATTTAGAAAAAGCGCAGCACTCGATAGGGAAATTCAGTTTGTAGGAACGATGGACAAGATAGAAATCTGGAGCATGGCTGAGTGGGACAAGGTTCGAGCACAGGATGTCAAGAACTTCCCGAGCGGCACAGAGGCTGCTGCTGAGCTAGGTCTGTAGTGACAGCATTTCATCACCTCTCGGTCATGCCGGAGGAGGTTATCCGTTATCTGGCCCTTAAGATGGATGGCGTATATCTGGATGGAACCCTTGGCGGCGGCGGGCACAGCTCTTTGATCCTTGAAAATGTAACTAAAGCCCGGCTGATCGGAATCGATCGCGATTTGGAAGCACTTGCCGCAGCCGGTGTGCAGCTGAATAAATACCGGGAGCAGATCAGTCTGGTGCACGGCAACTTCGGCGAACTTGCAGAACACCTGGGCTCACGCAACATTTCGGCTCTGGACGGCTTCATTCTGGATCTGGGGGTTTCGTCGCATCAGTTGGACAGCGGCGAACGGGGTTTCAGTTTTCAGCAGAACGCTCCTCTGGATATGCGCATGGACACCAGTGGCGGAGAGAGCGCTGCCGACCTGGTAAACAATCTGCCGGAGCATGAGCTGGAGCGCATTATCTCTGAATACGGCGAGGAACGTTGGGCCAGAAGGATCGCATCATTTATCGTCAGAGAAAGATCCGAGGCGCCGGTTACAACCACCCTCAGACTGGTGGATATTATCAAGGGAGCTGTTCCTAAGGCCAAATGGGATGAGAGGATTCATCCTGCTACACGCACGTTTCAGGCCTTGCGGATAGCCGTCAATCATGAACTGGAGAGCCTGGAACAGGGCATGCGGGCCGCACTGGATCTCCTGAAGCCGGGTGGGCGGGGAGTTATCATATCATTTCATTCACTGGAAGATCGGATCGTCAAACATATCTTCAGAGAGTATGCGGAGGGCTGTATCTGCCCGCGTCAACTGCCGGTCTGTGCCTGCGGCAGACAGCCGCGAGTCAGGATTCTGACCGGCAGGCCGGTCACCGCAACTCAACAGGAAATTAATGACAATCCACGCGCTCGCAGCGCCAAGTTGCGAGCGGTAGAGAAGCTGTAGGGATCGGGAGGAACATCAGGATGGCACAGGCAAGAGTGGATTATGGAAAAGTCGCCGCACCGCGCCCCTTTGGCGCGGCGGAACTGGCACCGCACCGCATCGACATATTCAAATACCTGATGATCTGCATGTTGCTTTTTACGATTGTATCTGTTTTTCACGTCTGGTCACGCTTCAAGCTGGTTGATCTGAATCTGCAGATATCCGAAATAAGCCGTCAACTGAAAGAGGCTGAGCAGGAGCAGAAACGCCTCAAACTGGAAGCGGCCTCCCTCAGGGCACCTGCCCGCATAGAAGCCATCGCTAAGAGTGAGCTGGGGATGGCGCTGCCCACCGAGCAGCAGATTATTCAGGTCCGATGAAGGACGAGCGGGAAAAATGGGCGCGCGTCCGGATCATAATGATCGGGACTGTTTTCGGCCTGTTATTCCTGACAGTTGTCGGACGGGCCTTCTACCTTCAGATCCTGCAACATGAAGAACTCGTAAAAAAAGCTGAAAAGCAGCATCGCCACAGAGTTGAACTGACTCCGGCCCGCGGCAGCATTCTTGACCGGAACGGGACTCCCCTGGCGGAATCGATCCATATGGATTCCTGCTATGCTGAACCACGCCGCATCAAGGATGTTGAAGGTACCGCAGCCGTACTGGCACCCATTCTGGGGCTACCCAGACAGGAACTGGTGGCAAGGCTTTCAGTCAACAAATCCTTCACCTGGGTTGAACGATGGCTGTCTCCGGAAACGGCAAAGCGCATAAAAAACATGAAACTGCCCGGCATCGGCTTTGCCCCGGAATCCAAGCGTTTTTATCCCAACCTTGAAACTGCGGCTCATGTAATAGGATTCACCGGCCGGGATCCAAACGGCCTGGAAGGTATCGAGTTGAAGTACGATACCACCATCCTGGGCAATACCGGTTACATGGTAACCGAACGGGATGCCCTCGGCAGAAATATCGCCATTAAAAATACCGTCATCAAGAACTCATCACCCGGCAAAAACGTTGTCCTGACCCTTGACAAGACCATTCAGTTCATAGCTGAAAAAGAGCTGTCAAAGGCGATAGCCGAAAGTAATGCCAAAAGCGGCATGGCGCTCGTCATGGAGACCAGTACCGGTAAAGTGCTGGCCATGGCAAACTACCCGACCTTCAATCCAAACTCCTATTCCCGCTATTCTCTGGCTCAGCTACGCAATCGCGTTGTGGTTGACAGCTTTGAACCGGGCTCGACATTCAAGGTGTTCACAATCGCAGCAGCACTTGATTCAGGAGTTATCAAGGCGAATGATATCTATAACTGTGAGAACGGAACCTACAGGATTGCAGATCGAATAATCCATGACGATCATCCTCACTCGCGCCTGAACGTATCAGACATAATCAAGTATTCGAGCAATATCGGCTCAGCGAAGATCGGCTTTAAAATGGGCGAGGAAAAGTTGTCGGGCTATCTGCGCAACTTCGGCTTTGGCGGACGTACAGGCATTGATCTTCCCGGTGAATCCCCCGGGAACCTTAAACGGCACTGGTACGGGATCGATCTGGCTACGATATCCTTCGGCCAGGGTGTCTCCCTTTCAGCCATTCAGCTGGTTTCAGCGGTTTCTGCCATCGCCAATGGCGGCAATCTCATGAAACCATATCTGGTCGAACGCGTACTTGACGACAGCGGGAAAGAAGTTCAGAAATTTGAGCCGGAGATCGTGCGAAGAGTGATTACTCCTGAAACATCACGGACAATTTCAAAAATGATGGAAACCGTTACAGGTGAAGGCGGCACCGGAACCAAAGCAGCTATAGAAGGCTTCCGTGTGGCGGGAAAAACCGGAACAGCCCAGAAAGTGGATTCAGTCACCCGCACATACTCACCAACCAAAAGAATTGGTTCCTTTGTCGGCTTTGTTCCAGCTGACAATCCCAAACTGGCAATCGCAGTCATAATTGATGAGCCGCAAGGCATCAAATACGGGGGTGTGGTAGCCGCTCCGGCTTTTAAGGGTATCGCCCAGAACACTCTAGCCTATCTGAAGATCCAGCCGAACCAGACTGTAAACAGCTCTGCCAAAACGCTTCAGGCAAAAACCAGCGCAGCTCCTCCACCCGAATCGATGGCGGAGGGGGAAGCATTTGACACACCTACCGGAGAAGCAGTCATGCCGAATTTCCAGGGTATGAGCATGCGCCGGGTCCTGCAGGTTATGGAAAAGCGGAACATTAACATTAAATTGATGGGAAGCGGCCGGGCGGCCCAGCAGAATCCACCACCCGGACAAAAAATCAGAGGGACTGACGAAGTCTGGATAAAGTTTTCACCTTCAGCCTGAAGGAACTATGCCTGCCGGATAACCGGCAGGTTTTACCGTTTTTATTGGAGAATACATGACTCTGGGTGAGTTACTGGAAAAACAGGGCGATTTTGATCTTCACGGCGATGCTTCAGTCCGCATCAGTTCCCTGACCTGCGATTCACGCAAGGTCCAGTACGGCTCACTGTTCTTCGCCCTGCGCGGCACATCGGTTGACGGTCACCTGTTTATAGAAAAAGCCCTGACCGCAGGTGCCGCCGCTGTTGTCATCGAAGACGCCGCCTTTGCACCGGATAACGCCGCCTGGGTCAGAGTTGATGACGGACGCTCGTTTATGGGGCGCATAGCGGCCGCCTTTAACGGCAATCCGACAACCGCTCTGCCTCTGGTAGGCATTACCGGCACTAACGGCAAAACCACTACCACTTTTCTGATTGAGGCGATTATGGCAGCGGCCGGACTTCCACCGGCGGTGCTCGGAACAATCAGTTACCGCTTCGGCGGAACAGTCATTGAGGCATCTCACACAACTCCGGAATCAACGGAACTGCAGGGTTTCTTCAGACAGCTTAAGGAGGCCGGAGCACAGGCCTTCGTAATGGAAGTATCTTCACACGCGCTTGAGCAGAAAAGGGTCGACGGCTGCCATTTCGATGTCGGGGTATTCAGCAACCTGACCCGTGACCATCTTGATTATCACGGCAGCATGGAGAATTATCTGGATGCCAAAGTCAGGCTCTTCTCTGAACTGCTGAAGCCATCACCGGAAAAACCGCGGCGACGTGCGGCAATCAATATGGATGATCCTCATGGCGGAATTATCGCCGGACGCTGCGCCTGTCCGGTTGTTACTTTCGGCATTAAAGGGAATTGCGATGTCCGTCCTCTCAATATCAGATCAACGGTCAACGGCATCACCGCAACCCTGGTTACATCGAAAGGAGAGTTTGAGTGTAACTCCAGGCTCCTGGGACGCTTTAATCTTTCCAATATTCTGGCCGCAACTGCTGCCGGTGTGGCCCTCGACCTGCCGCTTGCGGCAATCAAATCCGGCCTTGAAAGCCACTCTACAGTGCCGGGACGCATGGAGCGGGTCGTAAATGGCCGCGGGGTTACCTGTCTCGTTGATTATGCTCACACCGGTGACGCTCTGGAAAATGTTCTCTCAACCCTGAAAGAAATAGCCACCGGCAGAATCATTACCGTCTTCGGCTGCGGCGGAGATCGCGATAACGGCAAGAGACCTATAATGGGGAGGATTGCTGCCGGCATGTCGGACCTGGCCGTTGTCACTTCAGACAATCCCCGTACAGAGAATCCGTTCAGCATTCTGGAACAGATAAAAGCGGGCATAACAGATCTGGACATCCGCGAGTACCAATCGGGAGAACTCACAGACAACTTCCCTGCAAAAGGATTCACCGTGATTGAAAACCGGCGCGAAGCCATCATGCTGGCGGTCCGGCTTGCACAAGCGGGCGATATATTGCTGCTGGCCGGCAAAGGTCATGAAGACTACCAGATAATTGGAACTGTCAAACATCATTTCGACGACCGGGAAGAGGCGGCGGCAGCCTTTGCGGGGACTGCACCTTGATGTTCACCTTCAGCGACATAATTACCGCAACCGGCGGCAGCATTATCGGCCCTGCAGACGGTGAAGTGAGCAGCGTGTCCACCGATTCACGCACTATTTCAGCAGGAGAGCTTTTTGCACCTCTGCGGGGCGAACACTTCGACGGGCATACTTTTATCAAGGATGTGACCGACAGGGGTATAACCGCCATATTGGCCAACGAGAGCTGGCTCAAGGAAAATTCGATTCCTGAGTCTGTCTCCTGCATAGCGGTCAAAAACACCCTGCGGGCATTGGGAGACCTGGCAGCGTTCCGGCGTCAGCTTTATGATATTCCGGTAATCGGAGTCACCGGCAGTAACGGCAAAACAACCGTCAAGGAGATGCTGGCTAACATTCTGGAACTGAGTGGACCTGGCCTGAAGACCTCAGGCAACCTCAACAATCTGATAGGCCTGCCTCAGATGCTTTTTAAACTTCGGCCTGAACACCGCTGGGCGGTACTTGAAATGGGTATGAGCGAACCGGGCGAAATCGACCGTCTGTCCGAAATTGCCAAACCAAGGGTTGGGATCGTACTGAATGCCCTGCCGGCCCACCTGAAGAGCATGGGGACAATCGAGGCGGTTGCAGCCGCCAAGGGTGAATTGCTTCATAGAATCAGTGATGGCGGACTGGCGGTAGTCAATGCTGATGACCCTCGCGTCGCCTCGCTCTCACAGAACGCATCAGCACGCCGGATCAGTTTCGGAATTGATCGCGGTGAAGTCAGGGCCAAAGAGATTGAACTGTTGGGTATGGAGGGCCAGCGCCTTTTGATCGCAACCCCGAAAGGCGAGATTTCCGTGCGGCTGAAAGCTTACGGCCGGCACAATGTTTACAATGCACTGGCTGCGACCGCGGCTCTGCTTGAAAAGATCGAACTGCCTCAAATATCCGCAGGCCTTGAGGAATTTACGCCTTACACAGGGCGCTTCCAGACGGAGCCGCTGAACGGCATAACCATAATTGACGACAGCTATAATGCCAACCCGGCTTCTACTAAAGCTGCCTTGGAGACTTTGTCGCAGTTGGCAGAGGACGGGCACCGCATCGCCGTTCTGGGTGACATGCTTGAACTAGGGGAACATGAGAATGATGCGCATCTGGGAGTGGGAGCGGTGGCAGGCCGAAACTGCGACAGGCTGTATCTGCTGGGCAAGCTGATGACCACTTACTGTGCCGAAGGAGCCATGCTGACCGATATGCCGGCTGAATCAATCTTCTGCTGTACAGATCACACCGAGATTGCCGAACTGCTGAGCCGTTCGCTCAGGAAAGGCGACACGATCCTGTTCAAAGGATCGCGAGGTATGACCATGGAGAAGGCCATATCAGAGTTTAAAAAGCTGATCGAAAACAAAGAGGTATAACGTATGCTCTACCACATCTTTTATCCGCTGGCGGCCAACGTCAAGCTGTTCAATATATTCAAGTACCTGACTTTCCGCACCATCTACGCCATGATAACAGCTCTGGTGGTCTGCTTCGTACTGGGACCCTGGATCATTCGCAAACTTGAATCACTTCAGGCACGCCAGGTAATCAGGACTGACGGCCCGGAATCACACCTCCAGAAAGAGGGAACTCCTACCATGGGAGGTGTGATGATTCTGGCGGCCATTGTAATTCCTACACTGCTTTGGGCCGATCTCACCAACCATTACGTCTGGATGGTCATGTTTATCACAATCGGCTACGGACTGATCGGCTTCGTGGATGATTACAAAAAAGTGGTGGAGAAAAGTCCTAATGGGCTATCGGCGCGTCAGAAGATGTTCTGGCAGATACTGCTGGCTGGCCTAGTAGCTGTTTTTCTATTCCTTAAGCCTGAGTTCAGTGAAGAGCTGTTTTTCCCGTTTTTCAAAAAATTCCACCCTGACCTCTGGTTCTGGTTCATCCCTTTTGCAACACTGGTGATTGTGGGTGCCAGTAATGCCGTCAATCTAACCGACGGCCTGGATGGGCTTGCGATCGGCCCGGTAACAATCAATGCCGCCACGTATATGCTGTTTGCCTATGTTGCGGGCCATGCCACCCTGTCAGCTTATCTGCAGATACCAAGAGTTGTAGGCGCCGGCGAGCTGGCGGTTGTATGCGGCGCCATGGTCGGAGCCGGGCTAGGTTTCCTCTGGTACAATTCGTATCCGGCTGAGGTCTTCATGGGTGATGTAGGTTCGCTGTCCCTCGGCGGAACATTGGGAACAATAGCGGTGCTGACCAAACAGGAGATTCTGCTGGTAATTGTCGGTGGCGTTTTTGTAGTGGAGGCGCTCTCCGTAATCTTTCAGGTCGGCTCTTACAAATTCCGGGGCAAACGCATCTTCCGCATGGCCCCGATTCACCATCACTTCGAACTAAAGGGTGTGGCAGAACCAAAAATCATTGTTCGCTTCTGGATCATCACCATAATTCTGGCGCTGGTGGCAATTTCTACGTTGAAGATGAGATAAAGGCTTACATGAAGCTTGCGGACAAAAACATACTCGTCGTAGGCCTAGCTAAAACCGGTGTAGCCTGTTCCCGCTTCCTGGCTTCCAAAGCGGCAAGAGTTACCGTCACAGACATGCGGAGTGAGGCCGCCCTGGCAGCACAACTGGCAGAGCTCAGTGAATACAATATCGCGAGGGAGCTGGAGCGACATAACGAGACAACTTTCCTGAACAGCGACCTGATAGTTGTATCGCCTGGAGTAGCGATGGATCTTCCGCAACTCTCGGCTGCACAAAAGGCGGGAGTAGAAATAATCAGTGAGATAGAGCTGGCATCTCGCTTCATCGATGTCCCGCTGGCAGCCATAACCGGCACAAACGGTAAAACCACTACAACCACGCTGCTGGGTGCCATTTTCAAACATAACGGCTACCACACTTTCGTGGGGGGCAATATCGGCAATCCCCTGATCGAAATGGCCGGGAGCCATGAGATTGTGGATCAGGTTGTAGCGGAGATCAGCTCTTTCCAGCTGGAATGGATCACCTCGTTCCGTCCTACTGTGGCTGCGCTGCTGAATCTGAGTGAGGATCATCTCGACCGTTATCCCAATTATCAGGCCTACATTGATGCAAAAATGCGCATTTTTGAAAATCAGACCAGTGACGATTTTGCAGTGGTTAACCGCGATGATCCGCTGCTCTGGAAGCAGGTTCAGAATATCAAAGCCAGGCTTTTCCCTTTCAGCCGCATGCTTGAACTTGACGAAGGCATTTTTTACCGAGACGGCGTAATCACCTATCGCCATAACGGCCGCGAAGAGTGTTTTCCCACCGCCGCCATACGACTGCAGGGCGTCCATAATCAGGAGAACATCATGGCCGCCCTGGCGTGCGCCCTGTTGCTGGGCTGCCGAGCGGACGAATCTTTTGAGACCGTGCTCTGCTTTGAAGCGCTGAAGCACCGCATGGAGTTTGTGCGGGAAACAAAAGGGATCCGGTGGTATGAAGACAGCAAGGCAACCAACGTCGGCAGTGTGGAAAAAGCACTGGAAAGCTTCGACAACATCACCCTGATTGCCGGCGGCAAAGATAAGGGCGGCTCTTATGCCCCCTTGAAAACACTGGTGCAGGAGCGGGTACGCCATTTGGTGCTGATCGGCGAGGCCGCCGAAAGAATGGAGAGCGAACTGGGACAACTTACAGATGCCCATCGGGCAGCAACACTGGAAGATGCCGTGCGCCTGGCTGCTGATATTACAAGACCGGGCGGAATCGTTCTTATGTCACCAGCCTGCTCCAGCTTCGACATGTTCCGAGACTACGAGGAACGGGCTCAGCGATTCATTGCAGCGGTTAACGCACTTTAGAAACTGAGATTTCTCCGTTTTTTACGGAGAAGAATTTTGATCGGTGGCAACGAATGAAACTGGCATTCAAAAAACTGGAAGAATACGATCTGATGGTCATGTTGATGGCCATCGCCCTGACCTGCTTCGGGGTGGTTATGGTCTATTCGGCCTCATCGGTCATGGCCGCCAAGCGTTTTCAAGACGGTTTTTTCTTTCTCAAGCGCCAGGGGCTATTCGCTCTGATCGGATTTGCAGTCATGCTGTGTACCATGCGCATAAATTACCAGTTCTGGCGGAAACTGGCTGTTCCAATCCTGCTGGGATGTCTGGTGCTACTGGTGCTGGTACTGATTCCTGGTATCGGGGGCAGCGCAGGCGGCGCTTCGCGCTGGATCAGACTTCCTGGATTCAACCTGCAGCCGTCCGAGTTGGCTAAAATAGCTCTGATCATGTACATGGCCTATTCGCTTGACAGAAAGCAGGACAAGATCAAGGAGTTGGGGGCCGGATTTGTTTCATATATGCTGATTCTGGTGCTTCTGCTGGGACTTCTTCTGAAACAGCCGGATATGGGAGCAGCTCTTACACTGGCCGCAGTAGCCATTATCATGCTATTTGCTGCCGGCACACGACTGGTCTATATCATCTCCATCTTCCTCATGTCCCTTCCGTTTCTGTACTTTCTGGTGATGAATGTGGCCTATCGCAAGCGTCGTATACTGGCTTTCCTTGATCCATGGCAGGATCCTCAGAACAGTGGTTTTCAGATCATTCAGTCCTGGCTGGCACTGGGTACCGGCGGGGTTTTCGGACAGGGGCTGGGTGAAGGCAAGCAGAAACTGTTCTATCTACCTGAAGCGCATACCGACTTTATTCTCTCCGTGGTTGGCGAAGAACTCGGATTTATAGGCGTCATCGTAATTATCGTGATGTTCTTTCTTCTGGTTCAGCGCGCCATGCGCATAGCGGTAGCCGCACCCGACATCTTCGGGCGCTTTCTGGCACTCGGTATAGCCGTGCTGTTCGGCATTCAGGCCTCGGTCAACATGGGGGTTGTCACCGGACTGCTCCCGACCAAGGGGCTGGCCCTTCCCTTCATCAGCTATGGAGGCAGCTCGCTGGTGATCAGCCTGTTTGCAATCGGCATACTGCTGAATATTTCGTCAGGCCTGAAAATCTCCTCCATCAGCCTTAAGGAGGAAAAGTGAAACTGATTATCGCCGGCGGCGGCACCGGCGGCCACCTGTTTCCCGGCATAGCGGTAGCCGAGGAATTCCTTTCCCGGGATCAGGCCAATGAAGTGCTATTTGTTGGAACTGAACGCGGCATAGAGGCTCGTGCTGTTCCTGCGGCCGGCTACCGGCTGGAACTGATCTCAGCGGCCGGGATCAGAGGCAAAGGGGGATTCAGTCAGATCAAAGGGGTCGCTATGATGATCTACGGCTATGCCCAATCCAGAAAAATACTGAAGGCGTTCAGGCCCGATCTGGTGCTGGGTGTCGGCGGATACGCCTCGCTGCCGATGGTGCTGGCGGCTCGGGGGATGCAGGTTCCCCGCTTCATCCATGAGCAGAATGCCATTCCTGGCCAGACAAACCGGCTGCTGGCAAAATTTGCTGAAAGAGTCTTTATCACTCTGGAGGAGTCAGCCAGATATTTCCCGAAGAATTCCACGCTGCTGACCGGCAACCCGCTGAGACGGCAGATATTGGACTCAATCGGGTCAAGGGGCAAGGAGCAAGCGGCAAGTAATGACTCTAACAAACCTTGCCACTTGACCAATGACCCTTGCTTCAACCTGCTGATTTTCGGCGGCAGTCAGGGGGCCCATGCCATCAATATGGCAATGGTTGAGGCACTTCCGTTTCTGAAAAGGAATCCGCTTAAACTGCAAATAGTCCATCAGACCGGAGAGAGTGATTGTGAGGCCGTAGCCTCAGGATACCGGACAGCAGGCGTTGAGGCCCGCGTAACACCGTTCATCAGCGATATGGCCTCCGAATACGAAAGGGCGGACCTGATCATCTGCCGGGCTGGAGCCACCACGATTGCAGAAGTGACCGCATGCGGCAAAACCTGCCTGTTCATCCCCTTCCCTCACGCAGTTGATGATCACCAGCGCAAAAACGCCGAGGCGCTTCTAAAAAAGGACGCCTGTTTTATGATGCTAGAGCAGGAGTTGTCTGGTGAGAGCCTGGCTGATACTATCCTGAAGCTTTCCGCAGACATCGACACAGTACAGCGCACGGGTAAGCTGGCACTTGGTCTGGCACGGCTGGATGCAGCCGAAATTATTGTTGATGAAATGCTACAGGGGGCAAAGGTATGCGCATAGATGACTCTTTGAAGATTGACCGGCCATATCCGGGCATCCCGGCCACGCGGTTGCCAGAATTTAAGGTCAATCTCAAATCAGGCGTTTCCAGAGAAGAGCGCCTCCATCTACTGGCCGACAAAGCGCAATCCCCGGCAGCTGAAAAGTCCTCCAACACCTACAGCGAGCGTGCTCAGCTATTATCAAATTACAGTCGAACAGAGCATTCCTGGATTGTATAGCAAGGCGTAAAAACAGAAAGAAGGATACCATGTACGGAAAAATCGATAAAATACACTTCGTAGGCATCGGCGGAATCGGCATGAGCGGCATTGCCGAGGTCCTGCTCAATCTGGGCTACAAGGTTTCCGGTTCCGACCTGCGCGGCTCTGAAATAACCGAGCGGCTAGCCGGTTTCGGGGCCGAGATCGGAATCGGGCACAAAGCCGAGAATCTGAAAAATGTGGACGTAGTGGTAATCTCTTCCGCCGTACACGATGACAACCCTGAAGTGATCGAGGCAAAACGGCTGCATGTACCGGTTATCCCCCGGGCTGAAATGCTGGCCGAACTTATGCGCATGAAGTACGGCATCGCCATCGCCGGAACTCATGGCAAAACCACGACAACATCCATGGCTGCCGCCATTCTTGGGCATGCCGGAATCGATCCGACCATTGTCATCGGCGGGAAACTGAATGCCATCGGCACTAACGCACAGCTTGGACAGGGTAAGTTCCTGCTGGCGGAAGCGGATGAATCGGATGGCTCCTTCCTGCTGCTTTCGCCGACCATCGCCGTTGTAACGAATATCGACGCAGACCATCTTGATCACTATTCCGGCATTGAAGAGATCAAAGACACTTTTGTGGAATTTATCAATAAAGTACCCTTTTACGGTCTGGCAGTGCTCTGTCTGGATGACAAAAACATCCGTGAAATTCTGCCACGGGTGAAGAAACGCTACATGACCTACGGCCTCTCGGCCCAGGCTGATATCCGGGCCACCCATATCAGGCACGAAGGATTCCAGACCTCATTTGTTGCCCACTATAAAGGCTACCGGCTGGGTGAGATTTCTTTTCCGATGCCGGGACCGCATAATGTCCTGAACGCCATGGCCTGCATCGCGGTAGCGCTTGAACTTGATGTGCCGTTCAACGCCATACAGGAGGGGTTTGCTGCCTTCAGCGGCGTCGGACGGCGCTTTACCGTCAAGGGGCAGCCAAAGGGCATTATGATAGTAGATGACTATGGGCATCACCCGGCCGAAATCAAGGCGACTCTGGCGGCAGCGCGGCAGGGGTGGCCGGAGCGCCGGATAGTGGCAGCCTTTCAGCCGCATCGCTACACCCGTACCCATGAGCTGTTCGACGAATTTGTAACCGCCTTCTATGATGCTGATGTGCTGGTTCTTACGGATGTCTACGCCGCCGGGGAACAGCCGATAAAGGGTGCAACCGCCGAAAGATTGACGTTTGAAATCCTCCGTCACGGCCAGAAGGATGTAACTCATATCGCCAATCGGGAGAAGATCCCTGAGCATCTGGCTGGCGTGGTCAAAGACGGCGATATCGTCATCACCCTGGGGGCCGGAAATATCTGGCAGCAGGGCGAAACGTTGCTGCAGATATTGGAGGGGTCAAACTGAACAACGCCGCCTTTGAGATACGCGGTCAATTGCTGCTGAATGAACCGATGGGACGCCATACTTCGCTCAAAGTGGGAGGTCCGGCAGATATCTATGCTGTTCCAGATGATACAGAGGATCTACAGAAATTACTGATCCGGCTTCAGGATCAGGATATCCCCTGGATGACTATCGGCAAAGGCTACAATCTGCTGGTACAGGATAAAGGCTTCCGTGGAGCGATAATATCGCTGGAGCGCTTTAATCGTATCGATAGGCTGGATGGAGACAAAGTCAAAGCCGAAGCCGGCGCGGAAAATCTTGCGGTTGTTCGCTTCGCACAGGAACTGGGCCTTGGCGGCGTGGCTTTTATTGCCGGTATTCCCGGTACCATCGGGGGAGCGATCAGGATGAATGCCGGGGCCTATGGAGAGGGAATTCTTGAGCGCACAGAATGCCTGACTCTGCTACGAAAAGGCCGGGTCCGGGATTACTGCATCGGTGAACTGGAATACGGCTACCGACACCTCGAACTGCAGCCGGGCGATATTGTTCTGGGGGCAATTTTCAGCCTGGAACCGCGGGATGCTCAGCTTACCGAGGAAGAAATCCGCAAGGATCTTGAACTGCGGCGCTCCAAACATAATGTCGGTTTCCCGAGCGCCGGTTCATTCTTCAAAAACCCGTGCGGGCAGGCGGCCTGGCGGCTGATCGATGCAGCCGGAATGAGAGGAGTCACAGTTGGAGGAGCCCAGGTTTCTGAGGTGCACAGCAACTTCCTGATAAATATCGGCGAGGCTACAGCACGGGATTTTCTGGAGCTTTCCGCCATCGTAAAAAAAGCGGTTTTATC
>CAZUGI010000020.1:0-32347 GCA_964619855.1 uncultured Geobacter sp. | reverse complement strand
AAAGATATCGCTTGGCGATCTTCAGCTTTCCTTCTTCAGTGTAGACGGCCAGGTTAATAACCTCCATCCGGTCACGCAGAGCCGAAGGGATCGGATCGATCTGGTTGGCGGTAGCCACAAACATAACGTTGGAAAGGTTGAAAGGCTGGTTGATATAGTGGTCTGAGAATGAGTGATTCTGTTCCGGATCGAGCACCTCCAGCAACGCTGAAGAGGGATCGCCTTTATAGTCGTAGCCCAGCTTGTCGAGCTCATCCAGCATGAAAACCGGGTTGTTGGCCCCAGCCTGCTTCATCCCCTGCAGGATACGCCCTGGCAGGGCACCGATGTAGGTACGGCGATGGCCGCGGATCTCGGCCTCATCACGAACCCCGCCCAGAGAGATCCGAACGAACTTGCGATTCATGGCGCGGGCGATCGACTTACCCAGAGATGTTTTACCAGCACCTGGAGGACCAACGAAGCAGAGAATCGGCCCTTTCATCTTCTTGCGCAGCTTGCGCACTGCCAGAAACTCAAGAATACGCTCCTTGATCTTGTCCAGGTAAAAATGGTCGTCGTCCAGAATTTTTTTGGCGCGGACAATATCAAGGCTGTCCCGGGTAGACTTGCTCCAGGGCAGCTCCACCATCCAATCCAGATAGGTGCGAATAATTCCGGCCTCTCCGGCATCAGGATGCATGTTTTCGAGTCGCCCCAATTGTTTGAGAGCCTCCTTCTGCACCGTCTCAGGCATTTTTGCCGCCTCGATGGCCTTCCGGATTTCAGCCAGCTCCTCTTTGCCTTCATTATCTCCCAGCTCGCTCTGGATGGCCTTCATCTGCTCACGCAGATAATATTCCTTATGGTTTTTCCCCATCTCTTCACGGGCTGCGTTCTGGATCTTGGCCTGTACGCTTAGAAGCTCAACTTCGCGGTTCAGAAATTCGTTGACCTTGGTCAGGCGCAAAATCGGATCGTTGATTTCAAGCAGAAGCTGGGCATCTGAAACTTTCAGTCCCAGATTGCTGGAGATCAGATCGGCAATGCTGCCCGGGTCCTGAATATTCTCCAGAATAACGATCACTTCCGGCGAGACCTGCTTACCCAGCTCCATCACCTTGGCAAGCTGCTCGCGCACGGTGCGGATAAGTGCTTCTATTTCGAGCGAGATATCAACCAGCGGGGTGTCATGCTGCCGCTCGGCCCGCACCGTATAAAAAGGATTGTCGGAAATATATTCGGTGATACGCGCCTTGGCCAGCCCCTGAACCAGTATCTTGACACGCCCGTCAGGCAGCTTGAGCATCCGCATGATCATAGCAACCGTGCCCACTTCGTAGATCTTTTCTGGAGGCGGATCCTCATCACCGATATCGTGCTGGGTTGCCAGCAGGATCATACGGTCGCCGGCCAGGGCGCTGTCAACAGCTTTGACCGACATTTCACGCCCGACAAAGAGCGGTATGATCATGAAAGGGTAGACCACAACATCCCGTATCGGCAGGAGCGGCAATTGGTCAGGAATTTTCAATTCTTCCGAATTCTGTTCGGGTTCGTTCTCAATTTCACTCAATCTGAAATCTCCTTTATCGGTACCAGTCGTTCACCGCACTTGGGGCATATGACCCGCAACACTCCCAGGCGGTATTCTGCCGAAATAGCCGTGGGATCTACATTTACAGGGATAAGTACTGCATGGTGAAAACTGCCGTAGCTTCGCTCTACGCAAATAAAAGTTCCATCATTCTGTTCACGGGGCCTGTGGGCTTCCAGCACCAGCGTCAGCCCGCACATCTTGAGGGCAATATTTTCCAGGCTGAAACCGGGAAGATCAAACTCGATGATAATCTCCCGGCTTGTCTCAAACATATCCATCTTCGGGCGGTTTTCGTCCTCCTCAAAGATGTCCCGCAATTCAAGTGCGTGCAGCAAGTTTCGCATTTCACCGACATGACGGCTGAAAATTTCCTGTTGAAACGGCTTTCTGCCTGTGAATCTTGGCATGGGACACCTGTGAGCGGGGTAATGTTGCCTTGATATGTAAGAATTAAACGGAGGGTAATCATTCCATCCGCCAAAGTCAAGGCAGACATTACCGGATATAAGTCATTTCGGGTAAATCCGATACTGCTGTGAATCAATTATAAATTGACTTTGCACAACCTATGCAATAAATAGAGAAGTTTGTTTGAGGGTTACCAACCGAGAGACAGGATACCTACCATGGAAAAATGGACCGTAAGTGAATCCGCCAAGATTTACAACATAGACAACTGGGGCTCTGATCTCTTCTCAATCAACAAAAAAGGGAATATCTGCGTCCACCCTTCATCAAATTCCAAACAGTCCATTGATCTGCGCGATCTTGTACACGATCTGATCAAGCGCAAGATCAAACCACCGATCCTGCTCCGCTTCATGGACATACTTCAGGGCCGCATCGCCTCCATAAACCGCGTCTTTAAAAACGCAATCCAGGAAAACGACTATCCGGCCAGATACCAGACATTCTATCCGATCAAGGTCAACCAGCAGCGTCAGGTGGTTGAGGCCATCGCCGGTTACGGCAAGCGCTACAACATAGGCCTGGAGGTTGGATCAAAGCCGGAACTGGTGGCCGCCATCTCAATTTCCACCGGCAACGGCCTCCCGATCATCTGCAATGGCTACAAGGACGCCGAATACATTGAAACAGTGCTCTACGCCACCAAAATCGGCTATGACATTACACTGGTCGTGGAAAAGCTGTTTGAGCTGGAAAAGATAGTCGAACTGTCAAAGAAAACCGGAATTCAGCCCAAATTGGGTATCCGTGTCAAGCTCTCTTCCAAGGGGACCGGAAAATGGGCCACCTCCGGCGGTGAAGATGCCAAATTCGGCCTGCGTATGTCCGAGATAATTGCTGCCATACGCATCCTCGATGAACAGGATATGCTTGAATGCGTCAAGCTGCTGCATTCTCACATCGGCAGCCAGATCACCAAGATCGACAAAATCAAGACCGCTCTGATCGAAGTAACCCGCATCTACACCGAGATGAAGAAGCTGGGGGTCGGGATTGAATACCTTGACATCGGCGGCGGGTTGGGTGTTGACTACGATGGATCCAAATCGAGTTACTTCTCAAGTGTCAACTACACTATCGAAGAGTACGCCAACGACGTCATCTACCAGATAAAAAATATCTGTGATGAAGCGGGCGTTGAGTGCCCTAACATCATTTCCGAGTCAGGGCGGGCGACTGTAGCGCACTACTCCGTACTGGTCACCAACGTGCTCAACACCAATACCCAGCATCTTATGCCGGATTTTGAAGAGACACTGGCCCAGGCCGAAAAGATCGCTCCCACGGTGAAGAAACTGCAGGATCTTTACAAAAGTATCTATCGCGATTAACTGCGAGAGGATTACCACGACACGCTGCAGTTGATCAATGAAGCGGTCAGCCTGTTCAATCTCGGGTACCTGACGCTAAACTACCGGGCCATCGCTGAATGGCTCTACTCCAAGATCATCAAGAAAATCAACAGTATCGTGGAAAAGATTAAGCCGATCCCGGAGGAATTGCAGAATTTCCAGCTGCATATGCGCCAGACTTATTTCGCTAACTTTTCCCTGTTCCAGTCCATTCCGGACTCATGGGCCATCGACCAGCTCTTTCCGATCATGCCGCTGCAGCGACTCAACCAGAAGCCGGACGTAATGGCCTCCATCGCCGATATTACATGCGACTCAGACGGTGAGATCACCAGTTTCGTGGGTGAGCATGGTCGTACAAAATCACTCCCACTGCACAAGATCAAGAAGGACGAGGACTATTATATAGGCTTTTTCCTGATCGGAGCCTACCAGGAAATCCTGGGCGACCTGCACAACCTTTTCGGCGACACCAACGCAGTGCACATAACCTTTAACAAGAAGACCGGCTACATGATTGATACGGTTATCAACGGTGACGCCACCTGGGAAACTTTAAAGTACGTCCAGTACAAAGGGCCGGAAATTCTCAAGCATGTTCGTGATAATCTCGAGAAGAGCGTTGCTTCGCGAAAGATCTCAATCGAGGAAAGCAGCCATTTTATTGAACTGCTGGACAAAACACTGTTGGGCTATACCTACTTAGGAGAATAAATAATGAGCAAAGTTCTTATTATAGGCGCCGGCGGAGTCGGTCAGGTCGTCGCTCACAAATGCGCCCAGCGGCGTGACATATTCAGCGAAATCACCCTGGCTTCCCGCACAAAATCAAAATGTGACATCATTGCCGCCCAGCTTGGCAAAAGTATCTCCACTGCTCAGGTTGATGCCGACAATGTTCCCGAACTGGTGGCCCTGATAAAACAGATACAGCCAAAACTGGTGATCAATGTGGCGCTCCCCTACCAGGATCTCCACATCATGGACGCCTGTCTGGAAACAGGTGTGGATTATCTGGATACCGCTAACTACGAGCCGCTTGACACCGCTCATTTCGAGTATTCCTGGCAGTGGGCCTATCAGGAACGCTTCAAGCAGGCCGGCATTATGGCCCTGCTCGGCTCCGGTTTTGATCCGGGAGTCACCAATGTCTACACCGCCCTGGCGGCCAGGAAATATCTGGACGTAGTGGAGGAGATCGACATTATTGACGCCAACGCCGGCTCCCACGGCCAGCCCTTTGCCACCAATTTCAACCCGGAGATCAACATCCGTGAAGTAACAGCAGTCTGCCGCCACTGGGAGAACGGTCGGTTCGTGGAAAGTCCACCGCTCTCCACCAAGCGGGTCTTTGACTTCCCCGAGGGGATTGGCCCGATGAACTGCTACCGCCTCTACCATGAGGAGATGGAGTCCATCGTCAGACACATTCCCACCATCAGAAAAGCCCAGTTCTGGATGACTTTCTCGGATAACTACCTGAAACATCTGGAGGTGTTGCAAAACGTGGGTATGACGCGCATTGACGAAGTGGAGTACAACGGTCAGAAGATCGTGCCGATCCAGTTCCTCAAGGCCCTGCTCCCGGATCCGGGCTCCCTCGGCCCTTTGACCAAAGGCAAGACCTGCATCGGAGTAATAGCCCGCGGCACCAGGAACGGACAGAATAAACAGGTTTATATCTATAACATATGCGACCATGAAGCCTGCTTCAAAGAGGTACAGTCCCAGGCCATCAGCTACACAACCGGAGTGCCGGCCGTCGTCGGTGCCATTATGATGCTGACGAGTAAATGGCATGCACCGGGCGTCTGGAACATGGAGCAGTTCGATCCGGAACTGTTCCTGGAGGTGCTGGGACCCATGGGCCTCTCTACCGTTGTGGTAGACGGCGGTGAATGGCCGGAGCTGTAACCCTTTGACCGGCATCGATATCGAAAAAATACTCCAACTTTCACCCTCCCCCGCCTACGTAGTTGATCTTGGCAGGCTTCGACACAACCTGTCCATCCTTGATGATGTGCAGAAGCGTAGCGGGGCCAAAATCCTGATGGCGCTGAAAGCTTTCTCAATGTGGAGTGTCTTTCCACTCATAAGGGAAACCCTGCAAGGTGTTTGTGCCAGCTCGCCCTGGGAAGCGCGACTCGGGCGTGAAGAGTTCGGCGGTGAGGTGCACAGTTTTGCCGCTGCCTTCAAAGAGAGCGATGTAGTCGAACTGCTGCACATTTCAAATCACCTTGTATTCAACTCATTCAACCAACTGGAACACTTCCGCCCGCTCTGGGAAGAGAGCGGTGTCTCCATCGGCTTGAGGGTCAACCCTGAACATTCGGAAGGACACACCGCCATCTACGATCCCTGCGCTCCAAATTCCCGCCTCGGCATACCTCGAATCGCATTTGAAGGTCGCTCTCTGACCGGTGTGGAGGGGTTGCATTTCCACACACTCTGCGAACAGCTTTTCGAACCGCTGGAGCGTACCGCCATGGTGTTTGAGAATAAATTCGGTGAATTCCTGCCGGGCATGAAATGGCTCAATCTGGGAGGTGGTCACCACATTACAAGAGATGGATACGATATTGATGGATTGGTGGAACTGGTAAAACATTTCAAGGGAAAGTACGGTGTGGACGTCTACCTGGAACCGGGCGAGGCGGTCGCCATCGGAACCGGAATACTGGTTGGAGAGGTACTGGACATCGTCAACAACGGCGTGGATATCGCCATCCTTGATATATCGGCCACCTGTCATATGCCTGATATTCTCGAAATGCCTTACCGACCTGGACTTGCAGGCGGGTTTGACGCCGGTGAGAAACTTTATACCTATCGCCTGGGCGGTCCATCCTGTCTGGCAGGCGACATCATCGGTGACTGGTCTTTTGAAGAACCACTTAAGGTGGGTGATAGATTAGCCTTTGAGGATATGTCTCATTACACCATGGTAAAAACCACAACATTTAACGGCATCCAGCACCCGGCCATCTGCACCTGGGAGCCGGAAACCGGGGAGCTGAAGGTTTCCCGCAGCTTCAATTATCAGGATTTCAAACAACGACTTTCATAAAGGGATCTTATGGCACTGAACACAAGAATCTGGATGACCGGGGCATTGGAATGGTTTGCGTTCATTGATGGCGAAGAAGTATTTCTGGGAAAGCGTGAGGTGCCTGCTCCGCTGGATGAAGGTGACACCTGGACTAACGAGGTAGGCGACATGTTTGCGGTTGTCGGCAGCGAGATTAAGCTGGTGGGTAAAACCGAACCACCTAAAAAATACTGGTAGTCAATGATGAGCTCTCAACGAGGCACTAATCAATCCAGGCTACGCGGTTCCTGCCATCAGCTTTGGCCTTGTATAATCCCTCATCAGCCAGCTTGATCATGTCTGTCAGGCTGCTGCCGGCTCGACCGGAGTCTGTAACTCCCAGGCTGACGGTGACCGGAATATTCTCCCCATTTGCCTCAAACGGATCGTTTCTGACCTTTTCACAGATACGGTCAGCCACCACCAGGCTCTGCTCAAAGGTTGTATCCGGCAACAGAACAACAAACTCTTCGCCACCATAGCGGCCGACTATATCATAAGGCCTCACACTGCTACGCAATCTGTCCGCAACACCCTTTAGCACCACATCTCCGGCTGAATGCCCTTTGGTGTCGTTTATCCTTTTAAAATGATCCAGATCGAGCATGATGCAGCCCAGAGATTTTTTATGATCCTCGGGGCTGCGCCTTACCCGCTCAAACTCCTCTTCGCCGCGGGTCATCAGAAAGCCTCTGTTTGCAACGCCGGTCAGGGCATCGGTTGTTGCGACGATTTCCAGCTGCAGCTCAACCTCTTTAAGTTGCTCGGTGCCGCCCCGAACCAGGATATATGAGAAACCGAAAACCCCCGTAAGCACGACTGCCAGCAGAACAGTCATCACCTCCACCCCCCGGCGGATCTGCTCCCGATAAGGGGTGATATTCATATAGACTTCAAAGCTGCCCAGCACTCTGCCGTCCGGGCTCACGATCGGAACATAGGTTTCTACAACATCGACATCCAGAAGCTCTTCATCAGCCAGATCATGCGCCAGCTCCTTGGTGACCATCTTGGCATCAACATGCCCGGCCAGCGCGTTCCTGAGACGCAGGTTCTGCTCATCAACTTTTCCGATCAGCATCGGGTCGGTACAGTACAAAATCTCCTTTTCTGCGTTGTAGACTTTAACTTTGATAATACTGAAAGGAGCAAGGTAGTTGCGTAGACTGAGGTCAAAATGGAGCATTTCCGTTCCGTGCAGCCCCAACTCCACTTTCTTTCCGGCCCCGGAAACGAACATCAGCTCTTTTTGCTGTTCGATAAGCACCTTACAGAGCTGCACCGAATTGTTCTCGGCATTTTTGATGACAAACCCGGAAAAAATTCGATAAAAACTGAAGCCGCTCACTATTACGACTACAAGAATCGAACTCACCGCAGCCGATACCAGCAGCTTCAGCAGACTGTCCGGGTTATTACGGGTTTTTATTTTTAGCAGTTCATTGAGGTTCATATATATCTTGGTGCCATCCAGACCTTACTCATAAAAAAGTGATTTTAGTATACACAATATTTCTGACTATGCTATCCAACAATCAAAAAATATCCGGAAAACTTCGTGACTACCATCGACAGAAATAACCATATCATTGAAGTCGCCATACCGCTGCATCTGGACAGGCCCTTTCATTATCTTGTTCCTGAAAGACTCCTTGCCAAGGCTTTGCCCGGTCACCGCGCTCTGGTCCCTTTCGGGCGCCGTAAGTTGACCGGCTACATAACAGCCGTAGTTACAAATTCCTGTTTCGAAGAGCTGAAAGAAATACTTGAGGTGCTGGATCAGGAACCACTCTGGACACCGAAGGAATATGACTTTTTCCGCTGGGTGGCTTCATATTATCTGCATCCTCTGGGGGAAATTCTCAAAACCGCTCTGCCATCTGGTATAAATATTCAGACCCGCAAAGGGAGTTCGGGGGAAGATGCTGAACTGAGCGGAGGGAAAATGATCCGCCGTGAGACATTCTTTCTGCCTGGACCGGTTACAGAGCCTGCCAGACAGCTGGGTACCAAGACCTTTGAAATCCTTGATGTTATCCGGGAATCCGGAGATATCCCGGCAGCGTTGTTGAGAAAGAGATTCGGCACCTGTACTCCGCAGCTCAAAAGACTGCGGGAACTGGGCCTGATTGCGGCTGAAGAGCGCGAGGTCTACCGTGATCCGTTTAAGAACCATATCGCCACTCCAGATAATCCAAGACTTCTGCATACCCATCAGAAAAACGCGCTTGAAGCGATCACCAAATGTCTTGATCAGCATAAATTTGAGCCATACCTCCTGTATGGGGTTACCGGCAGCGGCAAGACCGAAATTTATCTGCAGGCAATATCATACGCTCTTTCACAGGGGCGGAATGCCCTGGTGCTGGTGCCGGAAATCGCACTGACACCGCAGCTGACCGGGCGTTTTCAGGCCCGTTTCGGAGGCGGTATCGCTATTTTACACAGCGGCCTTTCCGAGGGTGAGCGGTATGACGAATGGCGACGCATCAGACGCGGTCTGGCAAAGATTGTCATAGGTGCCCGTTCGGCCGTATTCGCTCCCCTGGAAAATATCGGCATCATCGTAGTGGATGAAGAACATGAAGCATCCTTCAAACAATCCGACGGATTGCGCTATAACGCCCGCGATCTGGCTCTGGTTCGTGGCAGATTTGAGCAGGCCGCCGTGGTTCTTGGCTCAGCTTCGCCCTTGGTTACCAGCATTCATGCCGCTGCTGAAGGACGGCTGACATTACTGGAACTGCCGGAGCGGGTCGAGAACCGCCCCATGCCGGATGTCGAGCTGATTCCGATGAAGGGGAACAAAGAGACCATATCCACCGAGCTGGGCACATTGTTGACCCGGACGCTGGAAAACAAACAACAGTCCATTGTATTTCTCAACCGGCGCGGTTTCTCAACATTTCTTGTTTGCGGCGACTGCGGACAACCGTTGGTCTGCCCCAATTGCTCGGTCACTCTCACCTACCACCGCCAGCGTGGCCAGAGCATATGCCATTATTGCGATTATGCCGTTCCGGCTCCCGGAACCTGCCCGGCCTGCGGCGCTACCGAACTGAAGGAGTTGGGCGCCGGTACCGAAAAGCTTGAACATCACCTTAAAGAGCTGCTTCCGCAGGCACGACTGTTGCGTATGGACAGCGACACCACCTCGGGCAAGGGAAGCCATGAACGCCTGCTTTCCAGGATGAATGCCGGTACAGCTGATATTTTGATCGGAACACAGATGATCGCCAAAGGCCATGACTTTCCCGGCGTGACTCTGGTAGGAGTGATTAATGCCGAGGCCAGTCTGGGGATGCCTGATTTCAGGGCTGCCGAGCGCACATATCAACTTCTTTCTCAGGTTATCGGTCGAGCCGGCCGTGGCGAAAATCCAGGCCAGGTGATAGTTCAGGCCTATGACACAGATCATTATGCCATCAGTTCGGCGGCCGGACATGACGCAGCCGGTTTTTACCGGCAGGAGCTTGAATTCCGCCGTGAGGCAGGCTACCCACCCTTTACATTCCTGGCGTCACTAGGTATTTCCGGTATTTCCGAGCAGACAGTTGCCGAACAGGCCGAACGGATCACAGGTCTTCTGGCTAGGATCAAGCGAGAGCGCAAGGTACGTGTTGAAATACTCGGTCCGGCACAGGCACCGATTTATCGCCTGCGAGGCCGGTTCAGACGTCAGATCCTGTTAAAGTCAACCGTACGGACCGACCTGCATCTGCTAATCAGAGACTGGCAAAAAATCTCACAAACATCCTCGACTGTCCGGGTAACGATTGATATCGACCCGCTGGACCTCATGTAATTAATTATTCCTGATCATGTATCCCTCCTGTTTATCATACGCAGACTTGCGAATATAAATTTGTCTGGTAAACATATATGTATGCTGGTCAATCCTGCTCGGTACGAGGTTATTGTGTCAGAAGCAGAGCATTTAAATCATGCCGATATTTCACTTCTTTACGTTGAAGATGAATCTGCGACCCGTGAGCAGGTTTCACGCATTCTCACAGCCAAGGGATATCGACTGATCATAGCTGAAAACGGCCTGCAGGGGCTGCAGGCCTACCGGCAACACCTCCCTGATATTGTTCTAACGGACATTATGATGCCGCAAATGAACGGCCTTGAAATGGCCCGCGAAATTCGGGCCATTTCGCCCGGAGCCCAGATAGTCTGCATGACAGCCTTCAGTGATACCAGCTACCTGATCGAAGCGATTGACATCGGTATAAATCAGTTTGTACTCAAGCCGGTTGAATTCAACCGGCTGCTTAGCGCACTGGATCACTGTCAAGTTACACTTGAAATAGACAAGATTCTCCGCAAACAGGAAGCTGAAAAACTGCGCACCAAAAAAATGGAGGCCATAAGTATACTGGCCGGCGGCATGGCCCATGACTTCAATAACCTGCTGCAGGTCATCCTTGGGTACGTGTCGCTGGCTCGCATGAATGCCGAGCCAGGCAGTAAAGTTGAAAATCTGCTGGAAACTGCCGAGAACAGCTCCGAAGCCGCCCGCGAGCTTGGAAAACGGCTCCTGACCTTTGCCAAAGGCGGGCACGCTGCTATGAAAACAGTCGCAATTTCGCCGCTTATCATGACTGTTGCAAATGAAGAACTTGACGGTTCCGGGGTCGCCTTATCCACGACTCTGCCCGATGACCTGCCGGAGCTGCGGATTGATGTAGCCCAGATCGGACAGGTTTTTACCCATCTGACCATCAACGCCCGCGAAGCCATGCCTCATGGCGGGCTGCTCAAAATATCCGCTTCCACCTTGAATCTGCCGGCAACAAACGATCTGGCACTTGAAGCAGGTGAATACCTTCACATACTATACGAGGACAGCGGAATCGGCATACCGTTAGAAAACCTGCCAAGGATATTCGATCCCTACTTTACAACCAAGGAAATGGGTTCCCAGAAAGGGATGGGACTCGGCTTGGCTCTCAGTCATTCCATCATCAGACATCACCATGGCCGTATAACGGCTGAATCGGAACCGGGCAAAGGAACCGGGATACATATCTATCTGCCAACAGTAACTCCTAAAACTGAAGAATAGTACTTCTGCCCTGATGCATCAAATCACAAAGGCCGCTCCTGATCAGGGTGGCCTTTGTTGTGACATACACTCAATATTCTGGTAGAGTTCAGCAATGTTTTTAAAATAACGAAACGGAAATACTATTATGCATCACGGTGGTATATACGAGGAAGAAATTGCCGGCAAAGCTTATGACGGCGCCCTGCTCAAGCGCTTTGCAAGGTATGTCGCTCCATATCGAACCTCTATTATCCTGGTGGTTCTTATACTGCCGCTTGTTGCCGCCTGCCGTCTGGCCCAACCTTGGATTATCAAGCTGGCCATCGACAACCATATAGTGACCGGCCGAATTGCAGGACTGGAATCCATTGCGCTTGCCTTTCTGGCCATTCTGCTGATTGAATCGCTGCTTTCCTTTCTGGAAGTGTATCTGCTGCAGTCGGTCGGCCAAAAGGTTATGTCCGATATGCGTTCAGAACTCTACCGGCACGTCATGCATCTGCCGGTATCCTGGTTCGACCGGGTGCCTACCGGCAGCGCAGTCACGCGCCTGACCAGCGATGTTGAAGTGCTGGGGGAGATGTTTGCCTCCGGAATTATCACCATCATCGGCGACATCCTGCTGCTTATCGGGATTATCTCGATCATGCTCTGGATGAATCTGAAACTGTCGCTGGTGACATTTTCCATTCTGCCGATACTGTTTTATGTCGCCTATGTATTCAGACGCCGCATGCGCCAGTCTTTCAGGGAAGTGAGAGCACGGCTCGGAAGACTTAACTCCTTTCTCAACGAGTGCATTGCCGGCATCAGCATTATCCAGATTTTCAACCGCGAGCGGGATGAAGAGCGCCGTTTCAGCGAATTGAACGCGTCCTACCGTGACGCCAACATGCCGGTCATATTCTGGGACGCCTCGCTGTATGCAATGGTCGAAGCGCTCTCATCCATTGCCGTAGCCTTAATTATCTGGTACGGAGGCGGTGAAATAGTGAAGGGCGCCCTTACCTTCGGCGTTCTGGTTGCATTTATTCAGTATATCGAAAAGTTCTTTTCTCCCATTCGTGATCTCTCTGCGAAATATTCAGTCATGCAGGGAGCCATGGCAGCCTTGGAACGAATATTTGCATTGCTGGATACTGAAACAAAAACTGAGCGTCAAGGGTCAAGGGTCAAGGATCAAGAAAGAGAAACCTCTTCTGCTCCTTTTATTACCCTTGCCTCTTGCCCCTTGACCCTTACGCCGATAATTGAATTCCGTGATGTTTCATTCTCTTATCAGGATGGTCACGACATACTAACTTCGTTCAATCTTACGGTTCAGAAAAATGAACGTATAGCACTGGTAGGTGAGAGCGGGGGCGGCAAAACCACCATAACCCGCCTGCTTACCAGACTTTATGACATTGAACGTGGCAGTATCCGCTTTAACGGCGTCGACATACGAGAACTGCCTCAGGAAGAGGTCCGGCGACGGATCGGCGTCGTGCTGCAGGACCCCTGCCTGTTTGCCGGAAGTATCGCGTTTAATATCTGCCTCGGTGATGAACAGGCCCGCCTCCGCGTTCGACAGGCGGCGGCAGCGGTCGGCGCCGACCGTTTTATCGAGCGCCTGCCGGAAGGGTATGATGAGGAAGTGCGTGAACGGGGAAACAATTTTTCGGTCGGCGAAAAACAGCTGATCTCCTTTGCCCGTGCCGTAGCCTTCGATCCCGAGATACTTGTGCTGGATGAAGCCACCGCCAGTATCGATTCGGCCTCGGAACAGATGATACAGGAAGGCATCAGAGGTATGATGCAGGGTCGCACATCGCTTGTCATCGCCCACAGACTCTCCACCATTCAGGATGCCGACCGAATTGTTACTATTCATCATGGAGTCAAGACTGAAGAAGGGACCCATGAAGAGCTGATGAGTGCCGGCGGAATATATTTCAGACTTCATCAACTTCAGTTCAAAGGAATGTAAACACAATCCGACTTCAACTGATGTTGCATCTGCCCTGAGAAACTGATAGCCTGCCCTCAAATACCTTTCAGGAGCATCATCATGTGCACTACCTGCGGCTGTGAACACCACCATAACCACGACGGACATCATCACGAGCACACACATACTCACGGCGGCAAGCATTCTCATGATCATGAGCACGAGCATCGGCATGATGATTCCGGCAAACGGACCGTCATCACGATAGAAGAAGACATACTCGCCAAAAATAACCGTCTGGCAGCTTTTAACAGGGCACTTTTCAAAGACAAAGGGATCTTTGTCCTTAATCTGGTCAGCTCGCCAGGCTCCGGCAAGACCAGCCTGCTTGAAAAAACCTTAACTGACCTGTCAGGAAAACTCAGATTTGCCGTCGTTGAAGGGGATCAGCAAACTGACAATGATGCACAGCGAATTGCGGCCACCGGCTTTCCGGTTCGCCAGATCAACACCGGAGCAGGATGTCATCTTGACGCCCATATGATCATGCACGGTACTGAAAATTTTGATCTGGACAATCTGGACATTCTGATGATTGAAAACGTCGGTAATCTGGTCTGTCCGGCAGCATTCGATCTGGGCGGGCACCACAAGGTTGCCGTTCTCTCAGTCACCGAAGGCGAGGACAAGCCGCTCAAATATCCGCAGATGTTCAGGAACTCGACCGTCATGCTGCTCAACAAGGTCGATCTCCTTCCTCATCTGGATTTCGACGTTGAAATCTGTAAAAAGTACGCCCGATTGGTAAATCCGGAGATCGTTATCTTCGAAGTATCAGCCCGGAGCGGAGAGGGTATGCAGGCGTGGTACCAATGGCTGAATGCCGGGGTTCAAAACTGATACTGCGTCGTCGCCACATCATACAGGGCATCGTACAGGGAGTCGGTTTCCGTCCCTACATATACAGGCTGGCTCACGAACATGGCTTGACCGGCTGGATTCGCAACACACCTGCGGGTGTGGAGCTTGAAGTACAGGGAAGTGAAGGGCTTCTTGACTCATTCGATAATGCGCTGCTTAACAATCTACCGCCTCTGGCAACCATAACCGCCCACAACTTCACCGACATCCCTGCCAATGAAGAAAACTCGTTTGAAATACTCCCCAGCTGCGGTGGAGCTGCCGACGTCCGTATCTCTCCTGATACAGCCGTCTGCAATGATTGTCTGCACGAACTGTTTGACCCGCAAGACCGGCGCTACCGCTACCCCTTCATAACCTGCACCAATTGTGGTCCCCGTTACAGTATCATCACCGGCACCCCCTACGACCGACCTAAAACCACCATGTCCGGTTTCCCGCTCTGTCCGGAATGTTCACTGGAATATAACAACCCCATGGACCGACGCTTTCATGCTCAGCCGATAGCCTGCCACAACTGCGGACCTCAGGTCTCTCTGCTCTCTTCCTCCGGAGAGCTGCTGGCTCAAAAGGAATCAGCTATTGACCGGGTCATCAAGCTGCTTGGGCAAGGGGCAATCATCGCTATCAAAGGGATTGGCGGTTACCATCTGGCGGTTGATGCTTGTAACTCCTCCGCTGTCGGCAGGCTGCGTGAACGCAAGAAGCGGGATCAGAAGCCTTTTGCCGTTATGACTGCCAACCTAGATTCAGCCCGCAGGCTGGCAATGCTGAACGGAATGGAAGAACGGCTGCTGTCATCACCGGAAGCTCCGATTGTCATCGTCAAAAAAAGGCCGGACAGCCCGGTATCTCAGCTGGTTGCCCCCGATAACGGCTGGATAGGTCTGATGCTGCCATACGCTCCGCTGCAGCATCTTTTATTTGAGGGTCAAGGGTCAAGGGTCAAGGATCAAGAGGTTAATTTATCGTCTTTACTTGCCCCTGCCTTCAAGGCATTGGTAATGACCAGCGGCAATATCTCGGACGAACCGGTAGCATATCAAGACCATGATGCCTTGCAGAGATTGGCCGGAATAGCCGACTACTTTCTGATTCACGACCGTCCGATTCACATACGCAGCGACGATTCGGTCATGCGGGTTTTTATGGATCAACCGCTCTTTTATCGCAGAGCCCGCGGTTATGCTCCCCGCTCCGTCAGACTCCCCTTTGCCATAAGGCCGATATTGGCAACCGGAGCTGAATTAAAGAGCGCGGTGTGTCTTGCGAACGCTGACAATGCTTTCCTCAGCCAGCATATCGGAGACCTTCAGAATGATTCTACATACGACTCATTCCGTCACTCTTCCGCACATCTTGCCGAAATACTTCAAATAGAACCTGAGCTGATCGTCTGCGACCTCCATCCTGACTACCTGTCGTCCGGATTTGCCGAAAAGAGCAATATGCCGCTTGTCAAAGTGCAGCATCATCATGCCCACCTGGCATCCTGCATGGCCGAAAACGGCCTGAATGGTGAAGCAATCGGCGTTATCTACGATGGTACCGGTTACGGCCCTGACGGCACAATCTGGGGCGGTGAAATCCTGATCGGCGGATACGACAATTATCGTCGGGCTGCACATTTCAGACCCGTACGCCTGCCAGGCGGCGATGCTGCCGTGCGGGAACCATGGCGCATGGCCATGTCCTATCTGCACCAGGCAAAAGCTGAAGCCGCATTTTCAATTGACAACCCTGTGACGCACCAACTGACAGGTCGAGATCGGCAGATTTTCTCAGGCATGCTGACGAAGGGCATTAATTCTCCTCTGACATCAAGCTGTGGCCGGCTGTTCGATGCTGTGGCGGCACTTCTTAACATACGACTTGAAGTGTCATATGACGGTCAGGCTGCAATTGAACTTGAAGCGCTGGCTGAGTCAGCTGGTGGAAATGAAATTCAAAGCTACCCCTATGTTTTAGATTTTTTTGATGCGGAACCACTGCAAATAAATTTTTTACCGATGTTCCTGAATATACTTTATGACATCGACAAGAGAATTCCCCCGTCATTCATTGCTGCTTGTTTCCATTTCACTGTCGCATCTGCCACAGCAGAGATATGCCTGAAGCTTTCCCGTTCCAGCGGCCTGGATCGGATCGTTCTCTCAGGCGGCGTTTTTCAGAATCGCCTTTTGAGTGAAATGATATATAATGCCCTGGTAAGTAACGGTTTGAAAGTATTCACCCATCGCCTGATACCGCCGAACGATGGCGGCATCGCTCTGGGTCAGGTTGCAATTGCTGGAAGGAGAATGGTCTGATATGTGCCTTGGCGTTCCGATGAAGATTATCAGTAAAGATGGTGACACCATTATCGCCGAAGTTGATGGGGTTCAAAAAGAAGCCAGTATAACCATACTTGGTGAAGACGTATCGGTGGGGGATTACGTCATAGTTCATGCCGGCTTTGCTATTTCCAGACTTGATGTGGAATATGCCAAAGAGACTCTTCATTTGATGAGAGAAATTTTCTCGGATGAGGATATGGCATGAAATTCCAGGATGAGTTCAGGGATCGTGCACTTGTTCAGAACATGGCTGACAATCTGCGCCGTATGTCAGAACGCTTGAAGGAACCGGTTAATTTCATGGAGGTGTGTGGCACCCATACCATGGCCATTTACCAGTACGGCATCCGCACACTGCTACCGGATAACGTCAGGCTGGTGTCCGGTCCCGGCTGTCCGGTATGTGTGACTCCGATCGGCTATGTCGATAAAGCGCTGGCATGTTCAACTGACCCTCACAACATAGTTGCAACTTTCGGCGACATGCTGAGAGTGCCCGGCAGCAACTCTTCGCTGATGGAAGAACGGGCCAAAGGAGCTGATATACGTATTGTTTATTCTCCGCTTGACGCGGTCTCACTGGCCAGGAACAATCCTGCCCGCCGTGTGGTTTTTCTGGGAGTCGGGTTTGAAACCACCGCACCGACCATTGCCGCCAGTATACTGAGAGCCGTCAGCCTGGGTCTGGATAATTTTTGTGTGCTGGCCTCTCATAAAACCATGCCGGTGCCGATGGACATTCTGAGTGGTGATCCCGATCTCAACCTCAAAGGCTACCTTTGTCCGGCCCACGTCAGCACTGTCATCGGCGGCAATGCCTACAAGCCACTGGCAGAGAAATACAATATACCCTGCGTTGTGACCGGCTTCGAACCGGCTGATGTCATGCAGGGGATCGAAATGCTTCTGGCCCAGGTATTACATGAACAAAGTACTGTAGAGATTCAATACAGCCGAGCAGTATCATGGAATGGCAATGAAAAGGCACAGGCTATCCTTCAGCAGCTCTTTGAACCGTGTGACGCAGTCTGGCGAGGTTTAGGCGTTTTACCCGGAAGCGGACTGTCAATCAGGCAAGAGTTTTCGAATTTTGACGCCGAAAAGATCTTGCATCTGAAGGTACCGGATGCCTTTGAAAATCCGGCTTGTCTCTGTGGAGAGGTGTTAAAAGGAAAACTGTCACCTTTCGCCTGCCCGCTTTTTTCAAATGCCTGCACGCCTGAATCGCCGGTCGGCGCCTGCATGGTTTCCAGCGAAGGGACCTGTGCAGCAGCCTACAAGTATGGGAGATAACATATGATTACCATGCAGGAGTTGCGCGATCATTACCGATTTTCCGATCAGGATGCCGAACTGCTGCTGTCGCTGCAGCCTTTGGCAGAACAGAATCAGGAGCGTTTTTCGCTTGAGTTCTATGACTATCTTTACGGTTTGCCGGAGACTGCGGCAATCCTTAACAATACTAACAGACTGCGCTTGAGAGAAATGCACAGCAGCTGGTTCATGTCGCTTTTTACCGGCATCTACGACAATCATTACATGAATCATCTGACCCGTATCGGCTACGCCCATGTCAGGGTCGGCCTCAGCGTTCACTTCGTAAATGCCGCCATGAACCAGATCCGGCATTTTCTACTGGGGCTTATAGATGACAATTATTCAGACAGAGACCAGCGCCGGGTTCTTCGAGAGGCGGTTGAAAAAATTCTGGATATGAATCTGGATGTCATGAGCACATCCTATCGTGAAGAGGAGATGAAAAAGGTCTTCGTTTCGCGGAAAATAGAGTCTTTCCTGATCAAGGCCACAGAGCGCTTCACATACGGGCTGAATCTGGCTCTCGTGATCGCGCTGGCCGGTGTTTCCATTTCTGTAGTCATTCTTTTTGTCTGGGATATTCTGCATATATTCAAGGGAGACATGGAAAAAGGAATTCTCTCAGCTCTTGGATCACTGCTGATTCTCTGGATGATGATCGAACTGATGGATAACGAGATTAAAAACCTGAAAGGTGGCAAATTCAATATCCTGGTTTTTATCGGAGTCATAATTGTCGCTATGATTCGTGAAATCCTGATCTCTACCCTGCGCAAAGACGACCTCACCACCCAGGCTTTTCTGGCCGGCACACTTCTGATTCTCGGAATTGTCTATTATCTCGTCTCCCTTGCCCAGAAAGAACACCAGAAGAGCTGAGAGTGGCTTCATATTCTCACATTATTGCCGGTTTTTCGCTCGGATTTCGCCACCGCTATAAACTTAGGCGCATCTTGGAAGAAACCGCCGAGATCCAGAACATCCTGATGCTGGATCCCGAGGCGTTGCACTCGGCAGGGATCGCAGTCCTGGCAATAGATTTTGACGGAGTTCTGGCTCATCATGGGGCAACAACTCCACTGCCTGAAACGGCAGCCTGGATGAAACACTGCGAATCTCTTTTTGGCGGCGACTGCATCTTCATTCTTTCCAATAATCCGGCTCAAGATCGAATTACATGGTTCACCGATAATTTTCCAAACCTGCGCTTCATCTCTGGGGTCCGCAAAAAACCGTACCCGGACGGCCTAATCAAAGTCAAAGAGCTGTCCGGAACCTCAATGACTTCAATCCTGATGATTGATGACCGTCTCCTGACCGGCTGTCTTGCCGCCCTGGCAACCGGTGCCCGCCCCTGCTACATCAGACGGCCTTATGTTTTATTCGGTCACCGACCTTTATCCGAGCTGTTTTTTATGGCTCTAAGGGCTTTGGAAAGACTGTTTGTTCGAATAGTCTCAATTTTTTGAATGTGGAAATCATGCCTGCATATAGCTGGAAACGTCTGATGCTGTCTGCGCTGTTAACACTATCTGCACTCTATGGAGTGCTGCTTCTGATCGGCCTGTTCCTGTCCGATTCGATGATGTTTATGCCCGGCCCGTCTTCCTACAGCAATTCTGCTGATATCATCAAACTCCCTTTGGCCGACGGTTCGCAGATATCGGCCCGCCTTCTGGAAAATCCGGCGGCACGCCACTTAATCCTCTTCAGTCACGGCAACGCAGAAGATATGGGGGATATATCCGGCCTGATGGAGGAGTTCAGGCGGCACGGCTTTGCGGTCATGTCCTACGACTACAGCGGCTACGGCACCAGCAGCGGTAAACCGTCCGAAAGGGCCGCCCTGGCGAACATTGAGGCCGTCTACGACTATCTGTTTGCACAGCGAGGGGTAACCCCGGATCGGATCATCGTCTGGGGACGTTCAATCGGCAGTGGACCGAGTGTTCATCTGGCCGCAACCCGCAAGGTCGGAGGTCTAGTTGTCGAAAGCGGCTTCACCAGCGCCTTTCGCGTTATGACACGTATCCGACTGATGCCGTTCGATCGTTTTGACAACCTGAAACAACTGGAGCGCGTGAGCTGTCCGGTACTGGTGATCCACGGCCGTGATGATGAGATCATATCCTTCCGGCATGGTGAGCGGTTGTACGAAAGGGCCCGTCAACCGAAGATGCAGTTCTGGGTCGATAAAGCCGGCCACAACGACCTGTCTATGGTGGCCGGCGACGCCTACTGGGACGTAGCGCTACATTTTGAGCGTATGCTGTCTGACAGTCCGATCAATTAATACTCAATGTTCAGAGCCGTAACTGGTCCTTGATCTTGAACGACCTCTCTGATATTAAGTCTTTGGAAAAACAGTATTGCTACCCAAAGGAGAACGCGCCATGGAATCTACGAGTAAAAGTGGAATAAACCGCAGGACGTTCATCAAGGCCGGCGTGGCAGGAACCGCTGCCGCGCTGATCGCGCCGCCTGCTCTGGCAGAAGCCTTGCAGCAGATGGCCGGAGCGGAGCAATCAGCATTTCCCAAGCCGGTGTATCGAACTCTTGGACGCACCGGATTGAAAGTTACCGTGGTCAGTTTTGGGGCCATGCTTACCCCGGAACCGGAAGTAATCCGAGTAGCCATTGAACAGGGCGTCAACTATATTGACACGGCCCGCAAGTATATGAACGGCAAGAACGAGGAAATCGTTGCCAAAGCTGTGAAGGGGATGCGTGACAAGGTGTACATCGCCACCAAGACGCTGGCTGACTCAAAAACAAAGGCGGACATCATCCGGGACGTCGAAACCAGCCTGAAGACTCTTGGGACAGACCATATCGATGTTATCCAGCTGCATAATGTCACCGGCCGGGAACGGATATTTATGGCCGAAACCAGAGAGGCCCTGGCGCTACTGAAAAAACAGGGTAAAGTCCGCTTCTGCGGCGTTACCACCCACAAGAACGAGACCGATGTCCTTAACGCTCTGGTGGACGATCCGGAGCGCTTCTTTGACACCTGCCTCGTCAAATACAACTTCAAGTCGAACAAGGAGCTCTCGGCTGCCATCGACCGGGCGGCAGCAGCCGGAATAGGAATTATCGCCATGAAAACACAGACAGGCGGCTATGATGTTAGCGGTCTGGGCAAGATCAGCCCCCATCAGGCGGCGCTCAAGTGGGTGCTTCAGAATCCTAAGGTAACCATGGCCATACCTGGCATGCGGGATATGACCCATCTCAGAGAGGATATTGCCGTCATGGGTATGTCCTTCACCTATGCCGACCTGCGGCGCCTGGATCGCTATGCAGAGGCCATCGCTCCTTTTTACTGCGGTTTCTGTGGTTCGTGTGAATCAGGCTGTCCAAGGGGAGTTGAAATATCAACCGTCAATCGTGCCCTGATGTACGCTGAGGGCGGCTATCATGACTTATCGCTGGCCAAAGCCACCTACGCCGAGATGCCACAGCAGTCAACTGCAGCGGCTTGTATAGATTGTGAGGGATGTAAAGCCCGCTGTGTCAATGGGCTTGATATCTCCGCTAAAATGGAACGTGCCCGGGGAGTGCTGGCATGATTGTAAGTATTTCAAAGTTGCTGCTGTTCACGCTACTGCTCCTTGCCCCATGTGCTGCTCTGGCTGCTGTTGATATGGAGAGCTTGCTTTCTCCCAACAGCTGCGGCTTAGGCTGGAAGGTCGAAGGCAAGCCTGTTTTCTACGACCGCGACACCCTGTCAGATCGCATAAATGGCGAAGCGGAGCTCTATTTCCCCTACGGATTCGACCGTATGGCCGCCGCCCGCTACGTACCCAGGAGAAAATCCTCCGCCGGCCTGGACGTAGAAATCTACCGCATGGGATCTAATCTGGACGCCTTCGGTATCTACGCCAACTATCGCCAGAAAGAGGGGCGCTCCGTTGCCGTTGGAGCAGAATCAAATCTTTCCGGCTCCCAGCTTTTTTTCTATCAGAATCGCCATTTTGTCCACATCCAGATAACCGGCAGCGAGAAAGCCAGTCCTAACACCCTCGCCGAATGTGCTAAGACGATCGCTGCTAGACTGCCGGGCAATGTTAACAGGCCACAGGAACTTGCACCGTTCAAGCGACCGGAAATAGTTAAAGGGAGCGAACGCTATCTCCCTCAGAGCCTTCTGGGCTATGATTTTTTAAACAAAGGGATCATGGCTGAGGCGGTGCTGGGCGGAAAGAACTTTCAGATATTCAGACTTTTAGGTGGGACATCCGAATCCGCATCAAATGCTTTAGAACGCTTCAAATCTCAACTGACTGGGGAAAAGACCGAAAAGGTAGAATCTGATACAACATTCCTGGAAGGGCAGGATCAACTCTACGGATCAGTTATGCTGATGAAAAAGGGCACCTGCATTGCTGGTGCCCTTAAATTCAGCGACAAAAATGGAATATCGGCTTTCCTTGAAAAAATCTGCAAGTAATGGCGTTGACGCTCCGGTACATACAAAAAACGCCCTCCGGGCTGCCGGAGGGCGTTCATTCCTGAGATGTACAGATTATTTCCTATTTCCCCAGCGCTTTTTCGATCCGATCACATAGTGTTTTCAGAACCTTGATGCGGGCATAATATTTATCGTTGGCCTCAACCAGAGTCCAGGGGGCTATTTCTGTGCTGGTACGGTCAATCATGTCGCAGACCGCACGTTCATACTCGTCCCATTTGTCGCGGTTACGCCAATCTTCATCGGTAATCTTGTAACGTTTGAAACCGATCTTTTCGCGCTCCTTGAAACGCCGCAGTTGCTCTTCTTTGGTGATGGACAGCCAGAATTTAACCACGACCGTTTTATTCCGTACCATCTGCTCTTCAAAATCATTGATTTCCCCGTAGGCCCGCATCCAGTCTTTATGCTCGCAGAACCCCTCAACCCGCTCGACCAGAACACGTCCATACCAGGTGCGGTCAAATATAGCAAAACGGCTCTTGCGGGGGATATTGCGCCAGAAACGCCACATATAGGGCTGGGCCCGCTCCTCCTCTGTCGGTGCTGCCACCGGAATGACACGATACTGACGGGCATCCAGCGCCTGGATAATGCGACGGATGCTGCCCCCTTTGCCAGCCGCATCATTTCCTTCAAAGGCGACCACAACTGAAAGTTTCTTAAAGTCAGCGTGACGGGTCAAAAGATTCAGCTTGCCCTGATACTTTTCAAGTTCGCTTTCGTAGATATCTTTCTTAAGCTTTTTCTTCATATCCAGCGTCTGCAGAATCAGCAGATTGTCAATGGATGACATTATGGGTGGTATCGGTTCTTCGTGCTTGGGTGGCTCAGGAGCGTCCAGCCGTTGGCGCATGGCATTGACTATCGCCTTGCCGATGGTCAGATAGCGATAACGGGGATCGGTTCCCTCAACGATTGTCCAGGGTGATTCAGCCGTACTGGTCGAGCGGAGCATCCGTTCGGAAACCTGACGAAACTTATCATACTGTTTGTAATGATCCCAATCAGTATCGGTAACCCTCCAGCGCGTCTTGGGATCTTTTTCTAAAAGTTTGAGTCGCTTTTTCTGTTGATCCTGGGAAAGATGCAGCCAGAATTTGAGAACCAGCGCACCTTCATCACACAACATTTTTTCAAATCGGAGAATCCGCTCCAGCCTTTGATCAAGCTCGGCATTCTTGATTGTGCCGTAGACATTTTCGACCAGCGGCGCCGAATACCAGGTCCCGATGAAGACTCCGACCTTACCTCGCGGAGGGAGAACCCTCCAGTAACGCCACATCTGCGGTCGCTCCAGCTCTTCATCCGTCAGGTCGCGCACAGCATGAGTTTCTATGTGACGGGGATCCATCCATTCATTCAGAAGGTTGACTGTTTCACCTTTGCCGGCACAGTCCACTCCCGCCACAAGAATTATGACCGGAAACTTCTTGGACTGGAACAGGTCCAGCTGGGCGTCCAACAACCCTTCACGTAGCTCCGGAATCTCTTTTTTCCATACTTCCTTGCTGATTTTGTGGCCCAATTCTGCGGATTCAAACATGTTATCCTCCCGGTGCACAGCATGAAATGTGAATTTATCGGACCTCTACCGGCAACAGTATATCAGATAATTACTTTCCCGCCAGTTCCTTGGATTTGCGGCAGGCCGCCTCGACAGCATCCATGACAACGCCGCGGAAACTGCCGTTCTCCAGAGCGTGCAGACCGGCAATGGTCGTGCCTCCAGGAGATGTGACTTTTTCCTTCAAGAGGGCAGGATGTTCGCCAGTCTCCGACACCATACGGGCCGAGCCCAGCACCGTCTGGACCGCCAACTGGGCAGCGACATCCCTTGGAAGACCGTTTTTTACTCCTGCGTCGGACAGGGCCTCAATGAATGTGAATACATATGCCGGGCCACTGGCGGAAAGGGCGGTAACGGCATCCATCTGTTTTTCATCGACGCAGACGGCAGTCCCTATCAGTGCAAAAATCTGCCGGACCAGATCAAGATCCCCGGCTGAAGCTTTTCTGCCGGCACAGACGGCTGTCGCTCCGGCACCTATCAGGGCTGGTGTATTTGGCATTGCCCTGACAACACGGCAACCTGGCACCAGATTCTCCTCAATCTTGGAACTCTGAATACCGGCCATAATTGAGATCACAAGCTTGTCATTTGTAATCACAGATTCCAATACATCAAGCACACCGGCCGCCTGTTGCGGCTTGACTGCCATAATAACAACTTCACCCCAACCGGCAGCCTCAGCGGCATCCTCAACGACACGCACATTCGGAAAACGGGCCGAGACTTCATCACGGCGCTTCGGATTGATCTCGGCCACACAGATTCCGACACCCACTTCCTCGCGCATCAGTCCCAGCATGATGGCTTCGGCCATGTTGCCGCCGCCGATGAAGGCAATCTTACGAACTGTCAGCATCTAGTCCCCCTATACCGTTTCAAGTAGCACTACTTCTTGTCACAAGCGCCACACCGACGCAAATCAGGCAGATACCGGCCCAGCGCATTGGAGTAACATTTTCCCCCAGATACCATTGTGCCAAAAATGCCACGACAACGTAACTGAGAGCCTGAAGCGGCAATGCCACCGAGAGATCCTCCCAGGACAATACGGCCAGCCAGAGTCCAAAATAGACCGCCTGCATGGCTGTGCCCAGAATCAGGCGCCAGTTTGTCAAGGCTTTAAAAACCGTGTCTACAATCTGCCGGAAACCCATTGCAGAAATGTCACCGGTACTTTTCATTCCCTGTGTCAGGAAAATATCGCCAACGGCTCCGGCCAGAATCGCGACAAACATGACACCCAGCGTCTTCAGCATTTCACTTCTCCACGGTAATTCTGCACAGTTATCTGCAATAGCTTAAGTTTGTCCATAACAGCCGAACTGGTGATGGCCACCAACTCCTCTTCATGACGGTAATCCGGCATGCGACTTGTAATTTCGACATCCGGAAGTAGGCCGGGATGAAAATAAATCTCCGTCATTCCGTCCTGTAATCCATCAATGATGTTCAGGATATACTCTTCAGTCATTCGGCCGGAATTAAGAACCCCTTTAACCTCCGCTGCATAACTGATTTTCAGCTCGTCCAGCTTTGGCTTGGCATTGTCGGCGAGTGATCCGAATATGATCCGTTCGACTGTCTTGCCGAATTGTCTCTGATTGTCAAATTGCAGGTTATGGCGTAAACTCTCCCGGGAAAGCCGGAAACTGCTGATACCGTAACGAGGCATCAATTCAGCAAGAATGGTAAAAACTGTCGGATGCAGATGGATGTTGAGGTGGCCGTCAATATGGGTCAGCAGTATTCCTGCATCTCTGACCTTCAATATCTGGGCTTCAATCTCCCTTTTCAGCTGACAGTACAGACCTCTATCGAAAAAATACCGCATGCCGGCCGCCACCGGATTATCAGTAAAACAGCCATTCCTGTCGACCAGCTCCGGAATACTTTCCGGCGGCAGAACCGACCGACCTTGCACCAGTGTCAGATGCAGACCGACCTGCAACCCAGGATTCCGCTTTGCAACCAGAACCGCCTCATCAAAAGCTGAACCACCCGGCATAATCGAGGCACAGGTTAGAATGCCTTCCTGCCAGGCCCGTTCAACAGCGCGGTTTACACCCGGTGAAAGCCCAAAATCGTCAGAAGTTATGATCAGCTGCTTCATTGTGTTCCGATCAAATTACTTGCAGTCGGAGCAGGATTCTTTCCGCTTCCTCATGTACTGCAGGTATTGCCGGCCCTCTTTCAGAAGCTTGGTGCGCTCTTCGCCGTCGACAATCATCCGTCCGATACTGCGCAGTATATATTTCGGGCGGAAATAGAACTTGTCGTAGAACTCTTCGACCGAATTGAATATCTCGGCATTGGAGAGATTTGGGTAGTTGATTACACATTTCTGATGGCCGGTATCGTCAATAAAGTTATCTGATGAAATCCAGCCGTTTTCCTTGCAAAGGTCGTAAAACTCCGTGCCGGGGTAGGGAGACGCCAGCGAGGCCTGAATCGAATTAAGATCCATCTCCTTGGCAAATCGGATGGTCTCCTGGATGGTCTCTTTGGTTTCGCCGGGAAGGCCCATGATAAAGGCGCCATGAACAGAAAGACCGAGCTTTTTACAATCTTTGGTGAACTGGAGAGCCTGCTCCTTGGTGACACCCTTCTTTATATTTTTAAGAATCTGGGCATTGCCGCTCTCGAATCCGACCACGACATGCCGCAAGCCGCACTCGCGCATGATCTTGAGGGTTTCATAATCGGTATTGGCTCTGGCGTTTATTGTCCATGATATCTCCAGCGGCTTGATCAGTTTGGCGACATCCCGGGCATGCTGGCGGTTGGCGGTGAATGTGTCGTCATCAAAAGAAAGTTCCCGCATCTCCGGAATATTCTCGGTGATCCACTTTATCTCCTCGAACACATTCTGCGGGCTGCGGGTACGCATCCTCTGGCCTGAAAAGGTCTGCGGCCAGAGACAGTAGATACATTTTGAAGGGCAGCCGCGACTGGAGTAGATAGATACGTAGGGGCTCTTGAAATGAGGGATGACGTATTCGCTGATCGGCAGATCGCGCTTGTAGATCGGAGCGACGAAGGGCAGAGCATCCAGATCCTCGATCATCGGACGGTCGGCGGTGTGAACAATGGCGCCATCCTTGACATAACTGATGCCGTCCACCTTATCCCAGTCGCGCCCCTCGCACAATTCTTTGGTGGAATAGTCGAATTCACCACGGCAGACGATATCTATGGCGCCTTTTCCGGCCCTAAGAGACTCTTCGGGAAGAATTGTTACGTGCGGACCTGTCAAAACGGTCACTATTTCAGGCTTCACCTCTTTTATACGCCGGGCGGTCTCAATATCGATCATGAGAGTGGGGGTTGAGGTGTACATGACCACCATATCGAAATCCCGGGCAATCTCAAGACACTTTCCCAGATCAAATTTCTGCACGGGCGCATCCACAACACGGCTGCCCTCAATCATGGCGGCTGGGAAACAGAGCCAGGTGGGATACCAGAATGAAGTCACTTCGCGGGAAGCCTGATAGCGCGCACCGGCGCCGCCGTCAAAGTCCTCGAAAGTGGGGGGGTTTAAAAAAAGCGGTTTCATCGCAACTCCTTGCATCTGTTTGTAAATAATTAAAAATACAGATGTCGCCTTGGTAAGTCAAGGCATACTCGCGGCGACGTCACGGAAAATTGGCTGGATAGCGGGATGGTTGCCAGGCGGGACGCTCAGAAGGAAAATTATAACCGGCGGAAAAACTAAATGGGCACCCGAAGCCGGATGCCCATTTAGATCCATTACAGCTGTAAAACTACCCTATTTTTTCTTTGCTTCCGGCTTGGCAGACGCCTTTTCTTCTTTCTTGGGCTGCTTGGCAATAATTTTATCCTTGATTTTTTCGTAGACAGCCGCAGGAACTATATTACGCGACTTGAGCTGATCTTTTTTCGCGTAGGGGCGGCCAACCACTATCTTGGCTACATACGCATCACCAAGGCCGGGTATCGCCTTGAGCTCCACATCGGTGGCTGTGTTGATATCCACAAGATCACCCTTGGCCGCCTTTTCTTCGGCCGGTTTGGCTTCGGCCTTCTTGTCAGCCGGCTTGGCAGCTTCAGTTTTGGCGGGTGCCTTCTTGTCTGCCTTGGCATCGGCGGCAAAAGAGAGACTGACGGTCAGGAGCAGGGCTACTGCGGTAAGAACAGCTCTTAAGATACTGCTTTTCATAAGTTACCTCCCGGTATTATATTGACTGCCCTCTTCTATCAAGAGTTTTTTGCTTTGTCAACGCAGTGTATGCAGCCGATTAAATACCTGGCTGGCAAAAAATAAATCTATTGTCCTATCAGCCATTTGCAGAGATTGGCAGCCAGTTTACCGTTGTTTTCATCAAGATAGCGATTCTGGAAAATAGCATCATCACCAAATATCATGAAACCTCCGGTTCCATAGGCTCCATTTACTACCACACTGAAAGCAGCCGTAGCATCCCCTTGAGATAAAACCTTATCTCCGTTCAGATCTATCCAGGCTGTGGGAGATGTTCTGGCAATGGGGCTTGAAGACAATCCCGGATTAAGTGCCCAGGCACCGTATACTGCAAACTGGTCTATTCCTGTGAATAACTGATTGGATGCCAGATCCTTCACTTTGAAATTAATATCGGTGTCAATAACATTTTGGCGTTCATGCAGAACCGAATTGGAGTGATCGATATCAAGTTTTGTTAAGAGACGCGCAAGTGGAGGTCCTATATGAAGCATTGTCGCCACGCGCCCGCCACGATCCATAAAACGTGCAATTGATTCGACTTCCTCCGGTGACAGTTCTGAAAACGGTCCGGAAATTATCAGCGCTTTATAATCCTTGAGGATTGCGTCATTCAGAGGGTTCTTTGTAGATGTCACGTCGGCGCCCTGCACCCTCATAACATCGGCCAGGCCGGAGAGTTGCAGCGGTCCGCTTTCCTCTATCAAAAAGCGTTGACTGTGGCCCTGATCAAACAGGATCCTGACTGCAGAGCCTTCAGCCAAAACCTGACTAGGCAAAAACAGCGTGACGACCGCAACAAACAGACTGCGCCGGCAGATATCTATCATCTTTCCCACCCCCAATACAAAAGACTAATTAGCTCCTTTATATTCCATATCGATAATTAGTTGCAAGAAGTTCTTTTCCAATGCCAGCAGAGTGTGGTAGGTACAGATACAGAATCTGAGCTTCTACGAAGCCAAACACTAATCCTAAAGGGGCATAATCATGAGTAGCAAAAAACCGGAATTAACCTTTAAGTATGTATTCAACTACGGCTACAACCCATCCTACGTCAACGGAGCTCAGGGCGGTTTTTCGCCACTAGGCGAGATGGTGATAAACTTTTATCTCGAACGTCAGCCGCTTCCTGAATCGATCACTCATGAAATCACACCGGAGGGTGCAATCGGCCGTGAGACCGAAGTCGAGCCCAAGGATCTGGCCAGCAGCATGGTTCGCTTCATTGATACAGGTGTGGTCATGAGCTATGAAAACGCCCGTGTCTTCCACGCCTGGATGGGCGACAAACTGCGTGAACTCGAAGAGATTCACAAGGCTCAGACAGCTTTTGAACAGACCCAGCAGGGCGGGCAGGCTTAAAAGTAAGGTCAAGGGACAAGGGGATGCGGGTAAAATTCATAAAAAGCGCTTTCGTGTTACTGCTGTATACCGCATTCCCCTTGACCATTGCATCTACGGTCTCCGCATTCCCCATCCCGGAACGGCTTGAGTTTGAAATATCATACACCGGCATCCCTGCCGGTCGTGCGGTACAGGAGGTCAATCAGGTCGGTGATGAGATTCATATTATCTCCACCGCAAAATCGGCCGACTGGCTGAAGCTCTTTTTCCCTGTAGACGACCGGATAGAGTCGATACTTATTTCCGGAGTGCCGCCTCTGTACATCGGGGTTCCCCGACTTTATCGTGAACGTATTCGCGAAGGCTGGACCCGCTTCCAGAAAGATGCCGTCTTTGATCGAAATAAACTTGAGGTCAACACTAAGGACTTCCTCAAAAACAGTGAAACGACCCAAAAGATCTCAAAAAGAACCTACGACACACTCTCCAGCTTTTTCTACTTCAGATCTGTGCCATTGCAAGTCGGTACATCCTACTACATAGATATCTTCGATTGCAAAAAGCTCTGGAATACAGAGGTTCAGGTGCTGCGGCGCGAAGAGATAACGACTTCCCTTGGCCGGTTCAAGACCGTGGTGATCAAACCACTGCTAAAATCAGAAGGGATCTTCGCCCGTACCGGCGATATGCATATCTGGCTGACTGACGATGAGCGCCGCATACCGGTGCAGATGAAGTCAAAAGTCCGGATTGGGAGCATCACTGCCACACTGGTCGGCGGCAGTTACTGGCCAACCGGAAACAAATAACATCCAAAAACATCCGAGATGTATAACTTTTCCTCTTTGATGAAACCTGAATACATGGTATACGAATGCCACTTGCGAACACTGTTTGATCATTACTCTGTCAGGAGCATATGATGATAATTTTTAAAGGCGTGCATAAATGGTTTAAAAACCTGCATGTCCTCAACGATATCAATCTGCACGTAACTCAGGGCGAAGTGCTGGTAGTATGCGGGCCCTCCGGATCCGGCAAATCGACCCTGATCCGCACCATCAACCAACTGGAACCTATCAACGAAGGCTCTCTGGTTGTAGACGGCATGAATCTGGCCGATAAAAAAACCGATATTAACAAACTACGGGCCGAGGTCGGTTTCGTTTTTCAGCAGTTCAACTTATATCCACACCTCTCAGTCATCAGCAACATTACTCTGGCTCCCACCAAGATTCGCAACGTTCCCAGGAAAGAGGCCGAAGAACAGGCCATGACACTGCTCACTAGAGTAGGTCTGGCTGAAAAGCGGGATGCTTATCCGGGGCAGTTGTCGGGAGGACAGCAGCAGAGGGTCGCCATTGCCCGTGCTTTAGCTATGAAGCCAAAAATAATGCTTTTCGATGAGCCGACATCGGCGCTTGATCCTGAAATGATCGGCGAAGTTCTGGCAGTCATGAAAGATCTGGCACTTTCCGGAATGACCATGGTGGTGGTCACTCACGAAATGGGCTTCGCACGCGAGGTTGCACACAGGGTGGCTTTCATGGCGGATGGCATTGTTCTGGAGGAGGCCACTCCGGAGGACTTTTTCATGAGACCCAAACACGAGCGAGCCAAGCAGTTTCTGCGTCAGCTGCTGACTCCGATGCAGGCAGAATAACCCCTGATTCCGGCATTCCGGCGTCTATATCCATCTACACAAGGAGGAAGTAAAATGAAAAAACTGGTAACGTTGCTAATGGTAGTGGCTCTTGCGGCAGTAACCGCCAAGACCGTACTGGCATCTGACACACTGGCTGATGCAAAGAAAAAAGGTGTACTTGTTGTGGGCTGTAAAGACTCTCTGCCACCATTCGGATACATCGATGAAAAAACCCGCCAAATTGTTGGGTACGATATCGACTTTGTCAACGCCATCGCCAAAAAAATGGGCGTTAAAGTCGAACTCAAGCCGGTAACTTCCGCAAGCCGCATGCCGCAGCTGCAGGAAGGGCATATTGACATTATTGCAGCCACCATGACCAAAAACGCCGAGCGCGCCAAGGTTATCGATTTCAGCCATACCTACTTCTTTACCGGTCAGAAATTCATCACCAAAAAAGGGAGCGTAAAAACACTTAAAGACCTGGAAGGTAAAAAGATCGGCACAGCCAAGGGTTCAACTTCCGAGCAGAACGTAAAGAAGTCGATTCCTTCTGCTACCGTACTTTCATTTGACGACTATCCTCAGGCTTTCCTGGCACTGCAGCAGGGTAAGGTGGCAGCAGTCACAACTGACGAAGCCATCCTGGCCGGCATCCTGGCAAAAGCACCTAACAAGGCTCAATTCGAGATTCCGGCTCTGCAGATATCTGATGAGCCCTATGGACTCGGGATGCGCAAAGGCGATAAAAACTTCGTTGATTTTGTAAACAAGACCATTCTTGAAATGGAAAAAAGCGGCGAAGCCAAGGCCATTTTTGACAGATGGTTCGGTCCCAGCACCCAGTTCCATCTGGAGCGCACTTTCAAGATCACGGCTGATAAGTAGGCAACTAATGGGCCAGGGTCAAGGGTCAAGTTAGGTCAAAAGCATTTCTTGACCCTTGACCCTTGACCCTTGACCCTTGACCCTTGACCCTAATAAACTGCTCTTCGTTCTCAACTCCAAATTCGCCTGGTCGATCACACACTCCAGAGAACAA